>JAYWBA010000250.1:0-9541 GCA_043781915.1 Saprospiraceae bacterium
TTGCTCATGCCATTTTGAACCAAATTCACCACCACCGCGAATATTAGCGACGGCATAAACACCGCCGCGCTCCAAAAATGCCAATCGGGAAACGCTGAATGACGGTGTTAAACTGATATTAAATCCGCCATAACCATATAAAATGGTCGGATTTTTACCGTCTAATTTTGTGCCGCGTTTCATAGTTACAAACATCGGTATTGTTGTGCCGTCTTTCGATGTATAAAAAACTTGCTCGGTTGTATAATCATCTGGATTAAATTTAAGTGCCGTTTTTTTAAACTCTGTTGATTGCAAGGTTTTCATATCGAGACGAAATGGCGTCGATGGACGCATAAAGCTCGTAAAACTATAAAACGCATCTGCTGTTTGGCGTTTGCCATGCAAACCTGCAATAGTCCCAATGCCAGGTAATTTAATATCTGTTGCATGCGAACCATCTAAATCGAATTGTTTGAGTAGCGAACTCACATTGTGCATATAGGTTAAAACCATTTTGCCATTCAAAATATCGACAGATTCAATCACATCACTCGGGTGTTCAGCAATAATAGTTTTCCAATTTTTTTCTTCTGGGTGATTAAAATTGATGGCGATAATGCTGCGATTAGATGCTTTGTAATTCGTCATGAAATAAAGCCAATCGCCCACATTATCAATAAAACCCCAATCATGCGTTTGGTTGGGAATGATGGATTTAAATTCAGAACCTGAGCGGGCATCCTTTGCTAATACTGCATTGTTACTTGTTCCCGCCGAAAGCGATATGCAAACAAAACGTTCATCGTCACTCACACCAGCACCCATTAAGTTTTTCGGATTTTTAGCATCAGAAAAAATTAAATTATCAGAAGCGGCTGAAGTACCGAGTGTGTGATAATACACTTGGTGACCTTCTGCTTTTGTTGTCAAAGCTTTGCCTTCTTCTGGTTTTGGATAGCGACTGTAATAAAAACCGTTGCCTTGCCATGAAATTCCAGAAAATTTCACCCATTCAATTGGTTCATCAATTTGTTTGCCTGTCGCAGCTTCTTTAATATAAATGGTTTGCCAATCAGAACCCGCTTTTGCGAGTTCATAAGCGACATATTTTCCCGCTTTATCGAATGAAAGAGAACCTAAAGCGACAGTTCCTTCTTTTGAAAGTGCATTTGGATCGAGAAAGACCTGCGGCGCATCCGAATTTTTGTTTTGTTGATACAAAACGGATTGGTTTTGCAATCCATCATTCTTGAAAAAATATTCCGCATCACCTTCGTGAAAAACAGAACCATATTTTTCGTAGTTCCAAAGCTCGGTGAGGCGTTTTTTTATCGCTTCTCTGTACGGAATTTTATCAAGATAAGCAAAAGTATTCTTGTTCTGAGCTGTTACCCAATCTTTTGTTTCAGGCGCGTTATCATCTTCGAGCCAACGATACGGATCAGAAACTTTTGTGCCGCTGTAATTATCAATGACGGTTTCGTCGCGGCGCGTTTTGGGATAGTTGTTTTGTGCTAACATAAAATATTGAGAGATTGAAGCACAAAGTAAAAGGAGGAATTTTAGAAATACACGTTTATTCATTTTGAGCATAAATTTTTATTTTTAAAAGAAATTACTCTTTTGGGTCGAGGAGTAAATTATACAAATATACCAACAATAGCGAGATTCCAAAACTTGGGAAGGTGTAAAGCACGATTTTCTTTATGTAGAAAGGCGTAAATTCTTCAACAGAAAAAAATACGAAAACGTGAATAAACAAAAATATGGCAGCGTAGCGTACAAACCACAAAAAACCGAGATTGTGCCGAGTAGGACTGATGCCGATTTTATATCCACCTTGAGGCTCTAAAAGCATAAGCAATCCACTGCGAATATATGCTGAAAAAATACAGGTTGCCATGTGCATGCCAATGCTATCGTAAAAATAATCGATTATATATCCGTAGACTGCGCCGATTAAAATCATTGCCCAAGTAGGCGTTTGTAAAGGTAAGTGCATTAAAAAAACAGGGTATAAAAAAATGGTTATCACTGAAAACCAACCAACACCCAGATTAATATTACGCAGCACAAGCACTTGTATAAATATTAAAATTAACCCACGAAGTATGTTGCGCAGCACAACAGTATTGTTCATAATTGCTGTAAGAGTTTATCGTTTTTTAGGTAAAACTTCTTCGTTTATTTTATTAAGTTCCTGATAAAATAAATTATCGATGACATAAACGTATGCTTCGTTCGAAATATCGTTGTTTAATTCAACCGTCAATGTATAAGAATTGCTGCCACTTTCAATTTTAACATCTGTTACTTTACCAATGAATATATCACCCGGAAACATTTCGGAAAAACCAGAAGTAACGATGGAGTCGCCTTTAACGATATCGGCATGTTTTGGAATACTTTCTAAAATCATTTCTCTCGGATTTCCCCCCTTCCAAACCAATGAGCCAAAATACCGATTCCGTTTTATCATGGCAGAAATACTCAATCGCTTATTCAGAATGGAAATGACCTGAGCATAATGATCGGTTATATTGTTTCGAACAATACCAACAATTCCAGTTGCACTAATAACTGCCATGTTAGGATGTATACCTTGCAAACGGCCGCGATTAATGGTTATATAATTTTCATTTCTGTTGACTGAATTGTTTACAATTTCTGCACTCAAATAGGTAAACTGTTGCAATACATCTTTCTTGTGCGTCGTGTCGGGTCGAATGGTTGAAGTGTCGAGTGGAAAAGTTACAGTGCCTTTACTGATGGGTACAGCATATTTTGTCGATTCCAATAATGTTTTTAATCGACTATTTTCAATGGCTAAACTATCAGCTATCTGGCTGACAGAAAAGAACCGCCGAACGGAGCTGAAGTTTTCGTAAACAGTGCCGACTACAATATTGGCTGAACTTTGATAAATTTCATTTTGTTTCCTATTATACCGTGCCACTAACGAAATAGCATAAATCTCCATCACCAAGAATAGAAAGAAGTTGCCGTATCGTTGTAAAAAATTCATAAATAACCGTTAACTATGCAGTTTGGTGTTTTTTGTTAGAAGCTGTTTAATAATATTAATCCTACAAAAAACTGATTTCACATCATCCTTCACTAAAAAACCCAAAATTAAGCAACTGTAAGCAAAACTCGTTCGATTTTCAAAACATTTGTTTTCAGAATATTTTTTTCGACCTTAATGGGCATTAATAGTGCTTTTTTGTCAAACAAAACAAATCAAATAGGAAATACGAAATTCGGTTTTTTACCCCAAAATTTTTAAATGATTATGTGTTTAGCAATCTCAACTCTCATAAATGTCCAAAGTTTTGATAACCTGAATTTTGTATTTTTAAACATTAACATTTTGCAGAATTTAGAAGGCTTTTTTCGAACTCGTTTGATAAGAATTAGTTACAGAGATTTCAATTGCAACGATTTAAATATTGCAATTTATATTAATTAAATTTAGATATTTTTCAATGAATTTATTTTTTTTATAATAAATAGTTTTTAGTTTTGTGCTTAAATTAAGACTCCTGTAACACTTTTATTTAACCATTACATTTACGCCATGCCTTCAACTGTTGTAAAAACCACAAATTCTAAAAACGAAAAAATGCTCAACTCAAAAACAAGTTTCAGCCTTTTGCCGCTTATTATGATAGCTTTATTAATAGGGCTTATTATTTTTATGGGTTCTAAATCTTAATTTGGTGTAACACTCGGTATCGTACTTAATTAATATATGGAGGAAATATCCGAGTACATGTTCTAAAAATCAAAAGTTCGTTAAATTTCCATCAGGAGCTGAAGTTCTTCAGCTCCTGATGGAATATTGTTCTATTGAATATTGGCGTGCTATTCCTGAGAGAATTAGTTGATAATTAATATATTCTTGCAGTTTCTAACAATTGCAAATTAATATTTTACGCAACCTATTAATTATAACATAAAATAATTCTAAATTTGCACAACTTTAAATAAAAACGAAAAGCACATTCAACAAGTTATAAGACTATACACATCCAACCAAAATTATAGAATTTTATGTTCCAATTTGAACACACGCCTTATGGAGGCAATGACAGAATTTCCTTTTTCGATGAAATGAACAACCGTTTTAGTCTTTCGCCCAATTACGGAGGCTGTTTACTCGAACTTGTTTTTGAAGGGCACTCTGTTTTGGATAGCTACAACACACCTGAAGAATTGGCTGAAAATAAATGGTCGAAAAGTGCATTTTTGTATCCGTATCCAAACCGTTTACGCGATGGAAAATACAAACACAATGGAAAATCGTATCAGTTCGAAATAAATAATGTCGCTACTCAAAATTCTATTCATGGTTTTGGAAAAGATGCGCCGATGCGCGTTTTGAAAACATACTTAAAAGAAGATGAAGCAACCGTAAAATTGCGTTGGAAATACGATGGGTCAAATTTGAGTTACCCATTTAAATTTACCATTGATATCATTATGTGTTTTAAATGCGCTTATACTGATAAAAAAGGCAAAAATCATGCTGCTGAATTTATGGTTGAGATGCGATTTAAAAACCGATGTGCTCAAGCAATTCCAGTAGGGATGGGTTGGCACCCGTATTTTAAATTAACCGAAAAAGTGGATGACACTTCGTTGCTAATGCCGAGTGTTAAAAAAATAGACATTGATACGCGCATGTTACCAACTGGTACACTTTCAAAATTTGAAAATTTTAAAAACTGGAATCGCATCGGGGACACCGTTTTGGATAATGGTTTTGTAATTAAATCTACAGAGGATAAAATAGCGCAGATTTGTATTAAATCAGATGAAGTTGCGCTTGAATTTTGGCAGGAAATAGGACCAGCTAAATGGAACTATACGCAAGTTTTTACACCGCCACATCGCAACAGTATAGCCATTGAACCAATGACTTGCAACATTGATGCCTTTAATAATAAAGATGGTTTAATGCTATTAACACCAAAAGCAGTGCTTGACGGTAAGTTTGGCGTGCGTTTTGAGCGTTTATAATATTTCGCGCAAAGGCGCAAATAAAAACGCGCAAAGGCGCAATGTTGTTTTTTTGCGCCTTTGCGAACTTCTTTGCGCCTTTGCGCGGAAATCACTCGCAAGGAGGAAATAATAACATTGAAATAACAAAAAAAAGTGTGGTTCGTTATACTAAAGTTCGCGCGCCCGAAAAAAAATTGTATTTTTGTTCTTACTTGAACAGTATGATAAAAGGGCAAGTTAATTTGTTGGTTGTAATAATACTCGCTTCAATGAGTGCTTGCCAAAGCGATACAGAACGTATTCAAGGCTTTGAAGTGTACGGAATTGATTTATCGCACCATCAGCAAGTTGTTAATTGGGATACTATTGCACAACAACAAATTACTTTTGCTTTTGTTAAAGCAACGGAAGGTAGGAATAATATAGACACATCGTTTTGTAAACATTGGATTGAAATGCGTCGAACGGGTATAGTTCGAGGAGCATATCATTTTTTTCATCCTTCTGCTGACCCGAATGTGCAAGCTCAAAATTATTTAAACAATGTTGATTTAGATTATGGCGATTTGCCGCCAGTTATTGATGTTGAGGATGATGAAGATTTACCTCGCGAACAAGTTGTAGAATCTATCCGTATGTGGTTGAATGCTGTTTCGTTGCGGTATAATACAAAACCCATAATTTACACAAACTATAAATTTTACAATAAGTACGTTGTGGGTGAATTCGATGCTTATCCGATATGGATTGCTAAATATGGTAATGAAGCTCCGAGATTGGGTTCTGCACAATGGGTTTTTTGGCAATATGGCAATAGAGGTAAAATTAAAGGCATCGAGGGCAATGTCGATTTTAATGTTTTCAGAAGTTCACGCGATGAATTATTTAAACTGTGCATTACAGGAGAACATTTAAGTAGCCATTTAATAAGCGAAAGGAATAAATAATAAAGTTTTCTATGAAAAATTGCAATACAACACGCATATCAAGTCTGATACTTGGATTTTTATTCACAAGTTTTTTACTGACTGCACAAGAAAAACATTCAGGCATTGAATTTTTTCACGGCACATTCGCAGAAGCTAAAGCATTAGCAGCGAAAGAAAACAAATTGATTTTCATGGATGCATACGCCGAATGGTGCGGACCTTGCAAACGCATGGCGGCAACTGTTTTCACGGATGATAAAGTGGGTCAGTTTTTTAACGATAATTTTATCAATCTCAAAGTTGATATGGAAAAAGGTGAAGGCACAACGCTTTCTAATACTTTCGATGTTTCGGCTTATCCAACTTTGCTTTTCATTGACGAAAAAGGCAAACTTGTTCAGAAAGAAGTGGGTGCTTATCCCGCGGAACAATTTATGAAAGCTGCCCAAACCGCATTGGGAAAAATTGATAATACTTCGTCTTTAGATAAAATGTTTAAGGATGGCACGCGCGATGCCGATTTTTTATTGAAGTACGTTAAAGCATTGAATCGTGGAAGCAAGCCATCGCAGAAAATTGTAAACGATTATCTCATCACTGCTGATTTTAAAAAAGAAGCTACGTTGCGCCTCATATTTGAAGGTACAATTCAAGCGGATTCAAAAGTGTTTGAATTTCTCATTCAAAATCGTACACCGATTACCTTGCTTTACGGCGAAAAATCGGTTCAGCAAAAAATTGAAAACGCGATTAAGAAAACGGTTGAAAATGCAACCGAGTTTAAATCGCCTGAACTTTTATCGGAAGCCAAAAATAAAATGAAAAAATATGCGCCACTAACAACCGATGCAACGTATATCGAGTGGGATATGAAATATTTCAAAAACACAAAAGACGTAAAAAACTTCATTAAATCATGCGATGAATATGCGCACAAAGAAGCTAAAACGGATGCGCGCAAAACTTTTTCTTTAGCTAAGAGTATGGTCGAAGCATATCCTACTAATTCTGAAATTCTTACCGCTTCGGAAAAATATTTTAAACGTGCTGCTGAAACGGGCGGTATGAGCGAATATTATTTATGGTATGCCAATACCCTTCTGCACAATTCTAAAAAAGAGCAAGCGCTCAAAATGGCAGAAACAGGTTTGAAAATTGCACAAGATACACAACCTAATTACGTTAATGCTATAGAGGATTTGATTCGGAAGATTAAAGAAAGCTAATTGAGTGGAGAGTGGAGAGTTGTCAGTTGTCTGAATCGCGGATTACACGGATTAAAGGAATTTTTATCCCTACTTGTAGGGACGACCATCAATAAGAAATCTTATCTGTCATTTTCTGCGCAATCAGTGTAATCCGCGATTCAGACAACTATCAACGAACAACTATCAACGAACAACTATCAACGAACAACTATCAACGAACAACTATCAACGAACAACTAAATAATGTTCAAACAAATAGCCGAAGCAACTGAATATATTCAACAATATTCTACACACGTACCTGAGTTTGGAATTATTCTGGGTACAGGTTTGGGTGGATTGGTTGACGATTTGCTTGTAGCTAACGAATTTGATTACACCGATATTCCACATTTTGCGCGCTCTACTGTTCAAAGTCATAAAGGAAAACTCATTTTAGGTTATTTAAATGGCGTGCCTGTTGTTGTGATGTCGGGCAGATTTCATTATTACGAAGGCTACACTATGCAGCAAGTAACTTTTCCGGTGCGTGTTATGAAATCGCTGGGTATAAAAAAGCTCATCATCACAAATGCAGCGGGTAGTTTAAATGCTGCAATTGATGCGGGCGATATTGTTGTCATCAAAGATCATATCAATTTAACGGGCGATAATCCTTTGCGTGGAGAAAACGACGAGAAACTCGGCATTCGATTTGTTGACATGCTCAATGCTTACGAACCAATAATGGTAGAACGCGCTATCAAATATGGTCAATCAAAAAATTATCGCATTCATTCAGGTGTATATGCAGGATTATCAGGACCGAGCTTAGAGACGCCCGCGGAATACCGTTTTTTGAATATTATTGGTGCCGATGTAGTAGGTCTTTCATCTGTGCCGGAAGTTATTGTGGCGCGTCATGCCGATTTGCAAGTTTGTATGCTCAGTTTAGCTACCAACAAATGTTTCCCCATTCACGATATTACAAAAACATCGCTTGAAGATGTTATTGAAACAGCCCGCCTCGCAGAACCCATTCTGCGCGATATTGTGCGGCATATTGTTGCGTCTTGATACAATACAAATTTATTAATTTAATTCTGCGGCATATATTTTCTCACAAAAAAATATAGATTTTAGTTAAAACTCTGTTAAACAAACTTTAGGTATTATTTTTGCCTCAATAAGGAAAACTTGTAATAAAATGCTACGAGAAATAGTTCGAGTTAAAGAAACTCAACCTACAGACGGTTTTCTGTTAAGAGAATTTAGTGATACAAAAGCTTTCTACCGCAACGCATGTGAAAATGGGTTACTGGTTTCAAACTACATGCAGCCTTGGTGGCTTGATACAGTTTGCGGTAATGAACACAGTTGGGGTGTTTCGCTGTGCACTAAATCAGATGATACGATTGAAGGGGCTTTGGTGTATTTTAAAATCCAGCTCAAAGGCTTAATATCTGCCATTGTAATGCCCCCGATGACGCCACATTGTGGGGTATATTTTTTTATTCAAGATGCTGAAAAACTTAAACTGCATTCACTTCTTACTACCAAAAAAAGGATTTTAGATACACTCATTGCTCAAATACCAAGTGTTAAAATTTACGCTCAGAATTTTCACCACAGTTTAAGCGATTGGCAACCTTTTTTCTGGAAAGATTTTAAAAGTACGGTGCATTATACCTATCTTTTAGAGAATATTACAGATACGACTACTGTATTCAATAATTTTAAAGGGAGCGTTAGAACGGCTATTGGAAAGGCACAAAAGAATATCGAAATCCACAAATGCGAAGATACTGAGATTTTTTACCAGCTTTGTGAGAAAAGTTTTGTCCGAACCAGTGAAAAACCCCCGATTACTTTCGATTTGTTCGAGCAATTAGATGCACAGTTAGCAGCACGTCAGAAACGACACATGTATATTGCCTACGATGAAAATGGTCAGAACCACTCAGCCGTATATATTGTTTACGATGCCCACTCTGCGCATTATTTATTAGGCGGTAGCGACCCAGAATTGCGAAACAGTGGTGCAGTGCCATTTATTTTGTGGCATGCCATTCAAGAAGCTTCGAAGGCAGGTAAATCTATTTTTGATTTTGAAGGCAGTATGATTGAAAATGTAGAATTCGCTTTCCGTAATTTTGGTGCACAGCAAAAACCTTTCTTTCGCATCACTAAAACAGATAATCGATTGATTAATGCCTTAACGCATTTTTTCCCGAATTACCGGTAATTTTTTTTAATTACTTAGCTATAGCTAAATAATTACTAAGAGAAGTTGTTTAAACTTTTAGAAATATAAAAAATATTCCGAAAGAAATGAGACTTTTGTTTTGCACACACAAGCATCATTCAATGGGAATATTGGACAAAAATACGATAGAGCAGTGGATAATTCCACATTTAAGTAAAGGTAAACGCGGATTT
>JAYWBA010000251.1:0-3407 GCA_043781915.1 Saprospiraceae bacterium
TTTTATTTTGGGTGAAAGAGATGGGCAAAATGCTGGATAATTTCACAAAAATACTCGGTACGCTCAAAATTTTGCTCACACTTTTTATTGCTTATTCTGTTCATCCCCCCCTTTTGCAAGCTGTTCAACACACTTTTATTCCTGAACACATTTCGACGACAGCTATTATAACCATTGTTGGAGGCACAGTTGGCGGCTACATCACATTTTCTGGCGCGCACAGATTGCTAGACGCCGGAATTACCGGTGCAAAAAATATCGCTACCGTTAATAAAAGTGCATTGAGCGGCATTATTATTTCAACTATCATGCGATTTATTTTATTTTTGGCAGTGGTTGGTGCAGTAACACAAGGCGTTGTTTTAGATAAAAACAATCCAGCGGGCTCAGTGTTTCAATTTGCTGCTGGCAATTTTGGATTTAAATTATTTGGTGTGGTGTTGTGGTTTGCCGCTATGTCTTCTGTAGTCGGCGCAGGCTACACTTCAATTTCTTTTATAAAAACATTTCACCCGATTTTTGTTAAATACGAGCGTTATTTCATTTCTGTTTTCATCCTCATTTCTACATTAGTTTTCGTAGTGGTGGGTAAACCCAGAGAACTATTGATTTATGCAGGCGCTATTAACGGATTTATTTTACCGTTTGCGCTTGCAGTTATTTTAATTGCATCGAACAAAAAAGGTTTAATGAAAAATTACTTACATCCAAAGTGGATGCAATTAGCAGGTTGGTTGGTTGTTTTAATTATGGGTGTGATGAGTTGTTTAGCTGTATATGATTTATTAAAAAATTAAACTTTTAAAAATTCAATTCAAACAAAAAGAGCGCATCAAAAATGATACGCTCTTTTTATATTTTATGAGAATACTTCTCGTTTATTCTTCTGTGTGTTCTACAGTTTCAGTAGTTGCAGTAGCAGTTGTAGTTCCGTCAACAGCCACTTTAGCTTTACCTCTACCACGACGTGTACGTTTTTTAGCAGGTGCAGCAGCAACAGCGTTAGCTTTAGATTCAATTAAAACTTCGTTGAAGTCTACCAATTCTATTAAAGCAGTTTCAGCACCATCACCGAGACGGAAACCCGTTTTGAGAATGCGTACATAACCACCTGGACGTGTTGCAATTTTTGGCGCAATGTTGTCAAATAATTCTTTGATACTTTCTTTATCTTGTAAATAACTAAATACAACACGGCGAGAGTGCGTAGTGTTTAATTTCGATTTAGTTAAAAGTGGTTCAACATATCCGCGAAGCGCTTTTGCTTTAGCGATAGTTGTGTTGATGCGTTTGTGAACGAACAACGAAGCTGCCATATTTTTAAGCATGGCATCGCGGTGTCCTTTCTTTCTTCCTAAGTTGTTTTGCTTATCTCCGTGTCTCATGTTGAGAATTTTAACCCATTAGCATCGGTGCGCGTTTTATCGGCAGCTTTCAATTACTAACAAGCGATTATAAAATAGTTGATAGATGTTCGTTGATAGTTGTTCGTTTGAGAGCGCTCGTAAACGAACAACTATCAACTATTTAGTCTTCTTCTAACTTAAACTTTGTCAAATCCATTCCAAAAGAAAGTCCTTTTTCGTGGAGTAAATCTTCAATTTCTACTAATGATTTACGACCAAAGTTTCTGAATTTCAATAACTCGTGGGTATCGTAACGAACCAATTCACTGAGTGAATTTATTTTAGCAGCTTTTAAACAATTGTAAGCACGCACAGAAAGATCCAAATCTTCTAACGATGTTTTCAACAACTTACGCATGTGCAATACGTGTTCATCAACAACTGTTTCTTCACGCGCTTTTTCGTCGTTAAATGTAATGTTCTCGTCAGTGATTAAAATCAAATGTTGAATCATTATACGCGAAGCTTCCTTGATTGCTTCTTCTGGGTGAATGGTACCATCCGTTTTGAGGTCAATAGTTAATTTCTCGAAATCGGTTTTTTGACCAACACGCGTATTTTCAATTTTGTATGATACATTTTTGATAGGCGTATAGATAGCATCGATTGGAATAACGCCAATTGGTGCATCTTTAGGTAAATTTTCGTCGGCAGGTACATAACCACGACCTTTTGTGATAGTGAATTCTAAATCCAAACTCACCCAAGGCTCCATTGTGCAAATAACTAATTCAGGGTTCATCACCTTGAACATATTTGTAGCTGACTCCAATTCGGAAGCATAAAAAGTATCTTTACCACTTAAAGTTAAGTAGATTTTATCTTCGCGCAATTCATCATCGTGAATAGCTTGCTTTAAACGGATTTGTTTCAGATTTAAAACTATATCTGCAACATCTTCAACAACACCTTTGATAGTTGCAAATTCGTGTTCAACGCCACCTATACGCACAGCAGAGATTGCAAATCCTTCTAATGAAGAAAGCAAGATGCGACGCAAGGAATTACCTATTGTTTGACCAAAACCAGGCTCAAGGGGCTTGAATTCGAATTGCCCTTCGAAATCGGTTGCTTTTTGCAAAACAATCTTATCGGGTTTGTTGAAATTTATTAAAGCCATAATATAGTTGATAGTTAACAGTTGATAGTTGATAGTTTTTGTAGTTGAAAACTATCAACTATCAACTATCAACTATCAACTAATTTTATTTAGAATATAATTCAACGATTAATTGCTCGTTCAATTTTTCTGGTATTTGCTCGCGTTCTGGATAAGCAATTAACTTACCTTCCATTTTATCAGGATTCCAATCCAACCAAGAAAACTTCTTAGCTTCACGGGTTGATGCAGCAGCTTGAATATTTTCGTTATTTTTTGATTTACCACGTACTGCAATAACATCGCCTGGGCGAATAGTCATTGAAGGAACGTTACACAAAATACCATTCACAGTAACGTGACGGTGAGAAACTAATTGGCGGGCAGCTCTACGTGTAGGAGCAACACCGAGACGGTAAACAACATTATCAAGGCGTGCTTCCAAAAGTTGCAAAAGCAAAGTACCTGTGACACCTGAACGGCGTGCAGCTTCGTGGAATGTTTTTCTGAACTGACGTTCTAAAACACCATACGTATATTTTGCTTTTTGCTTTTCGAGCAATTGCGTACCATAGTCTGAGCGTTGTTTCTTTTTACGCGTAGGACCATGTTGTCCTGGAGGGAATTTTTTTCTCTCGAAATATTTATCTTCTCCGTAAATCGCTTCTCCGAAAGCTCTTGCTTTTTTTGTAGCTGGACCTGTATAACGTGCCATATAAATTAAAAATTAAAAAATTAAGGAATTAAGAAATTAAAAATTAAAGCATTACGGAATTCCTTCATTCCTTCATTCTTTAATTCTTTAAACCCTTAAACGCGACGCTTTTTAGGAGGGCGACAACCATTATGCGGCATAGGTGTTACGTCACGAATAACAGTAACTTTAACTCCAGAAGCGTCTA
>JAYWBA010000252.1:0-9426 GCA_043781915.1 Saprospiraceae bacterium
AGTTTTGAAAACGTCAGTTTTGCTTACGCTTCGAATGCTGAAAGCGCTGTTTTGAAAAATATTAATTTCGATATTCCGAAAGGAAAAACAATTGCTTTAGTCGGTTCATCGGGTGCGGGTAAAAGCACTATTGCCGATTTACTTTTGCGGTTTCACGACGTGACCGATGGAAAAATTTGTTTCGATGGCATTGATATAAAAAATATTCAAATCAGCGCATTGCGCAATTTATTTGGTATTGTAACCCAAGAAGCGCTGCTTTTTAACGATTCCGTTGCGAACAATATCATTTTTGGTGCACCAGTCGATAATCAGAATTTACTCAATGCAGCTAATGCGGCTTATACGACGGAGTTTATTGAAAATATGCCCGATAAATTTGACACCAATATTGGAGATAGGGGCACAAAACTCAGTGGCGGGCAACGACAACGTTTAACAATTGCGCGTGCGCTGTATAAATCGCCGCAAATTCTCATTTTCGATGAAGCGACTTCTGCGCTCGATTCAGAAAGTGAAAAAATTGTACAAGCCACGCTCGCTAAACTTCTCATTGGAAGAACCGCTTTGATTATTGCACACCGACTTTCAACCATTCAGGAAGCCGATGAAATTTTAGTGCTCAGCAATGGCGAAATTGTTGAGCGCGGCACACACATCGAATTGCTTTCGCGCCATGGCGATTATAAAAAATGGGTGGCGCTACAGCAATTGTAAACAGAAAAACCAAACCTTTTTATGTCACGAATGTTTGCTAAACTCGTTTTTTATCGTAATTTTGAACAAAATTTTTTGAATGACATCTGCCATTGCTGTTCAACCAGAAATTATAAGCACTAAAACTCCGAAGCGTTATACTTTGGAAGAATACCTCGTGCGCGAAGCACGCAGCAGACACAAACACGAATTTTATAACGGTGAAATCAAAATTATGCCTGGTGGAACTGATAAACATAGTTTGATAGGAATGAATACAGGTTATGCTATCAAAACAGAACTAAAGAAAAAACAGAATAAATTTTTAGTGTACAATAGCGAAATGGGTATATATTTACCTGAGTTAGATTTTGTTTTATATGCTGATGTTTTGGCTGTTTATGAAAAACCTGAATTTTGGCAAGGCAACAGACATTTGCTTTTAAATCCGATTTTAATTGTTGAGGTAGCTTCGAAAAGTACGCGCAAATTTGATAGGGTTGAAAAATTTGAAGCCTATCAAACTATTCCCTCTTTGAAGGAATATATTTTGATTGAACAAAATAAACCACAGGTTGAATCGCGACTGATACATACCGAAACACATTACGACGTTAAAATAGAAAGTGATATTAATAAAACGATAGCATTACGCTCGCTCGGCGTTGACATTTCACTCGCCGATATTTATGAGAATATTGAGTTTTAAAAACAGACCGTAACCAACATAGAAACATCTTCCTAACTTTGTTAAAATGTTCTCGATGAATTTTATGCGCTCTAATTTTTTTCTGTTGAAAATACTTTTATTCAGTTTCACTACACTACTGTTATCAGCTTGTTATTCGTTTAAAGGCATTTCAATTGCGCCTGGCACTAAAACGTATTCCGTTCAGTTGTTTAAAAATAATGCTTTAGCCGCACCGCCTACTTTGGCGCAGGATTTCACTGAAAAGCTGAAAGATAAAATTAGAAACAACACAAGTTTAATATTAAACAATGGCGATAACGCCGATTTGCAATTCGAAGGGCAAATAACTGGATTTGAAGTTTTGTCGCAAACATCGCAGCAAAATGTATCGAATTTGCAAAACCAATTGCGCATTACGTTCAATGTTGAACTGACGGATACTAAAAACGAGAAAAATTCTTGGAAGCAATCGTTTTCATTTCAAGGCGACTTCCCTGGTAATTCCGACTTGCTCATTTATCAAGCTAATCTGATAAAAACCATAACCAATAAAGTACTTGACGATATTTTTAATAAAGCATTCACTGAAAATTGGTAATTTTATGTAATATTTTTTTGACATACCAAAATATTTTATATTTTTGTAGCAATAAAACTTTTTCCTGTGACTCGCGAACAGCTTACACAATATATTTCTGATCCGCATGCGTTATTACAGCTCAATTACGAAGAGTTAAAATCGCTCGTCATGCAGTTTCCGTATTCAACCAATTTGCGGCTTTTGTTGTACGAAAAAAGTGCATTAGAAAATCATAAAGATGCGGAACGGCACTTGCAAATGGTCGCGACTTATACAACCGACCGAAAGCGCCTATATACTTTGGTTCAGCGTTTACAGCCAATTAAGGTAAAACAAACTGAATCGGAAGTTTTAGAACTCGCTGCGCTCAGTTCAATAGAAAAAATGCGCAATCAGCGCGAGGCGCTTAAAATTGAAACGTCGTTGAATGTGGAAGAAGAAAAAAAATCACATGCTTTGCCATTAATAGAGGATGGCATGATGAATAGTTTAATCGATAGAAAAAAAGAGTTGGAAATTTCTACTTCTTTAAACAACACAGAAGATACGGGTCATAAATTTAATTTAGGTGTTTTGAATCAAATTAATCTGCCGACAAGGAATAATGAATCTGAAAATGTAGAACAAAAAGTTGAGTCGCCTATTGCGAAAATTCCTGAAACGCTGGTAACAGAAGTAAAAAAACCAGTCATTGATTTAGAAATAACTAATACTTCTGCGAAAGAACTCGATGCAACACATTTAGCTTTCAACGATTTAAGCGCGCAAGAAAAAATTAGTTTTTCGGAATGGCTTAGTCAGTTCAGGACTTTTTCAAAACTTCAAAATCAGCAGGATTTAGCTTCGAATGCTCCGATTTTAAATAAAGTTGAAGAACAAAAACCTGTAGTAGAGAATTTGCACTTCGAAGAGCCTATTGAGACGAATACATTTAACATTGAGCCTGTAAAGAAAGAAGAGAAAGTTCTGAACGATGAACATATTTCTCAAATGTTCGGCGAAGCTAATTCAGTATCCGATTCGCTTTTTTTACCAACTTCGCCTCAAAACGATCTGGGTATAGCTGCGCTTTTAAACGACGATACAGAAGAAACAGAATTTAATGATACTGTGGATGCCACGATTTCTGAAAAAACTTCTGCGCCGAAAGAAAAGAAAAAACGCGAAATGCACAGCTTAGCAGCAAAAAGTATTGTTGCCGATGACGACATTTCATCGGAAACACTTGCCGATTTATTGGTGATGCAAGGCAATAATAAAAAAGCAATTAACATGTATAAACGTTTGGGCTTGCAAAATCCAGATAAAATTCATTACTTTGCGGAAAAAATTAGGGAATTGATGAACGAATAAAATAAAACTACGTTAAACGCATTACAAATAGCGTTCGTTGTGTTCGTTTAAAGACCTTTGCTTTATTCATTGCAGAAAAATTAAAAAATTATGTTGTCGGTTGTAACAGTTTTAGTAGGTGTAGTAGCGGTATTTCTTATTCTCGCTATTTTAATTCAAAATCCAAAAGGTGGTGGTATCGATAGCACTTACGGTGCAGGTGCTAACCAAATGTTTGGTGCGGCGCGCTCAGCCGATGCTATTGAAAAAATTACTTGGTACTTATTTGGCGCTTTGGTGTTATTGTGCATTTTATCGTATTTCTTAATTAGCAAAAGTGGCGGTGCTGCTGATGTTAATTTACAGTCGCGCGGATAATAAATACATTTTAGTAATCCAAAAAAGTTTGCTGCAACCACAGCAAACTTTTTTTGTTTTCATTACGTGAAAAATCCACACCAAAATAATAATTCATGAAGATTGCCCTCGCACAACTCAATTACCACATTGGAAACTTTGAACTAAACGTTCAAAAAATAATACAAGCAGTTAAAGAAGCTAAAACTTCGGGCGCAGACATCGTTGTTTTTTCCGAACTCGCTGTATGTGGTTATCCTGCGCGGGATTTTTTAGAGTTCGACGATTTCCTCAAAAAATGTGAAAAGGCGATTGCAGATATTGCTACTTATGCGCACGATATTGCTATTATTGTTGGCGCACCAACGCGCAATCCGAAATTGGAAGGTAAAGATTTGCACAACTCAGCGTATTTTTTAGTTGAAGGTAAAGTGCAACAAGTGCAACACAAAACGCTGTTACCAACCTACGATATTTTCGATGAATACCGTTATTTCGAGCCTGCGACGGAGTGGAAAGTGATTGAATACAAAAACACGCGCATCGCTTTGGTGGTGTGCGAAGATATGTGGAATGTCGGCAACGATAATCCGCTTTACACTATTTGCCCTGTCGATGAAATGATGTCGCAAAAACCAGACATCCTGATTAATATTTCGGCTTCGCCTTTTGCTTACGATCATGCCGCAGAACGTTTAGATGTTATGAAGAGCAACACTGACCGTTATAAAGTGCCATTGTTTTACGTCAATCAAGTAGGCGCGCAAACCGATATTATTTTTGATGGTGCATCGCTTGTAATTTCTCCAAACAGTGAACTCTACGATGAAATGCCGTATTTTGTAGAATCTGTTCGAGTATATGATGTAGCTGATGTGGTTCGCGGTAGAAATTTAGTTGACAGTTGTCAGTGGACAGTTGACAGTTCTGAAGCACTCAACAAACTGTCAACTGTCAACTATCAACTGTCAACTAAATATGAGCAACCTAAAAATAAAACAGCACTCATTCACGCTGCACTGATTCTTGGTCTGCGCGATTATTTCCAGAAAATGAATTTAAAAACTGCTATTCTGGGTTTATCGGGTGGGATTGATTCGGCAGTGGTCGTAGCATTAGCAGCTGAAGCATTGGGTGCGCACAATGTGCGTGTAGTTTTGTTGCCCTCACAATTTTCATCCGATCATTCTATTAATGATGCGCGTGCGTTAGCAAAAAATCTCAATGTTCAATACGATATAGTTCCGATTGAATCCATGTTTCAGGGTTATGAATCGGCGTTGGCATTGCACTTTTTAGGCACAACCAATAATATCACTGAAGAAAATCTGCAAGCGCGTATTCGCGGCACAATCCTGATGGCGTTTTCGAATAAATTTGGAAACATTCTATTGAACACAACGAACAAATCGGAAATGGCTGTCGGTTATGGTACATTATATGGCGACATGTGCGGTGGACTTTCAGTTCTGGGTGATGTGTATAAAACAGAAGTTTACGATTTAGCGCATTATATTAATCGCAACGGCGAAGTGATTCCGAAAAACTCCATCGAAAAACCACCTTCTGCCGAATTGCGCCCTAATCAAAAAGATTCAGACTCTTTACCCGATTACGATATTTTGGATAAACTCTTGTATCAATACATCGAGCGCCGTCAAGGTCCGAACGAATTAATCGCGATGGGATTTGATGAAAAATTAGTTCACCGCGTTTTGCGCATGGTAAATATAAACGAGTTTAAACGCAAACAAACAGCGCCAGTGTTGCGTGTTTCACCTAAAGCTTTTGGCGAGGGTAGACGAGTTCCTATCGTGGCGAAATATTTGGCGTGATTAATTTACGCTTTTTCATTCGATTGCGCATCCACGACCGAAATAGCAATCATATTCACAATTTCGCGCGTAGTGCTACCCAATTGCAAAACATGGACAGGTTTTTTCAATCCTAGTAAAATAGGTCCTATTTTTTCGATGTTGGCAACGCTTTTAACTAAATTATAGGCAATGTTCGAAGCTGAAAGATTTGGGAAAATGAGGACGTTAGCACCACCATTCACTAAATCGCTGAAAGGATAATTTTCTTTCATTAATTCAGGTTCGAATGGCAAATGCGCTTGCATTTCGCCATCGACGATTAGGTTCGGATGTTTTGCTTTTAATATTTCAACGGCTTTGCGCATTTTAATCGCATCATCGCCATCAGCACTACCGAAATTAGAATACGTTAAAAGAGCGACACGCGGTTTAATATTAAATTTTTCGACTTGAATCGCCGCTAATTCGGCAATTTCTACAATTTCTTCTGCTGTAGGGTTGAAATTAACGGTTGTATCGGCTAAAAATAATGGTCCGAAACGACTCATTAATATATACATACCCGATACTTTTTTCAAACCACTTTGCTTACCTATCACTTGCAATGCAGGTCGAATAGTTTCTGGATAATTCCGAGTGAGTCCGCCAATCATAGCGTCCGCTTCGCCGAGTTCAACCATCATGCTGCCAAAGTAACTTCTGCGACGAATAAGACCGCTTGCTTCCAATTTGTGCGTTCCTTTGCGTTGGCGTTTTTGAAAAAACACATCACTAAATTTTTCTAAACGGGATTTTTCGACTTCATTATGCGGTAATGATGGGTCAATAATTTCAACATCCGATAGATCTAACTGATTTTCTACAATGAGTTGCTTAATTATTGTGCGATTGCCCAACAAAATAGGAGTTGCGATACGCTCATAAATCACTTGTTGCGCAGCTTTTAAAACAGCCACGTTTTGCGCATCGGCTAATACAACGCGTTTCGGATTTTGTTTAGCCTTAGTAATGATAGCACGCGAAAGCGAATTATCTTGACCTAATCTTTTCGACAATTGCGTTTCGTAAGCCTCCCAATTGGTTATCGGAAACTTAGCAACACCTGAATCCATTGCAGCTTTAGCAACGGCAGGTGCAACAGTGGTTAATAAACGTGGATCGACGGGTTTTGGAATGATGTATTCTCTTCCGAAAACCAAATTATCTTTACCATACACCATGTTCACCATATCTGGAACAGGTTTTTTGGCGAGGTCAGCTAATGCGTGTGTTGCCGCCAATTTCATTTCTTCGTTAATTACTTTCGAGCGCACATCTAAAGCTCCGCGAAAAATATACGGAAAACCTAAAACATTATTAACTTGGTTCGGATAATCGCTTCTGCCTGTGGCGAAAATAATATCTTTGCGCGCTGCTATCGCTTCATCGTAAGGAATTTCGGGTGTTGGGTTTGCCATCGCAAAAACGATACAATCTTTCGCCATCGGTTTTATCATGTCTTGCGTTAAAACATTTCCTTTCGATAGACCTACAAAAACATCTGCTCCAACAAGCGCATCGGTTAGCGTTGTAGCAGCATCAGCATTCCCATTCGCAAATTCCGATTTTTTTCCATCTAAATTGGTTCTGCTCGGGTGTATCAATCCTTTAGAATCGAACATAAACACATTCTTTTTCTGAGCACCCAAACTGCAATACAGTTTCGTGCACGATATAGCCGAAGCTCCTGCTCCATTCACGATAATTTTTGCATCAGCTATATTTTTACCAACTATTTCGAGTGCATTGAGCAAAGCAGCTGCAGAAATTATTGCAGTTCCATGCTGATCGTCGTGCATGACGGGAATATTCAATTCCGCTTTGAGGCGCTCCTCAATTTCGAAACAATCGGGTGCAGAAATATCTTCAAGATTCACACCACCAAATGTTGGCTCCAGAATTTTAACGGTTCGGATAAATTCTTCCACGTTTTTGGTATCGAGTTCTAAGTCGAACACATCTATATCGGCATAAATTTTAAAGAGCAAACCTTTGCCTTCCATCACAGGTTTTCCTGCCGCAGCGCCAATATCGCCTAAACCTAAAACAGCCGTGCCATTCGATATAACAGCTACTAAATTTCCTTTAGCAGTATATTTGTATACATCTTCAGGGTTTTCTGCAATAGCCAAACAAGGTTCAGCAACACCAGGCGAATAAGCCAAAGTTAAATCGCGTTGCGTAGCAGTTTCTTTCGATGGAATAACTTCAATTTTACCTGGGCGACCTTTAGCGTGGTAGTGAAGTGCATCTTCTTTTAAAGTTTTTTTCGTATTCATAATTTAGTTGTTAGTTGATGGTTGTTAGTTGATAGTCGTAACACCTGATTCCTGACGCCTGATCTCTGAAACCGCTTAAAGGTAAGAAAAAAACATTCAAGAAGACTAATCTTTTTCTATTATTTAGAAACAGTTTAAACAAATTACTTTTTAGCCGTTAGATATTTACAGAATAGAGTTTAATCTCTGCGACCTCTGCGATTCCTCTGCGTCTCTGCGTTTGAAATAGCCTTAACGCAGAGGCGCAGAGGAATCGCAGAGGTCGCAGAGATGATAATAGTAATTTTGAGTAAATTTTCGCAGAAATCTGCAGAAATTTAAACAAAAATATACGTTTCTGCGGGTTTCTGCGAAACTTTCTGCGAATTTCTGCGGGAAAACTCTTCTTACTGAGCAGTAACTAAATAACTTCGTGTTTAGAAGCTGTTTAAATTCTCTATTTCGTCTGAAATTAAGTCTTTTTAAACCAAAAATTCCAAAATTTCCTCAATGTAGCGCTGCTATATGTCCAAAATTTTAGAACCTTTGATTCAAAAATACAATAATTTCAACTCAAAATAGAAAACTTAAACAGCTTCTCTGAAATTAAAAATTAATTATGTCAGCCAATATTTACAGTGCCCGATTAACAGCAGCACAAGCATTTTTGAAAAAAGAAGGACTCAATGCCTATATTCAACCTTCGAGCGACAACCACCAATCGGAATATGTAGCAGACAAGTTTAAAGTAAGAACTTGGCTTTCTGGTTTTACGGGTTCAATGGGTATTGCCGTCATAACTGAAAAGGCTGGTTATCTCTGGGCGGATTCGCGTTATTTCTTACAAGCAGAAACCGAATTGAGCGGTTCTGATTGGCAACTAAAAAAACAAAAACTGCAAGCCTCTGCTGAACATATTGCTGATTTAGCAGAAGAACTTCCAGCAAATGCGCGCGTGGGTTGCGATGGCAATTTGTTTTCTGTGGCAGAAGTCAGTCAGATAAAAAAAGCGTTTAAGAAAAAAAATATTGAACTTGTCACTAAATCGGATTTAGCGACTGCTATTTGGATCGATAGACCCAAAGCGCCTGTCGCGCCTGTTTTCGTTCATCCCGAAATCTATGCAGGTGTATCTGCTTCAGAAAAAATAAATTTGGTGCGCAGCAAAATCGTCGCTGATGGTGCAACACATTTAATAATTTCTGCTTTAGACGAAATTTGTTGGTTACTCAATTTGCGCGGTTCGGATGTAGAATGCAATCCAGTATTTTATGCTTATGTAGTGCTCGATGCCTCGTCGGTTCATTTATTTATCGACTCAGCTAAACTCGACACAACGGTTTCGACTTATTTAAAATCAATTAATGTTGATATTTTGCCGTACGGCAGCATCAATAGTTTCCTTTCCGAATTATTTCCTGTTACCGATATTGTAGAAATTGATCCGTCAACAACTGCGTTTTCACTCAATCATATCATCCCGCAAGGCGTAGAAATTATTGAACGGACTTCGCATATTTCGCAAATAAAAGCAGTAAAAAATCCCGTAGAAATTGCTAACACGCGCCATGCGATGCTGAAAGATGGCGTAGCATTGGCTAAAGCGTTTGTTTGGTTTGAAAAGACTTTGGAACATCGCACAGTGAGCGAATACGA
>JAYWBA010000253.1:0-25115 GCA_043781915.1 Saprospiraceae bacterium
GATAAGTGATAAGTGATAAGTGATAAGTGATAAGTGATAAGTGATAAGTGATAAGTGATAAGTGATAAGTGATAAGTGATAAGTGATAAGTGATTTTCAGGATTTAAAAAATATCTGTCTTAAACCTGAAAATCCTAAAATCTTGAAAATCCTGATTTAAAATGAGTTTCTCTAAAACAATTGTAATAACAGGCGGTGCGGGTTTTATAGGCTCTCACGTGGTGCGTTTATTTTTAAATAAATATCGGGGGTATCGCATCGTTAATGTCGATGCTTTAACGTATGCAGGTAATTTAGAAAATTTGAAAGATATAGAAGATTCAAAAAACTATGTTTTTTCAAAAACTGACATTACCAACGCTAAAGCCATAGAAAAATTATTTAAAAAGTATGCTATCGACGGTGTAATTCACTTAGCGGCAGAAAGTCATGTCGATAGGTCTATAACTGATCCGTTGTCGTTCATCAATACAAATGTTATTGGCACCGCTACCCTACTCAATGCCACACGTGAACATCTGAAAAATTTCCCTGAAAAGAAAGATTTTAGATTTTACCACGTTTCGACGGATGAAGTATATGGTAGTTTGGGTGATGAAGGTTTTTTCACAGAATCAACACCTTACGACCCACGTTCGCCATATTCAGCTTCAAAAGCTTGTAGCGATCATTTAGTGCGCGCTTATTTCCACACGTATCATTTACCTGTAGTTATTTCAAACTGTTCAAACAATTACGGTTCGTATCAGTTTCCAGAAAAACTTATACCTTTAGTGATAAACAACATCGTCAATAAAAAACCATTGCCTATTTATGGCGATGGCAAATATACGCGCGATTGGCTTTGGGTGAACGACCATGCTAAAGCGATTGATGTTATTTATCATATGGGGAAAGATGGAGAAACCTATAATATTGGTGGCAACAATGAGTGGAAAAATATTGATTTGGTTGAAAAGCTGTGCGACATTGCCGACGAAAAATTAGGCAATAAAGTCGGCACTTCACGTCAACTCATCACTTTTGTGCGCGATAGACCTGGTCACGATAGACGATATGCCATTGATGCCACTAAAATTCGCACTGAATTGGGTTGGGAGCCGTCCGTTAAATTTGAAGAAGGATTTCGCTCGACTATCGATTGGTATTTGAATAATGCCGATTGGATAAATAATGTCACATCTGGAGCTTATCAAAAATATTACTCTGCGCAATACGTCTAATACGTCAAGATTAAGTTTTGGAAAGAAAATAGTATAGAGGCATCCTAACGCAATTCGGAAGCCTCTTTTTTATGGGTAAAACTTCCACGTACTTATAATTATTTCTTGCAATATTTTTATTTAAATTAATAGAAAATAAAGATGTTTATTTTTTTTGAAATTGTTTAGAATTACCGTACCTTAGCGTTGCGTTATGCGAAAACACTCATCTTTAAATCTATAGAGTTTTTAACTACCTAACATTCACGCGTCATGATTATTTTTTACATTACAGTATTAGTTTTTACAGCAGTTGCATTCTCGAATGCCGTATCAAAATCGGGTGCTCGCCGCTACTACAACTAAATTTTAGTGTAGTTAAAAATGAGCTGAGCAAACTCTTTCAGAATCTAATTTTGGAAGAGTTTGTTATTTTGGGAACAATTCAATGAATTAATAGTTAATGGGTAGTGGAAGGTTTTGGTTAAATTTACAATACAGTTGAATATTTAAAAGTTATATCCCCATATTTCACTCTCAACTCTACACTCACAACTCAATTTAATGTCTGATTACGTTTTACAAGTAGAAACAAAATTGCCAACCCTATATGGTAATTTTAAAATATTAGCCTACGCCACTTCTCCTGAAGAATTACAACCCGATTTAGTTTTAATAAGCGTTAATAGTAATAAATCCTTAAACATCCCGACCTTAGTGCGCATACATTCAGAGTGTATGACAGGCGATGTTTTTCACTCTTTGCGTTGCGACTGTGGTGAACAACTCGATTATGCTTTCCAGAAAATTGCTACAGAAGGTGGCATACTCATTTATTTACGCCAAGAGGGACGAGGTATAGGTTTAATTAACAAACTCAAGGCGTACAAATTACAGGATATTGGTTTCAATACCATCGATGCCAATAAAGCACTCGGATTTGCGGATGATGAGCGCCACTACGAAAATGCTGCAAAAATTTTGACAGATTTAAAAATTCAAAGCGTGAGGTTGCTTACAAATAATCCATTAAAAATTAAAGAGTTGGAGCAACTCGGCATTGAAGTCGTTTCGAGAGAGCCAATCATCATTTCTCCCCATACTGAAAATGCAAGTTACCTCAATACTAAAAAATTTTTGATGGGACATCTTGGATAGTTATGAGCTATTAGCTTTGAGCTTTGAGCCTTCTCCGTGAGTTAATCAACGAGGAAGGCTCAAAGCTCATGGCTAATAGCTCATGGCTCAAAGCTCTAAATATTCGCGCAAACTATTTTCCCAATGTGAAATTTTAAAACCAAAAACCTTTTTAATTTTCGATTTATCTAAAACACTGAATGGAGGTCGTTTGGCAGGTGTTGGAAAAGCTTTGCTCCGAATGGGACTGACTGAACAAGTTAATGATTTTATTTTAAAAATCGCAGTAGCAAAATCGAACCAGCTTGTAACGCCTTCATTGCTGAAATGAAAAATACCAGTTGCTTCTACTCTACTGACTTCCTCATCTTCAATTTTTCTGATAATGTTTAAAATAGTACGCGCAATATCGCGTGCATAAGTTGGCGTTCCAATTTGATCGAACACCACACTGATTTCTGTTCGTTCAGTACCCAAACGCAGCATTGTTTTCACAAAATTATGACCGAATGAACCGTACACCCACGAAGTACGCAAAATCATCGCTTCTTTGCAGAATTTTAATACAGCTTTATCGCCTTGCAACTTTGTTTTTGCATATACGCCTTGTGGCGATTCTCTATCGGTTTCAACGAAAGGCAAATTTCTGGTGCTGTGATACACATAATCCGTTGAGATATGAATCAAAAAAGCGCCGTGTTTTTGTGCTGCTTCTGCTATATTTTTGGCACCACGTGCATTGATGGCGCGAGCATTTTTTTTATCCGTTTCAGCTTTATCGACCGCAGTATAAGCAGCGCAATTCACGACATATTGAATGGCGTTCTTCTCAAAAAAATCGAATACTCTTTTGCGTTTAGTAATGTCTAACGCTTCACGGCTGGCAAAAATAAAAGCCGCCTCTCGAAACGTGAATGATAAAAAACGAAATTCATTGCCAACTTGACCTGTTGCACCTGTGATTAAAATTGTTGGTTTTGCGCTCATTCAAATAATAATAAAGAATTAATAATTAGTAATCACCTCTTTTAGGGTGCTTTTTTGATTTTAAAGCATGGCAAAGGTAGATAAATTGACGAACTCTTTAAAGACAAATTATTTTTCAATATCGGAAAACTCAGCCGAAGATTTTTACAGAACAATCAAGTAGATTTTTTGGGGTTGATAAAAAAGATTTTGGGAAATGGGTCAGGCAAAAATTAGAAAAAGAAAGGTTAAAATAAAATTCGAAAATTTAAATGTAACACCGTGGGTTACATTTAACGCGAACAAAAACAAAATTTCAAAAAAAATATCGTCAGCAAATTTATAGATCTAAGTGCATAAAATCGAATTTGATTCGTTTTAAAACAAATCGATTTTATGTATGAAATTTTCCATCTTATTTGTTTTTTGGCTAATCGCGTTTCTGTCAACTCCTGCATCGGAAGAAAAAGATTTAATTGGTAAATCGCCCTCTGTCATTGGTGTTTCGCCTGATAGTTTGCAAAAAGATCATCTCATTTTTTTGTTTTCTCCAACTTGTTCGCATTGTAAGCGTGTTACGCGCAAAGTAAAAAATGAACAAGACAAAAATCACAATGTAACAGGTATCACTTTCGCAGGACACGAAACCGAATTAGAAATTTTCAAAGATTCATTGCACGTCAATTTTCCAATTATGATTGTCGACAAAGCCCCCATTTATAAATATTTCAAAGGCACTCCGCGATTTATTTATGTCCATGAAGGAATTATTAACGATGTAACGGATTCCTTAAAGGTTGATACAATATTTCAGACACGATGAATTAGACGCGATGAATCGCGTCTCTACATCATAAACTTCTCATGGTTGCCCAAATGAGGTAAAATCAAATCTTTATCCGAGAGTTTTACTTCAGAAACAAGTAATAGCCAATCAATTTTTAGATTCGGGTCGTTATATGCAATGCCCGCTTCATGCTCTTTCGCGTAATAATTATCGCATTTATAAACAAACTCTGCTTCTTCGCTTAAAACAGCAAATCCGTGCGCAAATCCACGTGGAATATACAATTGCTTTTTGTTTTCAGCACTCAGCAAAAGACTGAACGTTTTACCATAGGTTTTTGAGCCTTCGCGAATATCGACTACCACATCTAAAACTTCGCCGTGTGTACAACGCACCAATTTAGATTGCGCAAACGGCGGCAACTGATAATGCAGTCCGCGCAACACGCCGCGCGTCGATCTGCTTTGATTATCTTGCACAAAAGCTGTTTCGATACCTTGTTTTTTAAAAACTTCTGCGTTATAGCTTTCAAAAAAATAACCGCGAGCATCTCCAAAAATACGCGGTTCGTAAACGAGCAAGCCTTCAATCCCTGTTTCTAAAAACATCTTAAAGAGTTGAGAGTTGAGAGTTGAGAGTTGAGAGTTGAGAGAGACAAATCTCAACTCCCCACTCTCAACTCTCGACTCGTTACATATTTAATTTTGTATTTTTTACTATCGTAATGATAATTTTTCTAATTTCAATAGCATCTGCATAAATACTATCGTATTCTTTTTGCAATAAATAATCAGTAGCAACAAAAGATCGAGCCAATAAATAGTTTCGTTGATTTCCTTTAAAGAAATACCTAATTCATGAACGAAATATTTTTTGCTTTCACCCTGTTCAGCTTCAGTTACATTTGCCCCTACACTCGTTCCGCATCTAAGAATTTGTTTACTCATAACAAACTCATGATGTTCCGATTGTAAATGCTTACTAAGTTTAACAATTCGGATGCCAAAAAGTGAGCACTTATCTTTTAAGTTATTTTCTTTCATAGATGTTTAGTTAAAGTTGGAAATTTGGTCAAAGTTAAAAACAATTACGAATCAATAATTAAATTGTATCCACTCTCCACTCTCCACTCTTCACTCGTTATTTTTCGCGGAAGAAAATCGTAATCGGCACACCTGTAAGCGGGAAAGTTTTACGCAATTCATTTTCCAAATAACTTCTATAACTATCGGGTATATGTTTTGGGTGATTGCTAAAAAAGGCAAACGCGGGATAATACAACGGTAACTGCGTAGCGTATTTAATTTTAATCAAATGACCACGATGCGCAGGTGGTGCAAATTTTGATTGCACTTTTTCTAACCAATCATTCAAAACAGATGTTTTTACTTTTTGGACCCGATTTGCTGCTACTTCTAAAGCCACTTCAACAGCTTTAAAAATACGAATTTTATCCTTAGCGGAAATAAATAATACAGGAACATCGCTAAAAGGCGCAAAACGCTTTTTGATATACTCTTCGTAATCGCGTGCAGTATTGGTATCTTTTTCTACTAAATCCCATTTATTTAAAACAATGACGATGCCTTTGTGTCTATCTTTTGCCAAACGAAAAATGCTTAAATCTTGCGCTTCTATATCTAAAGTGGCATCAATGACGAGTAGTGCAACATCACATTCATCAATTGCACTGATAGCGCGCATGACGGAGTAAAACTCTAAATCTTCGTGTACTTTGGCTTTGCGGCGAATACCTGCCGTATCGACAATCATAAATTCTTTGCCGTATTTTTTATAATGCGAGTGAATCGGATCGCGCGTAGTGCCAGCAATATCGGTAACAATCGTGCGCTCTTCTTCCATCAAAACATTCAACAAAGAAGATTTTCCTACATTCGGTTGACCAACAATTGCCAGTTTCACGAGCGTAGTTTCGAGTGGAACAACATTTTCGATTTTTTCAGAAATGGCATCTAATAATTCACCTGTACCAGAACCTGTTGCACACGAAAGAAAATATGTTTGCTCAATGCCAAAATGCCAAAAACCATGTGCATCTACTTCTTGTTTATTTGAGTCAACTTTATTGACCGCCAAAAAAACAGGCTTTTTTGTTTTGCGCAGCATTTCTGCAATATCGTCGTCTAAATCAGTCGCGCCTGTTTGAACATCGACCATAAAAATAATAGCTGATGCTTCTTCAACAGCAAACATCACTTGTTTGCGAATGGCAGATTCAAAAATATCATCCGAACCTTCTACAAATCCGCCTGTATCGACAACGACAAATTTTTTACCATTCCATTCGCATTCACCATATTTTCTATCGCGCGTAACGCCCGAAAAATTATCGACAATCGCATCGCGCGAACCAACTAAACGATTATATAAAGTCGATTTACCGACATTAGGTCTGCCTACAATGGCTACTATTGAACTCATACTTGACTATTCTGACTAAAAACCGAAAAAAATTATTGTATGCACCCTAAAATCGGCTGCAAAATTACGTTTAAAAAGCCGAACTGCTGCTAAATCAGTAAATCAGTTTAGAAACTTTCATTTTTTTATACAGTGTTTGCAGAAAAAAGCTAAATTTGCAACATAATAGATAGTTGTCTCGAATAATTTAGTTTTATTCTTTTCGGCTATTTATTTAGTCAGAAACACTATATTCTTTTAATTCTAATCTGCATGGCGTCTAAACTCAAGTTTAAAGACGATCCGCGTACACCAAAACTTGTTGGTGTGCTCATCATTTTCGTTGCGCTCTATCTCATAGTAGCGTGTCTTTCCTATATTTTTACTTGGCGCGAAGATCAAGATAAAGTTTGGCAATTTGAATGGGCGTTAATTTCGCAAGATATTGCCGTATCAAATATTTTAGGTCGGCTCGGTGCTATTACATCTCATTTTCTCATTTACTGGCTTTTTGGCTTGCCCGTATTTTTTCTTTTGGCAACTTTGTTACGCTATGGTTTCGATGTAGTAAATGAAAAAAGTTTGACCGTTTACCATTTTAGAGTTCGGATTGCCTTGCTTTGGACTCTGGGGCTTTCGCTTTTATTTGGTTTTATTTTTCAATCCAGCGAATTTCAATGCGGCGGAAATTTTGGGCATGAGTTATCGAGTTGGTTGCAAAATTTCATTGGTTTCTGGGGAATTTTGCTCTTGTTTATGCCTTTTATTTTAGTCATGTTGATTATTGTAACGCACAATCCAACACTCAAAGGTTTAACTTTTCAAACGCTTGGTCAACAATTGAAAGAAAGTATTCTTTCTATTTGGGATACGCGGTATCGCGGATTTGTGCCTGAAGATAGAAAAATACGTACGTACACTAAAAGAAAAAGAACTGATGCTTTAGATGATATTGAAGATGATGAGGAAGAGGAGGACGAAAATAAATTAAAAACTTCTGTTACTGTTAAAGACGATAGAACACCTAAATCGTTTGCGCCAATCAAATCAGGTGAAAAAACGATGATTGAAGAGGCACTTAATTTGCCTGCTGCTGTTCAAATTGCCAAACCGACAACGCCGCTTGATGCTTTTAGCGCAGTTGCCAGAACTGGAGCTACACCTCAATCAGCGTTAAAAACAGGTGGCGCGGAATTAGAAATTGAAGCACCAATTGATAATGGAACAAATATTACGGAAGAAGAATTTACAAAAGCGATAGTTCCCGGAACGCAAGCCAATTTGTTTCAAGATAAATTGTATGGGCAAATCGGCACGCTCTACGACCCGACGCTTGAACTTTCTGGCTATGAATTTCCTGTTTTGCCATTGCTCGATAATTACGAAGATCAGAAAATTGAAATTGACCGTTCTGAACTCGAAAGCAATAAGGATCAAATTATTGAGACACTTCTGAATTACAAAATCGAGATTACTAAAATTCGCGCCACTATCGGACCAACTGTTACGCTTTACGAAATTGTACCAGCAGCGGGTGTGCGTATTTCGCGCATAAAAAATCTTGAAGACGATATCGCGTTGAGTCTTGCCGCGCTCGGTATTCGTATCGTTGCGCCAATTCCAGGTCGCGGCACTATTGGTATTGAAGTGCCGAACAAAAACAAACAAGTAGTTTCGTTGCGCGAAGTTTTAAGTCACGAAAGATTTAGGCGCACGGATATGGAATTGCCGATAGCACTCGGTAAAACCATTAGCAACGAAGTTTTTGTAGCAGATTTAACCAAAATGCCGCATTTACTAATTGCAGGTGCAACGGGTCAAGGTAAATCGGTTGGTATCAATACCATTTTGTGTTCGCTTTTGTATAAAAAACATCCATCGCAACTCAAATTGGTTCTCATTGACCCGAAAAAAGTTGAACTTTCACCTTATGCTAAAATTGAAAATCACTTTTTAGCATATCTCAGCGACCAGCTTGAGCCGATTATCACCGATATTACACAAGTTGTAAAAACATTGAATTCTCTCGTGATTGAAATGGAGCAGCGGTATGATTTACTCAAAAAAGCACAAGCACGTAATATTAAAGAATACAACGAAAAATTTACTAATCGCAAACTCAATCCAGAAAAAGGTCATCGCTATATGCCTTTTATTGTTTTGGTTATTGACGAGTTTGCCGATTTAATCATGACGGCTGGGAAAGAAATTGAATTGCCTATTGGTCGATTAGCCCAACTATCGCGAGCGGTCGGAATTCACTTAATTATTGCAACGCAGCGTCCGTCGGTAAATATTATTACAGGTGTTATCAAAGCCAATTTCCCTGCGCGTTTAGCTTTTAAAGTAGCTTCAAAAGTTGACTCTCGCACGATTTTAGATACAAACGGTGCTGATCAACTCATCGGCAGGGGCGATATGTTGCTGACTTCAGGTTCTGACATTGTGCGTTTGCAATGCGCTTTCGTAGATACACCCGAAGTAGAGCGTGTCATCAATTTCATTCACGAACAACCGGGTTTTGCACAACCTTATTTCTTGCCCGAATTTTCTGGCGATGAAGTACAACACAAACCTGGTGCAGTTGATATAAACGATTTAGACGAAATGATTGACGATGCCGCGCGATTGGTGGTTCAAAATCAACATGGTTCAACTTCTATGATTCAACGTCGATTAAAACTTGGTTACAATCGCGCTGGTAGAATTATGGATCAGTTAGAGCATTTGGGCATTGTTGGTCAGAACGAAGGCTCAAAACCGCGCGAAGTTTTAATGCACGATGAATCGGAATTAGAACGTTTTTTAGGTAGTTTAAAGAAGTGATAAGTGATAAGTGGGTGACTATTATCACTTATCACTTGATACTTATCACTTAAAAAATTATTTATCAAACCTCAACGAATTTAAATACCTTAAAAACTCAGGTTGTCTTCTTCTTGCTACCGAAATTTTTTTACCATCTTTCATCTGCACCTCGTTATCAACTTTCAGATATTTTTCAATGTATTTTAGATTAACGATATGCGATTTATGAATTCTAAAAAAATTTTTAAGACTGCTCGGCTCTTCAAAAATTTTTAACGATTTTGAAACTGTATATTTACTCGTTTCGTCGGTTGTGTAAATGTAAGTATAATTGTCAGAAGCTTCAAACCGAATTATTTCATTTAAATTTAAAAGTCTAAAGCCATCATTAGAAGGAATACAGATGACATCCGATTGGTTATTATTTCTCACAGTCTCTTGGCTCAGTCTTATACGCTCTTTAATCATATTATTCGAGCCTGGCTTGATCCGTTTAACCGCATCTATTAGTTGATCTGGATCTATAGGTTTTAAAACATAACCTACACTCGCATAATCGAAGGCTTTGTTGGTATATTCGTTGAAAGCTGTAATAAAAATAATATCGAAATCAATTTTTTCCATTTTTTCAAGCCATTCGAAAATTATTCCATCAGGTAGTTTTATATCAAGAAAAGCTACATCGAGCGGGACGTGCATGTTTTTTACTATAACAGCCGCTTCTTTCAAATCTTCGGCATGAGCAACAACATTTACATGCGAACACAAACTCTTCAACATATCCTGAAGGTATATCCGACTTACTTTTTCGTCTTCAACAATAAGCGCATTTATTCTATTCATTGTGTAGTTTTGGCAAACGTCAGCTATAAATTTTCAGGTATTTTATAAAAATACAAATATACTTTTTAGCATTTGAAAAACCAACAAAAAAGTGAAAAGTGAAAAGTGAAAAGTGAGATTGGTCAACTTTTCACTTTTCAATCTTAACTTTTCACTTTTCACTCATAACTCATAACTTGCTTTAACACAACTGGTCCTATCAAACCCGATTCCAATAACGGAGAATCTTTTGTATGGTGTTTCCACGTTGTGAAAGTTACGCGTCCATCATCCGGTTTGGGTTCACCTTTTAAATACCAATCGGGTAATTCTTCAATAGCACCCACCGAGAGTGGCGCAAATGGTGTTCCTTCACCTTTTGTGGCATATTTATACAAATCGGGTAATTGCGCATCGCCAATCAATCTGTTCACCCATTGATTTGTAACGCGCATTTCCAAAATATTTTTTCCTTCTTTCAACGCATTTGTAACTTCAACTAAATAAGGTCGTGTCCAAAAAATGCCCAGATTTTTTCCGTTTAAAATAACTTCTGCAATCACTTCAACTTCACCCAAATCAATAAAATGTTTCTTTGAAAACAATGGATTGCTTTTATCGCTTTTAACTTTTAATTCTTCACTTTTAACTTCAAACTCTTTGCGATATGTCGCCGTTCCAGAAAAATATTTTACGCCGTTATCAGAATGATTTTTCAAAGACATTAAATTGGGCAGCGTAATTTTTGCAGGAGCTCCCATTTTAGCTGGAAAATAAACGCTCCACTCCCCTACTAATTCAGATGGTTTTTGAATTTCAGAAACCGAAATTTTTGTAATTTTTCCACGCGTATCGGCTAAAGTAAACTCACCATTTTCAAAAAATATCAAACCATATTGCTGATTAATTCTGACAGAGTTTTGCTTAGACGATGACTTATCATTATTCGAATATGGAGACCCACCCAATGCTTGAGACGCATGCAATGCGTCTTTACGTGAGAGTTCTTTAATTTTACTCTCACTCAAAACATCATTATAAATTACTGGTTCAGTCATGTCGCCGTTGTAATATGATGCGCCTTCTTTCAGGTAATCTTTTAAAATTGGTGCATGAACTTGTAGAGACGCAATATTTTGCGTCTCTAATTTGGCAATAAAATTTCCATTGACATAAATCGAAGGAATTCCTTCTGAATAAACAACCACAATATGACTCCATCCTGAAATCGGCGTTTTAGCCGACATTTTAAAAACAGGTGTACCGTTTGTATTTTCCCAAATAGCTACTCCATTCCTGCCTACCGTAACGCCTGATATTGCATGTCCTTTACCAAAATATTTCTCACCCGAAACAGGATAAATGGCAAAAAAATCTGTCCATGGGTCTTTCACACCTTCGTAAAATGCTTTGGTTGAAAGCATAATTTTGTATTCAGGTTTTGCCCAAAATTCGATAGAGAAATTGTTGACAAGGTCTTTCGAAGGCGGTAATAAATTAAATGTATGCGCTTTTGTAGAGACGTTGCATGCAACGTCTCTACCACAATCAACCGATTTTATTCCAGCTTTATTTATCGCTTTGCGAAAAACTATAAAGACAGAACCATAAGGGTTCAAATTAAAAGCAACATTGGTAACGCCATTCATTTCTTCGTAAACAGGCGCATCAACAATTTTACCTGAGTTGGCATCCCAAAGTTCTGGTTTTTTGCCTTTCACTCTGAATGAGCACACTAAATCTTCGTAACTCCGTCTTTGATTGCAAACAAAATAAAAATCATCACCGTTTATATTTCGATGAATATATTTAATCGGCGCTACTTCCGATTTTGAAGTCGATACAAAATCCGGTTTTAAGTCGATGGCTTTTAAAATATCGACCAAAGATTGCCCATAAAAAACACGCCCGTTTCCAACTTTCCTATCAACCACATCGCGTTCAATTCCCCATAATTCATCGCTAATAGTTTCAAATTCAGTGGTTGTAGTTGGGTTATTATTTTTTAGACTCGGCGTTGTTTCTGGTTTTTTACCAATTACAATCAAACCTTGATTTACAAACTGTTTAATCAGTTGAAGCAATTCAAGGCTCATCGTTTTATACTCTTGTAAAACCAAAACTTTGTAACTCATGCCGTCGGGTAAAACCAAACGATTATCGACAATTTTAGCTTTGCGCATTAAAACTTCGGCATTAATCACATCGTAATCGTAGCCCTCAATGGGTGAAGGTGTTAAATCTTTCGCTTCTACTTTTGTATATCCACCCGCATCTTCACTGGTGAAATATGCTAAATCAGCTACAAACAAACCTTGTTGAAGTAAACTTTGGCAGCGAGAAATATATTTCAGCCAAGGCTTGTTTACTTCCCACATCGAGTTGGTTCTATCGAATTGAATTCCCCATGCTCCCATCGTCATTCCTGGCACTGCTGTCGGGTGTGGTTGATGCGCATTTCTATGAATCATGATGCGGTTAATTCCCATCGTGAAAATTTTATCGCAAATCGGTTTCATTGCAAAAACATATTCTTGCCATTGCGCCGATTCAGGTTCGCCTGTTAAACCTTCAACACCTACTATTTTCTGACCATTGATGTGTGCAATCGAAGAAGCTAATTTACAAGTGCGGCGCATGGTTAAATTATTCTGAAAAATGGTTGAAAGCCCATTCCAATATTCACCCATAACTACATCGCCACGCGAACCAATTTGCAATTCTTCCATCGGTCCTCGATCGTAAGGCTCGTAGAAAGTTTTAATACCTTGCTTTTTACACAATTCTGCAAATTTGCCGTAATAATTATCAGCGAGCAAATCGGCTTGAGTGCGGCGCAAATCCCATAAAAAACGTTCTGTCGTGTCAGCATTTTCTACAATTTTACCTGTCATCGCTGGCAAAAACGACATTAAACTATAGCCATTGCGTTTTTCAAATTCGTGTTCAAATCCATCCGTCCAATTTTGCATACCAATTTCCCACGAATCAATTTCGAGTCCCATCTTGCCTTTTTTTGCTAACGGTGTTATGTAAGGCAAAAGCGCAGTCATCATTTTATCGAAATGAAATTCAACAGCTTTGGGGTCAAATTTATCACATTCCAGACCAACACCAGAATCGGGTGCAGAGCGATTTTCAGTTGCAAGAGAAGTGTAACCAATGCGTAAAAACGTCCAACTTTCAACATGTCCTGCGGGTAAATCGTTCGGATCAAGTTCTAAGACGCCAGCAGAGTTCATATTTTTGGAAACATTCAACACCAAGTTCTTGTCGATGCTTTGTCCTTCAATATCTTCAATATCTTTCAAACCGCGATTAAATTCTTTGTTGGTGCGTTGCGTCCAATCGGCAAAAGGTTTTGTGTTTTCTGGTAATGCTGGAAATGCTAAAACAACGACTTCTTTGTACAAATCTAATTTAGTAGTCGGTTTTTCGAGTTCGATTTTCAATGACGCATCTTTCAAAACTTTAACCGTTTTTTCACTCCAAGTTAATGTTTTCATCGACATTTGTGGCAAAATCCAAGGTCCACCACTCGATGACCAACCTGGGCAATTGTGCATACAAAATTCCAATCCCAATCTATCGCATTCTGCTAAAGCGTGTGCTTTGGCTGCAAACCATTCTGGACTTAAATATTTTAAACTTCCTTTCGGAATACCTGTACCTGCATCGAAATTAAAAATAGAACCTATGCCTACGCGCTCCATCGCTTCTAAATCGAGCGTGATGCCTTCTTTAGTCACTTGACCATTCATCCAAAACCACATATTGCCTGGCTTTGCCGAATTGGGTGGATTTATAAAACTATCCTCCAAACTCGAAAAAGTTTTTGGCATCATAGATTGAATGATACCTGTTGGCGTAATCAAAGTCGCAATACTGGTTGCACTTGTTAGCTTTAAAAAATTTCTACGTTTCATTGTTTAGCTTTGAGCAATGAGCTATGAGCCATGAGCTGACCTACAAGAAGGCTCAAAAGCTCATTGCTAATGGCTCAAAGCTATTTAAATTAAAGGACTAATTTTATCGTACGAATCTTTCGAGCTCATAATAGGAAAAACTTCAAAATCGACGATGTCTTTCCAATTATCAATCCATTTATAAATTAAAGTTTCATCTTCTGTTTCCATAATTTGAAAACATTTTACCATTTGAGTATCTACCCAACTTGAAATATAATTTAAACCTTCAGGTGCAAGTCGTCCTTTATCCCTAAATCGGCGATAAACGGGAACAGCATCTTGGTTTTTAAAATGTTCGATAATCATGAATTGCATAAGTCGAATTTTAGAAGCTCAAAGTTTTAATTTTATAATTGAAAACGAATACTGTTCAAGCTCTAAAGAAATTTTCTTTCCATTTATTTCAAAAGTTTGTTCTTTAGGCGCAACAACTGAAGGCTTATCCAAAGAATTCATCGCTTCGAGATCATCATTTTGCAAAACAGTTAAATTAGCTTTTGTTGAAGATTTTACATTTCCTTCCAAATTAATTTCAATTGGCTGTTTTTTGCCAATAGTGTTCACAACCTTAATGATTAATTCGCCCGTGCTTTTATCCATTACAGCCGATGCAAAAATACTATCTCTACCAATAATTGGCAGTTTGTTTTTATCTAAAATAGGCAGAACCACTGACCCTTTATTATTCGAAAACATTTTTTGAACTTGGTAGTTTGCTGTTCCAAATGCGCGCAAATTATTCACCCAAATAAGATTGGGTGTCCATTGCCAACCATCAATGTGCGCAAATAGTGGCGCATACGATGCCATTTGAACCACATCGGCATTGCGCTCTAAACCCATCATAAATGCAGCTTCAGCAATAGCAGTGCGCCAATTATTTTTATTTTCTATACTGACGTTATGATCACTCTGCGCAGCATATTCGCCCGTAAATATTTTTGTTTTGCTTTTCCTATCGTAAGTATCGTATTTGTTCGCATTGTCCATAAACCATTTCGGAGAGCTATAATAATGCTCATCGAAAAATTCGCCATTCAATTTTCTGACAGCTGAATCGAGAAAATTAAATGATTCGCCTGGAAAAACGCCGCTACTACAAACTAATTTCATGTCAGGATACTTAGCTTTAATGGCTTTTTGAAAAATTTTCAATCGTTCAATGTATTGCGGTCCCCAATTCTCGTTTCCAATTCCCATCATTGTCATATTGAAAGGTTTAGGATGACCTAAATCGGCGCGTATTTTTCCCCATTTCGAAGTAACAGAACCATTAGCAAACTCAATTAAATCGAGTGCATCTTGAATGTATGGTCCGAGTTGCTCAACAGGTACTACCTCGCAAGTGTTGAACTGACACGCCATGCCACAATTTAAAATCGGAAGCGGTGCGGCGCCGATTTCTTCTGCCATTTGGAAATATTCATAAAAACCGAGACCAAATGTTTGATAATAATCTGGTGCCGGTCGATTAGCAATTTCTGTATTCCAACGATTGATAACGAGTTGCCTATCTTCCACCTTACCAATTGTGTTTTTCCATTGATAGCGTTGTGCTAAATTATAACCTTCAACGATGCAACCACCCGGAAAACGAATAAACCCAGGTTTCATATCAGCCAACATTTGAATCATATCGGCGCGCAATCCACCTTTACGTCCTTTCCAGGTATCGGTTGGAAATAAAGAAATGAAATCTAAATCAATTACACCCGAACCTTCGAACCAAATATTGAATTTGGCTTTGCTATCTGTGGCGGTTGCAATAAAACTTGTTTCACCTTTTTGCCAAGCCGAGTCAAAACCTCGTCCCGACGAAGTAGGGACGAGGTTTGGTGCAAATACACCGCTCCCAATAATTTCGCCTTTTTCTGAAATCAATTCGAGGTGCATTTTGACATTCGAGGTTGTCTGTCTGTACGAAACAGAAAAATCATACTTCAACCCGCGTTTTATGCCCATGCCACGAAAACCTTCGTTTTGCAAACCTAAATCACCTTTTTTGTGGTTGTTTAAAGTCACACGAATAAAATGCGGGTTAATTTTGTTTTGCTCTTGCTGATTGATTACCAAAATATCACTCGCTGTAAAATCATTGTACGGATTTGCCGTTTTAGCGCGAATAATTTTCCAACCCATCAAAGGTTTATTAAATTCGAACGAGCGATTTTTAACTAACTCGGCATAAATGCCGCCATCCGCACCCAAATTAATGTCTTCAAAGAAAATTCCCCACATCGTTGAAGCGACATCAGCAATCGGTTTATCTGTTTGAACTGTAAAAGTTGACAGTTGACAGTTGGCAGTTGACAGTTTTAATGTCAAAAGAAATAAGAGAAATAATACTGTGTTTTTTTGCATAAAAAAATTGATTTAGAATTCTCAGCTATCATCAGTCAGCCTTCTTGTAAATAACTTATAGCCGTCTGCTGATATCTGATGCCTGACTACGGCTCAAAGCTAATAAGTTTCTGACAGTTTTTATATTCTTGGTCAATGGACTTTTCTTTCTCGCTTTTTATGACAAATTTTGAATTATTCAATGACATAAAGTTTATTTATCAGCAACATTCTCGCCTCAAAACAAAAAGTTAAAACGAGTTCATTGAAAAAAAATTTACAAATTTCTAAATTGACGCCCCAAAACATAATAAAAATTGTTACGTTTAAATAACACGGTTGCATTCGTGAAAGGTAAATATAATTGTTACGTTTCAGCTTTACAATTGTTTATCGCAGCAATATTAAATCTTTTAATCGTTGTCAACGTTTTACCAAAACCGCACATAAATAGCTGTTAATAGCAAAACTGTAATAACAATTAATGTTGTTGTGCGAGCGTCTGGTTTAAACATATCTTTATCCAATATAAATGCTTTAGCGTTTATTTTTTCTCCTGCTAAACTCACAATTATCATAGAAAGCACTGCAAAAGCAAATGCTAAACCCATGCAAATCAAAAAAGGAATTTCGTAAACCCCTTTTCCATTCGGATAAGCTGTGTACAACCATGTTTCATTCCCCAAAATACTGGGGGCAGCTTCATTGAAAAATACGGATAAAATAAATCCCACCAATAAACCCACAACACCTGCCGCGCCAGTTGTTCGTTTCCAAAACATTCCTAAAAGGAACATAGCAAACACACCTGGACTGATAAAACCAGTGTATTTCTGAATAAAAGTAAATCCACCTGCACCACCGATTCCCAGCAAATCTTCCCAAGTTAGAAAAATAGCAAAAAGCATTGAAACGAAAATAACAATTCGACCAGTGGCAACTAATTTTTTTTCATTGGCTTCTTTGTTGATATAGTTTTTATACAAATCGAGCGTGAAAATCGTCGCTATTGAATTGACTTTACCTGCTAAACTCGCGACAATAGCTGCTGTTAAAGCCGCTAATGCCAAACCCTTTAAACCTGTGGGTAAAAAAGCCAATATAGACGAATACGCATTATCGGAATTGAAAGCACCACCTGAATTCATACCAGCTTGCAATTCGCCATTCTGATATAATACATAAGCAGCAATACCTGGCAACATAACTACAACAGGCATCATTAATTTCAACAATCCTGCGAAAAGAATGCCTGTACGCGCCGTTTTCAAATCTGCGCCCAAAGCGCGTTGTGTGATATACTGATTACAACCCCAATAGTTTAAATTCACAATCCATTGTCCTGCTGCATACATTAAAATCCCTGGCAGTAACAAATATTTATTGATATAGGCTTGCGAAGAAGTGGCAGTAGGTTTAGCTAAAATCATGTGAAAATGGTCATCAGCTTTTTGCACTAAGAAATTAAAACCCGTTAAAGCATTTTTGCCACCGCCAAATTTATCGCTCACTAATGTTAAAGCTAAATAAGTTGTCGCTAAACCACCAATGATGAGTACCAAAACTTGAATTACATCCGTGTAGCCAATTACTTTCATACCACCCAAAGTGATTATCAAAGCAAAAATAGCTAAACCAACTAAAATGAAATGGAAATAACCGCCACCTACCAGATTATTAATTGCCAATGCACCCAAGTATAATATGGATGTTAGGTTTACCAAAACATAAAGAAATAGCCAAAAAATTGCCATTATCAAGCTCACAGTGCCATTATACCTTTGTTTCAGAAACTGTGGCATGGTGTAAATATGGTTTTTCAGATAAATGGGCATGAAAAAAATCGCCACAATTATGAGTGCAATCGCCGCCACCCATTCGTAAGCTGCTACAGCAATTCCGACGGCATAACCATTACCTGACATACCAATAAATTGCTCGGCGGAAATATTTGAAGCAATCAAAGAAGCACCAATTGCCCACCAAGTTAGCGAGCCTTCTGCTAAAAAATAATCTTTGGTGCTTTCCGCACCTTTGCGTTTTCTATTGTAAATCCAAAAACCGTAGCTCGCTACAATGACGAAATAAATAAAGAAAACTAAAAAATCGAGTGTTGAAAAAGATTTACTCATTATAAAGATAGTTGTTAGTTGTTAGTTGTTAGTTGTTAGTTGTTAGTTGTTAGTTGAGCCACGAGTTAAGGATTAATTGATTTTCAGAATAATAATTTGCTTGGAATCTTGAAAATCCTTGAATCTGTTTAATCTTGGTCACGACCATTATTATTATTGTCCGTAATACGCATTTTTCCCATGCTTTCGCTCGTAATGTTTATTAATGAGCGCATCTTTTAATCTTTCGACAGAAGGATTTATTGTGCAACTCAGATACGCCATACGCGCAATTTCTTCTAAAACGGCGGCATTGTACACCGCTTTTTCGCCATTTTTACCCCAAGTAAATGGCGCATGATTACCGAGTAAAACCATTTCAACTTCTGTGTAAGAATATCCACGTTTTCCAAATTCATTCATAATTTGGAAACCGGTTTCGTACTCGTAATCTCCTTGAATCATTTCATCACTCATCGGTGGTGCGCAGGGCACATCAACAGTGAGATGGTCAGCATGTGTTGTACCCAAAATCGGAATATCGCGTTGCGCTTGCGCCCAAGCTGTGGCATACGTTGAATGCGTGTGCACAATCGCTCCAATTTTACCCCAATATTTATATAAAACAGCGTGTGTTTTTGTATCGGATGAAGGGCGTTTTTTTCCGTCAACGGCATTCCCTTCGAAATCGACGATGACAATATCAGTTGCCTTGAGCGTTGAATACGGTACACCGCTCGGCTTAATAGCAAAAACCGAATTCTCTCTATCGACCACACTCACGTTACCAAAAGTAAATAGCACCAAACCCAATGCAGGTAATTGCATATTGGCTTCGTAACATTCGCGTTTTAATTCTTTAAATTTATCCATGCTCTACAAATTGACCCAGTGACAAATATCTTTTGTAGAGTTTTTCATAAACGCCTACTCTTTCTTTATTCGGATGATAAACGGCATCAAAACCAGATGACATGGCAGTTTGTGCTGCTTCAATTGTTGGATAAACGCCTGCGGCAGTAGCTGCACACATCGCAGCACCCAAAGCACATGCTTGTTCTGAAGTGACGATTTTAATCGGCATATTCAAAACATCTGCCAACATTTGCATCACATACGGTGATTTTTTGGATACACCGCCTATTCCTATAATTTGCTTAATCGGAACGCCTTCAGAAATAAATCTATCAACAATGGCTTTTGCACCAAACGCTGTCGCTTCTACCAATGCTTTAAATATTTTTGGTGCATCAGTGCTCAAATTTAATCCGACTATCCCTCCTTTCAAAGTGTGATTCGCATCGGGTGTGCGCCTGCCATTGAACCAATCTAAAGCAATCGGGTCGTTCTCAGCCACGTTTAACTTTGCAGCTTTTTCTGAAAGTGATGGAATGATTTGCGCGATATATTTTTCAGCTTGTTTTTCAGTCAAAAATTCTTTTAATGGATAAGATAATATTTTCTGAAACCACGCATATACATCACCAAAAGCAGATTGACCTGCTTCCATACCGATCATATTCGGCAAAACTGAGCCGTCAACTTGTCCGCAGATACCGCGAATTAGTGATGAGTGATGAGTGATGAGTGATGAGTCCGTGTTTTTCTCATCCCTCATCCCTAATCCCTCATCACTAACCAATATATCGCAAGTAGAAGTTCCCATTACGCGCACCAAAGAATATGGTTCAACCGTTGCACCAACTGCACCCATGTGTGCATCGAAAGCACCAACACCGATAATTGTATTTTCAGAAACGCCCAATTTTTTTGCCCAATCTTTTGAAATCGCTCCCATTGCTTCATCCGATGTAAAAGAATTTCTAAATAATCTTTGCCTTATTCCTTTCAATAATGTATCTAAAGTTGTTAAAAATTCCTCGCTCGGCAAACCTTCAAATTCTTCATTCCACATCGCTTTATGACCTGCTGCACAACGCGAACGTTTTATTGTCAATGGATTTGTATTTCCAGTTAGTTCAGCTGAAATCCAATCGCAGTGTTCCATCCAACTAAAAGCTTTAGCCGCAAATTCTGGCGATTCAACCCGTAAAGTGCGTAAAATCTTCGCCCAAAACCATTCCGCACTGTAAATACCACCGACATATTTAGTAAAATCTGTTTTCCAAGAATGTGCTAATGCGTTTATTTCTTCGGCTTCTTTATTGGCAGTATGGTCTTTCCAAAGAATAAACATGCCGTTTGGATTATCGGCAAATTCTGGCAATAAACTTAAAGGTGTACCGCGAATATCAACAGCAACAGGCGTTGAGCCTGTTGTATCGACAGAAATTCCCACAATATTGTTCGCGACATCTTTGCCTGCTTTGTTCAATGCTTTTTTAGTCGCGATTTCCAATCCTTCGAGATAATCTAATGGATGTTGTCTGTATTGCGATTGTTCTGGCACACAATACAATCCTTTCGCCCAACGCGTGTAATAATGTACGTGGGTTGCCACTTCTTCTCCGTTTTGCGCATTCACTATCAAAGCGCGAACAGAATCAGTTCCATAATCTACACCAATAACGTATTTCATAATATTACAATTACGAATTACGAATTACGAATTACGATTTTACAGCAATCAATGCCGTAATTCGTAATTCGTAATTCGTAATTGATTTTTAAAGTCTCGAATATCCGTTTTCGCATCAATAACAACCAATTCTGTATTAAACATTTCGGCGAAATCGGCGATATAGTCCGTTGTTAAATTTTGAGAATAGACCGTATGATGCGCACCACCTGCATAAATCCAAGCAGCAAGTGCGGTTTTCATATTCGGCAGAGGTTTCCACAAAACACGCGCAACGGGTAATTTGGGTAAGGGATGGGTTGCTGCAATCGCTTCAACTTCATTCACCAAAATGCGAAAACGATTGCCTAAATCTATCAATGAAACATTCAAAGCTGCGCCACCTGCAACATTAAATACCAAACGCACAGGATCTGCTTTGCCACCGATAGCCAGCGGATGAATTTCGCACGAAGGCTTTCCCTCCGCTATACTTTCACAAATTTCGAGCATGTGCGAACCTAAAACCAAATTATTTTCCGGCTCAAAATGGTAGGTATAATCTTCCATGAAAGAATTTCCGCCTTTCATTCCCGATGCCATCACCTTCATAGCGCGCACCATCGCTGATGTTTTCCAATCACCCTCGCCACCAAAACCATAACCATCTGCCATGAGGCGTTGAACGGCAATGCCTGGCAATTGAATCATCCCGTGCAAATCTTCAAAAGTATCTGTAAATCCTTTAAAATTGCCATCATTTAAAAAAGCGCGCATACCGATTTCTATTTTGGCTGCTTCGCGTAGGGACAGGTCGCGACCTGTCCCTACAATAGTATATTTATCTGCATATTCTTTCACCAATTTTGAAACCTCTGCATCACTCACCGCATTAATCACTTGCACTAAATCACCAATACCATAAGTATTAACCGAAAAACCAAATTGCATTTCTGCTTCTACTTTATCGCCATCAGTTACAGCCACATAGCGCATATTATCGCCAAAGCGACAAAATTTCGCGCCTTGCCAATCGAAACGCGCAGCGGCGGCACGCATCCAAATGTTTAAATCGGATAAAACTTCGGGGTCTTTCCAATGTCCGACGACAACTTTTCTGTTCAATCGCATCCGCGTCATGATGTACCCAAATTCTCTATCGCCATGAGCAGATTGATTGAGATTCATAAAATCCATATCAATATCGCCCCAAGGTATATCGCGATTGTATTGCGTGTGCAAATGCAGCAGCGGTTTTTGCAAAGCTTTTAAACCACGAATCCACATTTTTGCGGGCGAAAACGTGTGCATCCAAGCCACGATGCCAATACAATTAGCATCGGTGTTGGCAGCTTGTAAGATTTTATAAATCTCATCCGAATTTTTCACAACGGGTTTAAACGTTACTACAACAGGAATTTCTAGCGCATTATCAAACGATTTTGCGATTTCTTCTGAGTGCAACGCCACTTGTTTCAGTGTTTCTTCACCGTATAGGTCTTGACTGCCTGTTACAAACCAAACTTCAAATTTTTTTAAATTTAACATAATTAGTTAATAGTTGTCAGTTGAAAGTTGATAGTTTGTGAGTTTTCTGAAAACTATCAACCTTCAACTATTTTAATCTTCTTCTATAATTTTCACGCCCCAAGGCTCAAAACCTAAAGTGCTACTTTTACCTTGCAAAACTTTTTGATTAGAAAGTAAATCTTTACCATTTTTATAAGGATATGAAAAGATAGTAATTATTGGAGAATAATTAAAAAAGTATCGAATTTTCTTACCAAATTGATTTACTCCAGACTTTGTTATTACAGAAACAACGCTTTGGTCAGCACCCCACAAATTAGCTTTTAGCAACACTTGCTTAAGAATCAGTTTTGTCATTTCAGGCGTTGTCATGCAACCAATATAAGTAGCTGAACCTTTTCCAAAATCGTTTTGTGTAACAGCTGCATAATTTCTCCATTCAGGATGATCGTAATACGCTAGAACTTTTGCACTTGTTGGTGTAATGAGTTCCATCCATTTAGAAACTTGTATTATTTCCTTAAATGGTTTATCGATTGATGCAACTCGAACACCTGCTAATTTTACATTTGAAGCCATTTGATTAGTGTCTATAACAACATCAAAATTCGATGTTAAAGAAAGAGAAACATTATTCGGAATAGTGAATTGACTATATTTAATACCGCACGCTTCATTAATGATGCCTGGTTGCACCGTCGTTCTCACTTTTACATTTTCATCTGAAAAGCCAGATTTGAAAGTGTAAACTACGTGTCCGCCATTTTTGACATAGTCATTGAGTTTTTTTAATAATTCATCGGAAGCAGCGTATAATGCAGGAACAATAATGAGTTTGTAGCTCTCTAAACCTCGTCCCGACAATGTAGGGACGAGGTTTTTTCCATCAATAAAATCTACTCCTACATTCATTTTATACAACGCATCGTACATGGGTCGAAGAATATCATTATAATTTTCACGTGCACCCCAACCAAAACTGAATGCATTAAATGCGGTCAGTGCTTCATTACTGAAAAGAATTGCAACGTCGTTTGTTTTCTTCAAATTGATGAGTTTATCGCTCAAACGCGCAAAATCTTTACCGATGGTTTGTGCTTCAAGGTAAGTTGGATTCGGTTCAAAATCGTGACTGAGCAAACCTTTCCAATAAGTTTCTGCGGAATTATGAATTGAATGCCAATGCCAATACGACACCATATTCGCACCCGAAGCCAAATGCGAAAACGCTTGCAATCGCAACTGATTTTTGTAAGGCACCCATTGCGCAAAACCTTGCGCCTCCGTTTCTATGACGAAATAATTTTTCCCACCGAGCATCGAACGCGCCACATCCCCGCCGAATGAAATCTCGATGCCTGTTAAATTATCTTGTGTTGGGTGGTAAATATCTATACCCGCAATATCCAATGGTTTGCTGGCAGCAAAATGATCGACATCGGGTTGAATGCCATACGAATAGCCGCGCCATTCTAAATCAAAATTTTGCGTGACGAATTGCGTTGGTTTGGCGTATTCTTTAACAATTTTAGTTTGCCATGCGAGATAATCAGTCACTAATTGCCGTTGAAACTTAGCAAATTCAGAGCTCAAACTTGCATTGATGCTGCCATTTGTTGAAGGAAAATCATCCCAATTATTAATTCTATTGCTCCAATAATCAAATCCAAAAGCTTTATTGATGGTGTCAAGCGATTTGAATTTGTTTTTCATATACTGCACAAATTGTTTCTGTACATTCTCGCCCGAAGTCCCGTAACTCTTCGTCTCATTATCAACTTGATAACCGATAATGGCGGGATGGTCTTTCACATGCTCCATGATTTTTCTAATCACACGCTCGGCATGAAAAAGAAAATTAGGATTGGTAATATCCATATTTTGTCGCGCACCATATTGTCGTTTGCCTTGAGGCGTTGTCACTAAAATATCAGGATATTTTTTAACCAACCATGTAGGCACTGCATACGTTGGTGTTCCAATAATAACGCTGATATTGCCTTTGTACATGGCGTTCAAAACACGGTCGATGTGTGAAAAATCATACGCGCCATCTTGTGGTTCAACCGTACTCCAAGTCGATTCCGCAATGCGCACCACATTAATGCCCGTTTCTTGCATCATTTTTACATCCTTTTCGAGACGTTCGTAAGGCATGTATTCATCATAGTAGGCAACACCGAATAATAGCTTCGTAGAGCCGCCATGTTGGCGGCTTTGAGCTTTGAGCTGTGAAAATTGAGGGTAAATGATAAGCAATAGACCTATCATTGAAAGATATTTTTTTAGAAGCATGGTTTAATTTAGAAACGTAAAGTTAGCAACTCTGAATTTATTACAGTACACTTTTTAAATTTGTAGAAGATTTTCCCGCAGACTTCGCTGACTTTCGCAGAACACGGTCAAAATCTGCGAAAGTCTGCGAAGTCATACGTTTGCAAAGTTAACAAACAGTTTTAAATTTACTGATAAAAGAAAGCGGGAACGGATAAAGACTGTAGCGAA
>JAYWBA010000254.1:0-3392 GCA_043781915.1 Saprospiraceae bacterium
CCAAGCATTGAAGCGCGCGCTGATAGATGGTTCTGTAATTTTTCTCACAGTGAAATTGATTCGCTTTTGGGCGAATTACACAGCCAAGTAGCAACTGAGTTAGAATCTGAAACACTTGTAGTACGATAGGACTCGAATTCAACGAATTTAAAGAATTAATTGAATTTCATCCCATGAATTCGAGAAGTTCTGTAATAATTTAAATTCGAGTCAAATTCGAGAAATTCTTTAAATTCTAAAAATTCGAGTCAATGACTTACGAGCAATTATTAAAAGAAACAGCACTAGCCGATGAGCGTTTTGTTGTAATGACGGCAGAAAATCGCGCATTGGTGCGCAATTTGCCTGCGGTTTTGGGTAAAAGATTTATCGATACAGGTATAACCGAGCAATGTATGGTCGGTATGTCGGCTGGATTAGCTTTACGCGGCAGAATACCTGTTATTCACGCACTTTCCGCATTTTTGAGTATGCGGGCTTACGAATTTGTGCGTACAGATGTTGGCATTGGCAATGTACCCGTTAAACTCAGCAGTTTTATTCCTGGTTTTTTGAGCGATGCGAACGGACCAACGCACCAAGCGATTGAAGATATTTCTTTAATGCGTGGCATTCCGAACATGACTGTTTTTGCTCCCGCTGATGAAGACGATTTGGTAAAATCTTTGCCAGCTATTTGGGCAAGTAAATCGCCTGCGTATGTGCGCATTAATACACGCCCATCAAAAATTAACCATTCTCCCTTTGAAATTGGTAAAGCAGAAGTTTTATCGAAAGGCTCGGATATTACTTTTCTGACCTACGGATTGATGCTCGAACAAGTTGTTGAAGCTGCTGACATTTTGCACAATGCAGGTAAATCTGTTGGCATTGTTAATATGCGCACGCTTAAACCTGTCGATGTCGATGCTATTTTAAACGTTGTAAAAACATCCGAAAGAATTATTACCGTCGAAGATCATTTCAAAACAGGTGGGTTATATTCCATTGTGGCTGAAGTATTGCTCGAACATGGATTAACCGCCAATGTAACTCCATTTGCATTAAACGATAAATGGTTTAAACCTGCTTTATTACCTGCCGTTTTAGAGTACGAAGGTTTTACAGGTTTGCAAATTGCCGAAAAAGTTTTAGGGAAAAAAGTCTCTGCTTCAAAAACAAAAGTGCTTGAAAATACTTTTGATGAGTAATTGTCTGAACCACGATTTACAGGATTTAAAGATTAAAGGATTTCTTTGCGAACTTTGCGAAAAATCTTTGCGTTCTTTGCGGTTAATCTATCAATCATAAAATTCATAAAAATGGCAAAAAATATTGTAGGCTTTAATGCTGATTATCCGAACATTTCGCAGTCGTTAAAAATGTATCGTCGCGGCTTAAAAGTTCAAAAACCCATCACGCAAACTTTAGCTAAAGGTCCAGGTCAATTCACGCTCGGTGCATCGCCAATTTATTTAAAAAAAGGAAAAGGTTCACACGTATGGGATGTGGATGGCAATGAATATATTGATTATAATGCCGCTATCGGACCTTTATCGCTCGGTTATTGTTACCCTGTTGTTGATAAAGCGATTAAAAAACAACTCAACGATGGCATTACTTTTTCGCTCATGCATCCACTTGAAGTGGAAGTGAGTGAGTTGTTCAAAAAAATCATTCCGAACGCAGAAGCTGTAAAGATTTCTAAAACGGGTGCTGATGTGTGCTCGGCGGCGATTCGCGTAGCGCGCGCATTTACAAAGCGCGATAAAATATTTTGCTGCGGTTATCATGGTTGGCACGATTGGTATATCGGCATTACTTCGCGCAATTTAGGTATTCCTGAATCGACGCAAAATTTGACTTATACTTTCGAATACAACGATATTGAAAGTATCAAAGCATCGCTCGATAAAGATGTGGCAGCACTCATACTCGAACCATTTATTTTTGAAGCACCAAAACCAGGTTTCTTAAAAGAATTAGCCGCTGTGTGCAAAGCGAACGGTACACTTTTGATTTTTGATGAAATGTGGTCGGGTTTTAGAATTGCGATTGGTGGTGCGCAAGAATATTTTGGTGTAAAACCCGATTTAGCAGTTTATTCAAAAGCATGTGCTAACGGTATGCCGATTGCGTTTTTAACGGGTCGCGCTGATGTGATGGAACTGTTCAATAAAGAAGTTTTCAGTTACACAACTTTTGGTGGTGAAACACTATCGCTCGCAGCATGCAAAGCAACGATTAATGAATTGATAAAACATAACGTGCCGAAGTATTTAGATGAGAAAGGCGCTCTATTGAAAGATGGTTACAACGAATTGGCTAAAAAGCACGGAGTAGCGCAATACACAAAATGTTTTGGTTATAACTGTCGTTCAATGGTCATTTTTACGCCTGAAGCTGGAAATGGTTTGGAAGTAAAAACTTTCATGCAACAAGAAATGATTAAGCGTGGCATTTTATGGGCAGGTTTCCACAATATGTGTTTCAGCCACAGCGATGCAGATATTGCGTACACTTTGAAAGTATATGAAGAAGTTTTGCCGCTTCTGAAACAAGCGATTGAATCGAATACAGTGGCTTCACAACTGCGCGGTAAAGTTTTAGAAGCTGTTTTTAGAAAAACAACGAATTATAATATTAAGCCGAAGTTGCAACCTGCTTAATAGCTATGAGCTTTGAGATATGAGCTTTGAGCCCTCTATTATACAAGAAAAGCCCAAAGCTCATGGCTCAAACCTATTAAACACGATTATAAAAGCGGAGCAGCGATTGTTCCGCTTTTTCGTTATAGATACTGACGATAAACGTTTTTGTTGTGCGCTCTTTAGTGTCGAACAAAATTTTGATAGGATATTGTGAATAACCCGCTTCACCAAAAATACTCAATTGCGTTGAAACGGGTGGAAATTTGAATAGCAATAAATCTTCTACTTTACTCGGTAAAATAACATCGCCAAAACCTTCTTCCGCCAAAAAAGATTTCAACAATTCGTAAGTCGATACATTGTTCTTACCAGTGAATCGCATTTGATACACATTACCATCACTTATTCCGCCTTCATAATTACTTCCATCGGGCGGAAACGATTCACGAATCATTTAATAATTTAAAAATTTATACGCAAAGGTATTTCAAAAAATGATTTCGCTGAATTTTGCTTTTTGAAATTCCGCAATTAAACAGCACAATTGTGATTATGTTTAACTAAATCAATTGAAGCGCGAAAACAGCATGATTTTAGTTGCGTTTAGATAGAACAATTGTTAATTTTATAAATTGAAAAATGAATTTTTTCAATTACGAAATTAACAATCGAAAGAAAGTTGTAGATACGCTATTAATTAAGTCTCTACTTATTTGATGTTTTGAAAGCGATTTCTATATTTTAAAAATTGATGACCTGAAA
>JAYWBA010000255.1:0-24804 GCA_043781915.1 Saprospiraceae bacterium
AGGCAATGGTTGAATAACAAGAGCCGTATGATGGGAGACTGTCAAGTACGGTTCTGTGAGCGGCTTGGGCTGAAATGCCCTTGCCTACTCGACTCTCATCGTCATCGTCTATTGACGACGACTAATATCTGAAAAGCGAGACGTCGTTAAGAAAACAGAACCCAAAGACAAATACGAAATTACTTGTCTTTGGGTTCAAGATTTAAAAAGTAAGCCTCCAATCATTATGGCTCGCTTTAAAATGAGTTCTACTATGAAATTTAAAATTCAAAAGAAAATTGTGTACGTGAAAATATCTTCATCGGCATTACTTCAAAAAACTAAACCCAAAACGATTTAACGAACTATATTTGCACTCTGAAAAAATATTGCGTCAATTTTTAGACGCAAAATATTGCGTCTCTAAAACATGACATACGAACCAGTAATCGGATTAGAAATACACGTACAACTTTCAACGGCTTCAAAAGTTTTTTGCGCTGACAGCACTTCTTTTGGCGCCGACGCGAATACGCACACGTCCATTATTTCTTTGGCACACCCAGGCGCGTTGCCACGTATTAATTCTAAAGTGGTTGATAGTGCTATAACTTTGGGATTGGCTTTAGAGGGCAATATCAATCAAATAAATACTTTCGATAGGAAAAGTTATTTTTATCCCGATTTACCGAAAGGTTATCAAATCACGCAAGATAGAAAACCTGTTTGTGTGGGTGGTAAAATTCCAATCCGATTGAGCGATGGCACAGAAAAAGTGATTGGTTTACACCATTTTCATATCGAAGAAGATGCAGGTAAAAGTATTCACGACCAGAACGCGCATTTTACACTTATCGATTTAAATCGCGCAGGCACACCGCTTTTAGAAATTGTAACGCTGCCCGATATTCGCTCAGCTGAAGAAGTTGATGCTTTAATGACTGCTATGCGCCAATTGGTGCGCTGGTTGGGTGTGAGTGATGGCAATATGGAAGAAGGCTCGATGCGTTGCGATGTCAATATTTCTATCCGACCTGAAGGCAGTTCGGAACTTAACACGCGCTGCGAAATAAAAAACATGAACTCTATGCGCTATGCGCGCCGCGCTATAACGTATGAATTTCAACGCCAAGTCGATGTAGTTTCGAGTGGTGGGGAAGTTGTTCAATCTACGCTCAATTTTGATCCAGAAACGGGCATCACAACACCCATGCGCTCGAAAGAAAATGCGCACGATTACCGTTATTTTCCCGACCCAGATTTACCTCCTGTTGTTATTTCCGATAAAAAATTGAGTGATAGCCGTGCAGCAATGCCCGTTTTACCTTGGGAAGCCTACGATATTCTTCAAAAAAAATACGCACTCACGCCTTACGATGCCACCTTGTTGACTAATGAAAAAGAAGTTTTTGATTTTTACTCACATCTGACATCCCAAATTTCGGACGCGCTGTTTAAATCTGCCGCGAATTTGGTGATTAATAAAATAATACCTTTTACAGACGTCGAAAAAATAAACATCAGTGCTTTTCCTGTTTCAAACGAAAAACTTGTCGGACTTTTAAAATTGGTTGAAAATAAAAGTGTAGCTCCTGCGGTTGCGTTCAGCACCTTGTTCGATGCGCTTTTTGTGCCTGAAAACGCCCATTTAACGACCGAGGAACTCGCTAAAAAATTAGAACTTATTCAAACCAACGATTCATCGTCTTTAGAAACATGGGTAAACCAAGTGATTGCGAAAAACCCTGATAAAGTAAAAGAATATCAAAAAGGCAAAAAAGGGTTAATCGGCTATTTTATGGGTGAAGTCATGAAACTTGCTCGTGGCAAAGCGGAGCCTAAATCGACGGAGAAGTTGTTATTAGAAAAACTTAAATAATGGTTAATGGTTAATTATCAATGGTTAATGGTTAAACAAGGAAAATTAACCATTAACCATTGATAATTAGCCATTATTATTAAACTTTTTTCGTACTTGGAGTTGGGTCAGGCGTTAAATTGAATAAGCGCAATTTTGTTGAATTTTTAATTTTATAGGTTTTTTTATTCCCAATTTTATCGAGCATAAAACCCGTTATCAGACAAGCGGCACCAACTACTTGCGCTTGTGGGCAATTATCGCAGGTTGAAAGTTTACCCACTGTGCCATAAAGCAATGCACCCGCACCAAAACCAATGAGCGTTTTTCCGATGACATGTTGAAGCGCACCAGAATTATCTTTCCGAACAGCAATAACATCGTTTATATTAATTTTCCAATTCTGAAAAACAATTTCTTGCCTACCCAAATCGAAGTCAACGATATTTTCGGCGTACCAAATATCATTGTCTTTGGTTTTATCGAGTTGAAAAATAAGGAGTGAACCAATATTGTAAGTAATTTTTTTTAAATCGGGCGGAACTTCGAGGCGCATAAACTTTTGTGCATTCAAACACAAAGTACAGCAAAGCAAAAAGAAGATAAATACTGCGCGCATCTGTAAAAGTTAAAATTCTAAAACCTAAAGATATGTACTAAACAACTATTTTTTGACTTCTTCAATGAATTTACGCAGCATTTTTTTCATTCCTTTTTCAATGTCTGAATACGGCAAAATATCATTCGCCACATACAGAATCATAAAAGAATAATTTTTGAGTTGCTTTTTTTCACCATTAATACCATAAAGCTGTGCATACACATCGTTTTTATGTAAACGATACGATTCGCGCAAACGCCGCTTCAATAGGTTTCTATCAACGGCAAGTTTAAACTTTTTTTTAGGAACACTGAAAGAAACTTGAATAGGATATTCCGTTTGGGATTCGGAATCGGAGGCAATATAAATGAGCCTGAGTGGATACGCAGGAAAAGATTGCCCAACCTTGAACAGTTGGGCAATCTTTTTTTCGCTTTTTAAGCGTTCGGCTTGCGTATATAAAAATCTTTCTGGCATAAAATGCGGTTAGTCTTTTGCGAAAAGTAGCTAACTCAGCGAATGCAAGAAATATTTATTTCAAACGTTTTTCGTCAGAAACAGTTAATTTGTAACGACCGTTTGCACGACGACGCGCTAATACTTTACGACCGTTTTTTGTAGCCATGCGCTCACGAAAACCGTGTTTGTTTACGCGTTTGCGACGCGATGGTTGAAATGTTCTTTTCATTACTTAAATCTTTATTATGGCATTGCCGAAACTAAAATATCTTCTTATTTTAAAAAGCGGTGCAAAATTATAATTTTTTTAGAGAAATACAAATAGAAGTTGTAAAATTATTCTGTTAAAATCACTACTTATGTAATTTAATGCCCTTGAGAATTAAGTAATTGTTTTAAAACAAGGATTTAGGACTTCACTTGTGGCTAATTTTCTGCAGACTGCGCAAACTTTCACAAACTTTTAAACATTTTTCTGCGAAAGTTTGCGCAGTCTACGGGAAATTTATAAACACTATAAAAGTTTAGATTTCAAACTATTCTCTCTAAACATTCTCTGCCATTCGATTAATCCATAAATTGCTATTGCTAAAAAAATGAGATATTCTAAAGCTATAAATTTTAAATCTTTAAAGAAATAAATGATGGGCGCCAAAATATCAACCAAAATCCATAAATACCACGATTCAATTTTTTTCTTTGCTGAAAGAAAATTTCCTGCCATACTCAATATCCAAATCATACAATCCGTAACGGGATAAGCCGCAGGAACAGGAAAATAAATAGGCAATAACAAATGAACATTTCGAATGAACACATAAATAATCAAATAGCTTGCAAAAATTCCAAGGCTCCAATAAAGCCGCTCTCTATTATTTAAATATTCTACATCTAAAACAATGTTTTCTTTCCTGTTTTTGCGCCATAAATACCAACCATAAATATTGGTGGCTATGAAATAAATTTGAAGAAATAAATCGGCATAGAGTTGTGTGTTGTAAAACAAAACTGACGCTGTCGCAACGCTGATGATTCCTAAAAACCAATTTATTATTTTACCTCGTGCATTTAAAACCACAGCTAACAGTCCAGTAAGCGTTGAAACAAGCTCAAAATAACTCACTGTATAATTTAATACTGTGAATGCGGGCGAGAAACCGAAGTCGAAAAGTTTATTGAGCATCTTTAAATTGAGTTGCGATGTTTTCCGCGCAAAGGCGCAAAGAACGTAAAGTTTTAATTTATTTTGCTCGTTTTAATAAAAAGTAATATCTTTATCAAAAATTAAATTGTAACATAAAATTTTCCGATGAAGAATAACACTATTCGCCGCGTAATTATATTGGGTGCGCTTGCCATTATTTTTGTTATCACTACGCAAACGTATTGGGTAATGCAATCGTGGGATTTATCTTCTCAAAATTTCGACCATTATGCCACTCAGGCTTTGAACAAAGTTGCCAACGATATTTCGCAACTCAACCAAACACTGTTGCCGCAACAAAATTTAATTAAGCAATTATCTTCTAATTCGTATGCGGTTAATGTGAACAGTCAGATTGATGCGCGGAATTTAGATTTTTATCTGAAAAAAAACTTTGACCAAGTATCGTTGAATGAAGATTACGATTATGCCATTTACGATTGTCACGACGAAAAGATGGTGTACGGTCGGTATGTTTCTTATTCCGCTTTAACGGATTCATTGAATGTAAAAAAAGATTTTCCCAAGCTCGATAATCCAACCGCGACGTATTATTTTATTGTCCGTTTCCCGAAACGCACATCGAGTATCATAGCCAGCATGAGTTTAACCATTGTGTTTACGCTCATTTCATTGCTGACGGTTATATTTTTCATTTACGCACTATCCGTTATTACTCGCCAAAAACGACTTTCAGAATTACAGCGTGACTTCATAAACAATATGACGCACGAGTTTAAAACACCCATTTCAACTATTAAAATTGCAGCCGATGTTTTACACGCGCACCCATCTCTTCAAGGCGATGCCCGATTAAAAAAATATACTTCCATTCTGCGCGAACAAAATAACCGATTGAACAATCAAGTGGAGAAAGTGCTACAAATTACGCGTATTGACAAAAATACGCTCACTTTAAAACTTGAAACCATTGATTTGAATATTTTGCTCACTTCTATTTTAGAAGGCGTGCAAGTTAAAATTGAAGAGTGCGGCGGCAGTTTACAATATTTAGACAACGCGCGCAAGACAATAATAAAAGCTGATATTTTGCATTTTTCGAACATTATAAATAATATGCTCGATAATTCTATCAAATATTGCAAAAGTGGCGTACCCCACTTGGTTGTAGAAACGGGAAATATTGGCAACTTTGTAAGTCTTAAAATTATTGACGACGGCATTGGCATTGATGCGGAACACCACAAAAAAGTTTTTCAGCGGTTTTATCGCGTTCCAACAGGCGATGTTCACAATGTTAAAGGTTTCGGATTGGGTTTATATTATGTAAAAAATATTGTTGAAGCACACCATTGGCGCATTACGTTACAAAGCGAACTCGAAAAAGGAACTACAATCACTTTGGATATTCCGTTGGCGCATATCAATGAAAAAATTGCTCCAATTACTATGCCTGAAGAATTGTTGCAACTAAAATAAAGAAAAACAATCTTTCACGATTTATCAACAAAAAGTAACAAAATATTTTTTGGTTTTAACTGAAAGATGTATCTTCACTCGATTTTTTTGGGTATTTTAACGTTAAAATAATAATTTTTACTTTAAAATGCAAACAAAATTATTGTGTTATAATCTTATTCTTAATTGCATACTGAACATTAGATCGAAAACTTTAAACAAATTCGGCATCGAACAAACATAATTATTGTATGAAAGCTCACCTACTTTACGTTGAAGATGATGAAAGCCTAAGTTTTGTTACACGCGACAACTTGGAACTAAATGGTTATAGAGTAACATATTGCGAAAATGGAAAAACTGCCTCTGAAGCTATTAAATTGAACGATTTTGACTTGTGTATAATGGATGTAATGCTTCCTGATATTGATGGTTTTGCGCTCACTGAACTCATTCGCAAGTATAATACACAAGTACCTGTACTTTTCTTAACCGCTAAATCGCTCAAAGAAGATAGGATAAAAGGATTACGACTCGGTGCAGACGATTATATTACAAAACCCTTTAGTATAGAAGAGCTTCTTCTTAAAATAGATATTTTTTTACGTCGCTCGCGCATCGTCACAACAAGTTCTCCCTCGTTTTTGAGCATTGGTCGTTATTTACTCGACCACAAAAATTTACTGCTCAAATACGAAGACGACGCACGCAACCTCACACAGAAAGAAGCAGATTTACTCAAGCTTCTGATTGAAAATAAAAATGAGGTCATAAAACGCTCATATATTCTCGAAACGCTCTGGGGTGAAGACGACTATTTTTTGGGTAGAAGTTTAGACGTTTTTATTTCGCGCTTGCGTAAATACTTGAATAACGACCCAATTATTAAAATCGAAAATATACACAGTGTCGGTTTTAGGCTGAAAGATTCTTAATTTTTCGCGCAAAGCCACAAAAAAGTTCGCAAAGGCGCAAAGCAATTTTTTGCACCCTTGCGAACTTCTTTGTGGCTTTGCACGAAATGTATTCTACAATCTCACTTGGTTAGCGCGGTAAAACGCTAAATACTCATCCGTTTCAGTCGAAATTGGCGGCGTATATTCACACTCTTTCATAGCTTGAAGTGCTTCATCAACTAAAAAGTTTTGTTCAATGAGTGAATAACAACGCGCCAAATACCAATGTGCTTCACCATCTTTTGGGTGATTTTTAACTTGGTTTTCGAACAAATAAATCGCTCTGTCAATATCAAACTTTTTAAACGCTATTAAAGCAGCCGTTTTTTCATCCGATTTAAAAGCCGCATTTGTCTGTGCAGTCACAGCATCAACTTCATTGGGTTGCATACGGTTGCGCGCTTCAAAACCTGCACGATTAAACTTTTCCTTAGGTTGCGTATAATCAGGCATACTATATTTTTTTGAAAAATTTTCTACTCGCGTTTTTTTGCAACCGTTTCCATAAGCATATTGCGTTCTGTATTTTTTCTGAAAACGTTCATCGCTCATTAAAACCAATTTAATGAAAAATATTACGCCAAGAATAATGGGAAGGACAGGATTCCCAAACATAAATGTGCAAAATAAACAAAATATACCTAAGCCAATTTTGCCTGTGTAGAAAAATGGAACACCAAGTGGCGCTGCTACTAACGATAAAACGGATGCTATAACTCTATCAGTATTCATAATTTTTTATTTAATTGTTAGAACAATATTAGCCGTAATGGGAGCAAATAGACTAAATCTTTCGACGAAACCATTAAAATTATAGAAGAATCGCATCTAAATTGATTTTCCATTTCAACAATTCAAAGAAAACGTTAACTTTGTTCAGTGTTCTGAATATAAATATTCTAATTTTTTAAAGTGGATAACGAGCAAGTTTCAAGAAATTCGGACAGTGTCTATTCAACTAAAGTACGTGCAGGCAGAAGACGCACGTATTTCTTTGATGTAAAGCGCTCTAAAAGTGATGACCATTACGTCACTATTACTGAAAGTACAAAGCGCCTCAATGGTGGCTACGACAGGCACAAAGTTTTTTTGTACAAAGAAGATTTTAATAGATTTATAGAATCGTTACAAGAAACAATTGATTATTTCAAAAAAGAAATTTTACCAGATTACGATTACGAAGAGTTTTCGCGCCGACAAGAAGAGTACGAAGCCAAACTCGAAGCGGAACGCAACGAAAATCCCAATACTGAAGTTATTACTTCTGAACCTGTTTCGGCGCATCAGCACGATGAAGAAATAACCGAACCTGTTCAGCCCGCTAAGAAAAAAAATATTTTTGAAGAGACCGATGATGATATGAGTTGGTAACAGTACACGCAGTTTTGCGTTATTGATAAGAAAGAATTTTATTACATACATTGAATTTTGAGATTATGTCGAAAGTAAGTCAAGAACCCAATCAACTAAATATAGAAATTTCGGACGAAATTGCAGAAGGTATTTATTCCAATTTAGCCGTCATTTCACATTCTGCTACTGAATTTGTCATCGATTATATTCGCTTACTGCCTAATACACCATCAGCACGTGTTAAAAGCCGTATTTTACTCACGCCAGAGCATGCTAAACGTTTACTCATGGCTTTAGCCGAAAATGTTCGACGCTACGAAACACAATACGGCGATATTCAGGAACGCGAACAACCAACATATCCTATGGCATTTTCGGGACCTACCGCGCAAGCTTAATTTAGTTGATTGTTGTTCGTTGATAGTTGTTCGTTTACGAGCAATCTATAACTATCAACGAACAACTATCAACGAACAACTATCAACGAACAACTATCAACGAACAACGAAAATGTTTTGTCAAAAAGAATTATTCAGCCTCGACGCTGATGTGCATTATATTAATGGTGCCTATATGTCGCCATCCTGCAAAAGCGTAGAGCAAGCAGGTATAGAAGGGGTTTTAAGAAAATCGAAGCCATACACCATTGGTCACAAGCATTTTTTTGAAGATGTTGAGACACTGCGGGGGCTTTTTGCACAATTAATCAATGCAGAAAAACCTGAGCGTGTGGCTATCATTCCATCCGTCTCTTACGGCATGGCAATTATTGCAAGCAATATTAAAATTAAAAGCGGTGGCAATATCATCGTTTCAGAAGCACAATTCCCGAGCAATATTTACCCTTGGTTAGAATTAGCGAAAGAAAAAAACTTAGAAATTCGTACCATCCCCTACCCTACAGGAGAAAATCGCGCAGAAAAAGTTAATGCTGATATATTAGCAGCTATTGATGATAAAACCATTTTAGTCGCTTTGCCGCACGTGCATTGGTCGCACGGCACTAAATACGATTTAGAAACTATAGGCGAAAAGACACGTAAGCACAAAGCTTATTTCGTTATTGATGGCACACAAAGCGTGGGCGTTTTGCCTTTCGATGTTCAGAAAATAAAGTGCGACGCGCTTATTTGTGGTGGATATAAATGGTTGATGGGACCTTACACTTTAGGTTATGCGTATTTCAACGAAAAATTTGATACAGCAAAACCCATAGAACAAAATTGGACTGTGCGATTAGGTGCAGAAGATTTTACGCAACTTTCAAACTACACACCTTATTTAAAACCGCACGCCCTGAAATTTGATATGGGTGAGCGGTCAAGCTTCACAAATGTGCCAATGGGGATTGCAGCACTGCAACAAATTCTTGCTTGGGGAGTGGAGAACATACAACCATATTTACAAAGTATAACGCAAAAAAATATTCAAGAACTCAGAAACTTTGGTTGTTGGGTAGAAAAAGAAACTGGTCGCGCCAATCATTTATTTGGCGTGCAATTACCAAAATCAATTGATGTCAAGTCATTTCCCGATTTGCTCAAGGCGCAAAAAATAATTGTCTCGGTTCGTGGCAATTTTGTCCGTGTTTCTCCGCATGTTTATAATGATGAAACCGACATGCAAGCATTGGTTACGGCTGTAAAAAAGGCGGTTTGAATGATAAAGGTTAATTGTCAATGATTAATTTTCAAAAAACTTTGTGAAACCTTAGATTCTTTGTTCCTTTGTGGTGAAGATTTCTAAATTTAATTAAAAATTTCATTAACCGACTATGGGTTTATTTAAGTTTGTAAAAGATGCTGGAAAAAAAATATTTGGTCACCCTGTCACTGTAGCACCTAATGCTGGATCGACAACCAATACAACCACCAATACTTCCATTCCGCCTGATGCGCCGAATGTAGTAGCACCTGAATTCAAAGATGAGAGCACAGTTTTAACCGAAGCCATTAACGCTTTGGGTTTACAAGCAACAGGTTTATCGGTTGAATTTAATAACGAAAACCATACTGCCACTGTTTATGGCACTGTTATGACAACTCCAGATAAAGAAAAAGTTGTTTTAGAGGTTGGTAATCACGAAGGCGTTGAAACGGTTGACGATCAACTTTCAGTGATGAATCCTGAACCAGAATCGACTTTTTACCAAGTAAAACCAGGCGATACTTTAACGGGCATTGCTTATGCGATGTATGGCCATGCGAGCAAATACAAACTCATTTTTGAAGCGAATCAGCCACTGTTAAAAAATCCTGACGCTATAACTGTGGGGCAAATGTTGAGAATTCCTGCACTGCCTGCTTCGTAAAACCTATTAGCTGCGAAGCTGCTATTAGGTTTGAAATAGAATAAAAATTAAAAATTAGAGCTGCGATTTTCGTGGCTCTTTTTGTTACTAATAGCTTTTGCCCCATATTTGAATTTCAAAAAGTTTATTTTCTTTAAACTCAAATACTAACCCACCTTCTTGACTAAAACCAACATAAGTATTGTAACTCAACCTAAATTCTTTATTCTTAAATATTTCGTTATCCATCTCATAATAATAACGCTGATAAAACGGATAGGGTGACCAGATAAAATCTGGAAATTTTTGCTTTATTTCGTAATAATAGTCTTCTATTTTGATGTCTAATTTGTTTAAACAAAAATCTTTATTTCGTGTAAATACTTCATGAACTTTATGCTTAAATATCCAAATTTGAGTCTCTTTATAATTTAATACATGAGTATTCTTAAAAGTTGTTGAGTTAAAACCATAGCTTAATATTTCTCCAGATAATGGGTTCCTAAAAGCAGTTATCGAATCTGGCTTTCCAAAAATTTCTAATGCTCTACTTTCAGGTTCATCCACTAATAAACCGTTCAAAGAAAATAATTTTTGTTGTTCTTCAATTAAGTAAGAATATTTTCTATAATTTTCAATGTCAAATGTTTCCTCAACCCTTTTCTCAATAGATAGTTGCTTTTTCTCACAGCAAGAAAAAAAAATCATATAAACTAACAAACTAAAATTTGAAACAGCCTTAATCTTCATTTTTGAAATTATTGAAGTGTGTGAAGTTTGCGTTCGGCTATTCACATCGTCCAATGAGTTGTATAAAGTTTTACTCGTAATCAAACTGCATTTTAGAGCAATCCGCTTTTAATAAAACATCTCCTTGTTTCGCTTTTTCGGGATGTATCATAACAGATTTGCCATTTTTTTGCTCTAATTCACCTGAAAGCTCAATGAGTTTATCGGGCTTCAAAATAAATATTTTCGATTCAATTTCATTATCGCCCTCAATCACAAAATTGTAATCAACAAAGATAGAATCGCCGACACGTCTACCTGCGAGCGTGCCATAAGCACCATCTTTTTCAGCAGGCATCCAGTGCATGATGCCAGTAACTTTATCGCCATTAAGTATTAATTGAACCTTTATTGAATCGGGTCCTTCGGTTTTTAAATAACATATAGTCTCGGATGATGCAACTGTAGATTTAGCAATAGTTGATGTTTGTGCTGCTTCAGTAATTGTAGGTTTTGAAGTACAAGCGTAAATTCCTACAACAGTAAATAATAAAAAAACCTGTTTCATAAAATTGGATGTTTAGTAATTATTCAGCTAAAGCTGAAATGTGTATCAATGGAAACGCAGATTTTCGCAGATTTTGGCGGATATAATACAGATTTTAAAATCTAATTTTTTTATTTTAATCAAAATCCGCGATGTATCCGCTAAAATCTGCGAAAATCCGCGTTTCCATTGTCGAATAATTTAGCTTTAGCTAAACAATTACATAAAATTACTCATTATTTAGCTATTAATTTCTCATCAAACACCACTCATTCATTTCCACCGTTTAAACGCTTCAATCGCTTCGTATTCTGGTAAGCCGAGTTGGTCGAAAATTTTAGCAGTGCCATGATTTCTATCTTCTGAGCGTTGCCAAAATTCGCGCGCATCGCTGCCTGGAAACATGGCGCGGTCTTTCTGACTTTGATGTTTGAAAATAGCACGGCGTTTGCGCATGAGTTCATCAGGACTGAGCGGTACAGCCATATCAATATTTTCAATTTCCCATTCTTGCCAAGCGCCACGATAGAGCCAAACATAGCAATCCTTCATCCAAGGTTCATTTTTTAAAACTTCAACTGCCGCAAAAATGGCATCGAGACACACGCGGTGCGTACCGTGTGGGTCGCTTAAATCGCCCGCAGCATAAATTTGTTGTGGTTTTACTTTTTGAAGCAGCGCAACAATAATGTCAATATCTGCTTTACTCAGCGGTTTCTTTTTAATAGTGCCCGTTTCGTAAAAAGGCAAATCGAGAAAATGCGTTTGAACATTTTCACTCACATAACGCGCACCCGCCTTGGCTTCGCCACGTCTAATAAGTCCTTTGAACAATAAAACTTCTGGTGCGTCCACCTCGCCTGCTTTTTTTGTCGCTAATTTTTTCTGAATTGTCTCAAACATTACTTGTGTGACGGTTTTATCTAAACCAAACGCTTCGTGAAAATCGTTGACAAAATCGGCAAAGCGAATAACATCCTCGTCAAACACTGCAATATTTCCCGAAGTTTGATACGCCACATGCACTTCATGTCCCTGATCGCTCAAACGAATAAAAGTTCCACCCATAGAAATCACATCGTCGTCGGGGTGCGGTGAAAAAATAATGGCGCGTTTCGGGAATGGTGACGAGCGTTCAGGTCTGCGCGAATCATCGGAATTCGGTTTTCCGCCGGGCCAACCCGTTATCGTCTTGCGCAGCATATCGAACACTTTTATGTTGATATTGTAGGCTGTATCGTATTCAGTTATCAATTCCGACATGCCGTTTTCCGCATAATCGCTATTAATGAGTTTTAAGATTGATTTATCTTGTTTTTGGCTCAACCATATAACGGCGCGTTTCAAAAGGTGTGTATCGCTCCAATCGCAATCACCGTAAAACCAAGGTGTTTTTATGCGCGAAAGTTCCGAAGCTGCCGCTTTATCGAGAAAAAATTCGGTGTTCGGATGATTTTGCAAATAGGTTGCAGGTATAATATCGCTGATGTCGCCTTCAACTGTTTTTTTAATTACGAGCGATTTATTTTCACCCCACGCCATTAAAATAATCTTGCGCGCTTCCATGATTGTACCCACACCCATAGTGATGGCTTTGCGTGGCACAAATTCTTCACCAAAAAAATCGCTCGCAGCATCGGCAATCGTAATGCTATCCAAACTAATGAGGCGGGTTCGAGAATGTATGCCTGAACCTGGCTCGTTAAAACCGATATGACCTGTGCGACCGATACCAAGAATTTGCAAATCTAATCCGCCGAAAGCGTGAATTTTCTCTTCGTATTGCCTACAAAACTCTCCAACTTTGTCTTTTGCAACTGTTCCGTCGGGTACGTGTACGTTTGCTTTGTTTATGTCAATATAATCGAACAAATGCACATTCATAAAATTGACGTAACTCTGTAAGGCATCGGGTTGAATTGGGTAATACTCGTCGAGGTTGAATGTAACGACGTTTTTAAAACTTAAACCCTCCTCGTTATGTAATCGAATGAGTTCAGAATACAATCCTGTGGGTGTTGAACCTGTTGCCAAACCTAAAACACACGGTTTTTTTTCAGCTTCTTTGCGTTTAATCAGTTGCGCTATTTCGCGAGCTACAGTGGCAACGGCTTGTTTCGAGGTATCGAATACGTTAGTTTTAATTTTTTCTTGCGGGATAATGTGCGACATAAGTAGAATAGTTTTTGAATGGTTGCATTTTTTTAAATTATTTGCTAAAGTAACGCCAAATTACGTTTTCAAATCTAAAAAAGTATTATTTTTGCGCTAAATTTTTCAGAAATCGATCTTAAAATTTGTTTAGTAAACATCATAGGCTGCAAAATTGCAGCCTATGATGTTTACTAAACAAATTTATACCTTATCCCGCGGGATCAACCGGTGTATTCGGATTATCGTCGCGCTCTACGTTTGGATATGGGTAGAATTTACGCGTACTTTCTGAATTGGCATCGTTCAAAATAGGGCGACCAAATCGGCGCACATCTTCAAGGCGTTGACCTGAGAGATATAATTCGATGCAACGTTGGCGATAAATTTCTGTCAAAATTGCTGCTTGCGTTGCTGCACCTGAATATGCTTTGCCTTTAGCTGTTACACCAAACGGATCGGCAGTTTTTGTCAAAATTTTATTTAGCTCTGCCGTGGCATTTGTCAAATCGTTCGAGCGTGCGTAGGCTTCAGCTTTAATTAAAGTTATTTCGCCTGGTAAATAAACTGGTATTGATGTTGTAGTTGCTACGGCGAAACCTGTTATACGACTCGTTTTTGCGCTACCAAGATAAAAAGCTAAACGTCCGTCTGTTGAATCCACCTGTGCGAGGGATGCAGGTAATCCAAAATTTATCGCGTTGCCACCACTGATATTATTAGTTGAAACGTCGTTATACAATGGATTGCGATTCGCATCGTCGTATTTCCAAACTGATTTAGACGTTAAATCTACTTTATTCGCTGCTGCTAAAGCTTCTGCACTTTTACCGCGCACTGTATAAATACGGGCTAATAATGCTTGAATGGCATTCGGCAAATCGATATCAAAACCTAAATTAGAAGCTACCAACGAAGCGTTTGCTGCTGTAACAGGCGTTGTTGAAAGCGTCGATGCGGCATTTGTCAAATTACCAATCGCTTCATCGAGCATGGTGTTTCGATCTTTAAAACTTACGCGCTGACCTTGCAAATAATCTGTAGATGAAATTACTGTAGCGGGTACATTTTCCCAATATTCAGCAATGGTTGCAATAGCCATAGCTTTGAAATAATTGCCATAAGCATTCACTGTAGCTTGAACTTGTGGATTGAGAACGGTTTTTGAATTGTCAATCAAAATTTGCCCATTAGCACGAACCGTGTTTAAGCTCGACCAAAAAGCACGCACTAAAGCATTGCCGCCACCCACATTAGTGCCGCCATTGTATAAGGCAGCTAAATCTGCGTTACCATTATTTAAAACCAATACTTCATGCGTATTTTGTCCACCACAAATAGTTTCGTAATATCGAACGCTTGTTGCCCAAGTTTGTTTTGTTCCTACAATATAGGAAAGCAAACCTTCAGGCGTTGTCAGAACGGCACTTAAATCAGGGGCGTTCGGATTTAAAAAAGTTTTAGTGCAACTGGTTTGGAAGACTGCAATGGCACAAAACGCGATTAATATTTTTTTATAATTCATTTTGACTCGAATTTATAGAATTTAAAGAATGACTCGAAAGACAATTCCTTAAATTCTTTTAATTCTATCAATTCGAGTTTTGGTTAGAAGCGTACATTTAATTTCACAGCAAACTGACGCGGAATAGGCACAGCACCGAAATCGTTACCTCTAATTCTATCAGATTGACCCGAAGAACTTGTTTCAGGGTCAAAGCCTTGATAGTTATCAATTGAGAAAAGATTTCTGCCAATGAAACTAATGGTGGCATTTTCTGCAAAACCTGAGAATTTTCCAAGATTATATGACAGTGCAACTTCACGCAATTTATAAAAAGTCGCATCTTCAATATGCTCTTCGTAAATACGTGAACCACCCAATAATCCGCCTGCAATCGAAACCACTGTTCCACGCGGTACTGTTCCGCGTAATTCTTGGTCAGCTAAAGGTCCCCAACCCACGTTATTCGAAGTAATTCTATTCCAGTTATTGATTTGCGCACCATAAACAGCATCAATTAAAAAACTGAAAGTAAACTTTTTATAGCTTAAAGCCGAAGTAATAGAACCTGTCCATTTCGGATTTGGATCTCCAATCACTTTGCGCAATTCAGCATATTTTGTATCTGGAATACCATTATCTGTCTTTTCCGTAACGCTTAAAGGTCCGTTCTGAACGCCACGCGCTGATAAAGGCACACCAAATGAATTCTTGATGATATTACCCGAAGCATCGCGCGCATAATATGTTCCATAAAATACGCCATAAGAATAACCACTAATAGCTGCGTTTAAATTACCGCCCGTACTCAAAGCAATGATAGTTCCGTCAATACCATATACTTTATTTTTGTTGGCATTGAATATGACACCAAGATTCCAGTTTAAATCTTTTTGTTTAATAACTGCAGCGTTCAACATTAACTCAACACCTTGGTTTTGAAGATAAGTTGAATCTGCGCTGATGTTTGAAAGCACTTGCGTACCACCGACAGAAGGTGAAATGGCTTTTGTCAATAATAAATCTGTCACTTTTTGATTATAAATATTGATACTCAAACCAAAACGATTTTTGAATAATGCAAAATCGCCACCAAACTCAATTTCAGTTTTAGTCTCGGGTTTAACATTTGAGTTAGCGTAAGGTGTTGGTGCTTTAGCATACGGATATCCATTATAACTACCCAGTGCAACGCTGTTGTAACGGTCGTATTCACCAACGCCTGTTACATTACCCGCTTTGCCCCACGCTGTTCTTATTTTCGCCGTTGAGATAACTTCTGCAATAGAAGAGCCTTTCCAATAATCGCTCAAAACCCAGCTACCTGATACTTTTGGATACACTTGATTTTGATTAGCTGCGCCGAAAGATGATGAATTATCAACGCGTATACCACCCGTTAAGAAAAATTGATCTTTATAACCAAAAGTTTCTTGCGCAAAATAACCACTGATGAGGCGATCTGTTTGTGTAGGCGTATAAGGCGTGATGATGGATTGAACGTTAGCAATTGAAGCATCCGTTGGTGCATAAGGTGCTAAGCCATTGCCGTCCGTTGCGCCATATTCTGCGTGTTGATACTGAATTTGATAACCTGCAGTTGTCGTTGAAGTTAATCCTGCAACAAGCGTAGTGTTATAGTTGGCTAATAAATCGTGGTTAAATGAACGCAAACTACTTGTTGCTACACCGACATAACCATCGGGATAAAAACCTGTACTGATATTACCTGCGACTGCATCGTAATACGGTAAACGCGGATGAAATTCGTGACCTTGCAGTGAGTACATATCTGAACCGCCCACTAAATCAACCGAAAGACCTTTAACGGGATATAAACTTAATTTGACATTACCAATAACCCGCGTGGTTGCTTGTGTTAAATTAAAAGTCTCGACAGTGCTTAATGGATTTAAACGCACGCGCTCAACCGGTAGTAAATTACCATTGCCATCACGCCGATTTAAATCCCAAACGTTATCTATAATAAATACGCCTGAAATAGGACTAAAAAAGTTATTACCGTTCGGTTGGTCTTTACTCGTTGAAAGATTTCCAGCTAAGTTAACCGAAAGTTTTGCCCAAGAAGCCAAAGTTTGATCAATATTAGCACGCAAAGTATATTTCTTAAAATTTGTATTTTTAAGAATACCATCGTTAGCATAATAGCCACCCGATACAAAATACTGCGTTTTGTCGCTTCCACCGCTGAACGAAAGGCTGTTATCAGTACCAGTAGCTGAAGTAAAAATATCTTTCCAATAATCGTAACGTTGAACGTTGTATTGATCGGTAATCAATATAGCTGCATTCGGATATTTTATATATTTTGTACCCGCAGCGTCTAAACCAGCGGCTGAAAAACCAAGCGATCTGATAATTGATAAACGATCACCCGTAGCATTTAAATAAGTAGGATCTGTTGAAGCAACTGTTGAACTTGGTACGCCGAAACGTTTTGGATACGTTGTCATGGCATCTTCCTTGCGCAAATCGCTCACCATAAAACTGGTTGAAAAATTTATTGCGGTTTTACCAGATTTACCACGCTTCGTAAAAATTTGAATTACGCCATTGCCTGCGCGCGAACCATAAATAGCCGCCGCCGCCGCACCATTCAAAACCTCCACGTGCTCAATATCATCGGGATTAATATCGACGAGGCGATTTTGCCCCGATTTAATATATGCACCCTGAGTATCAGCGGATAGGTTAACAACGTTTTGAGATGAGTTATCGACCACAACGCCGTCAATTACATACAGCGGATCGCTCGAAGAGTTGATTGAACCCGCACCACGTAATCGCACGCTAAATCCGCCCGCAGGATCACCAGAGTTTTGAGTGACTTGCGCACCCATCACTTTACCTGAAAGCGCACCGAGCGTATTACTCGTACCTGCGTCGCGCAAAGCATCTTGCTTCACCACCGAAATTGAGTTACCCAATTGTTTACGCGTTGAAGTGGGTGAAGCACCTGTGACTACAACTTCATCGAGATTTAAAATATCGGGCTTTAAATCGAAATCAAAACCAACATTTTTTGTTTCAGTATTAATTACAATCGGTTTGTTAACCGCACCATAACCAACAAATGAGGCTATAAGGTTGTAATTACCTTCTGTAGCAGAACCAGAAAGGGAAAATTTTCCATCAATATCAGTGCTTGTCGCCAAGTTTGTACCACTGAGTTGAATGGTTGCACCCGGAACAGGTGTGCTGGTTTCGTCTTTTACAACGCCTTGCAATGTAAACGATATAACATTTTGTGCTTTTATCGAAAAGATTGCCGTTGTAAAAAACACTAAAAAGCATATCGCTATGCGTAGCTTCTCAAATTTCATACATTTAATTTTAAGTTGAATTAATAAAATTTAGAATTTTCAATAAGTAACTTAGTGAATCAAAAATAAGAAATTAGAGTTAAAATTTTAAGAATAAGTTAATTTTTTTTTAAAACCAATGGAATATTTGCAGATATTCGGTTTTTAAGAACTTTTCGAGACTGAAATTGGGTTTTTGTCAATTAATGTTTAGAACAAGAATATTCCCGTTTTTTAACGATTTTTCGTTTTACATCGGGCTTCCCTCGATGAAAAACGAAAAACAAGGCACAAAAAATAAGTTATAAAAAACAAAATGTTTATATTTTTTACAATTAATTTTGCCGTTCAATATTTTTTGTTTTAAATTTGTCGAAGATACTTTTCAGAACAGAAAATAAAATTGCCATTACACATTGAAATAGACAGAAAATGAATCTAAACCAACAATAAATATTAGAACTTGCGCCCGACTATGCTTCAGCAAAAGTAGTAGTGAGCAACGTATTTTTAACACATTTCGAAAAAAAGCCTAAATTTATCCATAATTTCAAAACTTTAAAATAATGGAACTCAGAACTAAAGAAAATCCTTGGAAATTAAAAACACCACCACAATCTTCCGATTACGAAATGTATATGGATGATAAAGATGGCAAAAAAATTATTGTTTGCAAAGTGGGAACTACTATTTTGCATTACGATGCTCGTTGTCTCGACGATTTACACGCCATGCTCAAAGCCCACGGCGATTGGATGGATCTCGGTTCTGCGGATGAGCAAAAACCCGCTAAAGAAGGCACGGTTGAGGCATGGGGAAGATCTGAAAATAATCCCGTTGGTGGTTGGTACGGATTGAAAAAAGGTTTTCGTGGTCGATTTGGAATGTATGTGCCACCATTGATGGAAGAACTTGGATTAGCTGAAGTAACGCACGAAGCGAAAAACAATAAGATGAAGGCAAAGTAAAAATTTTATTCTCCATCCTCAAACAAATGCTCACCAAAAAATAAAAATAAAAAATCAACAATTGAAAACAAAATTTCGTAAATTCGCTTTTAATATTCGTTTGGAAAATTAAAAGACTACAAATGCTATCTCAAAAAAAAATACCCATTCTATTTTGCATTCTGATTCAATTTTTCGCAGCTCAAAGTCAAACAATCTGGTTTTTTCGAGATGCAGCCAATGTCAATTATTACGATTCGGGCATTACAACGCTAACGCCACCGAGTACTTTTGAACAAGCAGGACCAAGCAACGATAAAATACCTGCCAGTTCGACCATTTTTTTTCAAGGCACGAACAGTTTAAAACTGCATTGGAATTCAAAAACGGGTGGTGATTGGGGAGCATATATCATCGATCCGAGTTTTAAGTATCAAGATATTAACGCGTCTGATTCGATTGCATTTCAAGTTTTTGCTCCCACAGGATTAACCAAAGCAGAAATGCCTAAAATATTTTTAGAGTGCGGACCAGGCAGCACTAAATCGCAGAAATACAATATTAGCGATTACAATAATGACATTGCACCCAATACTTGGACAATTGTTCGCGTACCGCTCAATATTTTTTTTACCGATGCAGGTAATAATGGTGTTGATTTCACGAATACAAAATCCATTGTATTTGGTCAAAACGCTGCGGATGGTATCGATCACACAATTTATTTAGACAACGTTCGAACTTATTACGGCGGTAACAGCGGAGCAAATATTTTAACTGCACCCACCAATTTATCGGCACTCAATGGCGATGCGCACATTGAATTTAACTGGACACCAGCACTAAATGCGAGTAGTTATGAATTCTACCAATCGACTGATGGCATAAATTACACACTGCACAAAGCAATTCAATCCGGTAGACCTTATTTTTTAGATTATTTGGGTGAAGGATTTGCCGATAAAAACTATACATTTAAAATGCGTGCGTTTAACGCAAATGGCGATGTTTCCGATTTTTCGAATATAGTGTCTGTTTCAACAAAAACTTTGAGCGATACTGCATTGCTCACAATGGTACAACGACAAACTTTCCGTTATTTTTGGGAATACGGACATCCCAATTCGGGTATGGCGCGCGAGCGCAATTCTTCGGGCGACGTGGTTACAATAGGCGGAACAGGTTTTGGAATTTCTGCTATGGTAGTTGCTGCCGATCGCGGATTTGTACCGCGCGCCGATGCGACAACGCGATTACTTAAAATTACAGATTTTCTTCTCAAAGCCAATCGCTTTCATGGGGCGTTTCCACATTGGATGAATGGCAACACAGGTAAAGTTGTGCCGTTCAGTCAATACGACGATGGTGGCGATTTGGTCGAAACGTCGTTTTTGATTCAAGGCTTACTCACAGCAAAACAATATTTCAATACAAATTCTGCTGATGAAACGCGATTGCGCGCCAATATTCAATCTATTTGGGAAGCTGTTGAATGGGATTGGTATAGGCAAAATGGTTCGAATGTGTTGTACTGGCATTGGTCGCCGACTTACAATTTTAAAATAAATTTTGCTTTACACGGCTATTACGAAGCTCTCATTACTTATATTTTAGCTATTGCTTCACCGACACACGCTATTCCCGCCGATCTGTATCACAAAGGTTGGGCGAGTTCGCCTTACTATCGGAACGGACAAACATATTATGGTTACAAGCTTTCGGTTGGTCCGTTGGCGGGTGGACCCTTATTTTTCGCGCATTATTCTTTTCTCGGGTTCGACCCACGCAATAAAAAAGATGCTTATGCGAATTATTTCATACACAATATCAACCAATCGCTCATCAATTATACTTTTTGCAAAGAAAATCCGAAACAATGGAAAGGTTACAGCGGCGATAATTGGGGATTAACAGCAAGTGATGATCCGTTTGGTTATGCTGCGCACGAACCTTTTGGCTCAGCCGACAACGGAACAATTACACCCACTGCTGCACTATCATCTATGCCTTATACACCCACACAATCATTGGCAGCACTCAAATATTTTTACAGAAAAGAAGGCGCCAAAATGTGGACAGAACAAGGTTTTTACGATGCTTTCAATCCAACAAAAAATTGGTACGCCAATTCTTTTCTTGCAATTGATCAAGGACCTATTATCGGTATGATTGAAAACTATCGCACGGGTTTGCTCTGGAAAAATTTTATGTTGAACAAAGAAATAAAACCTGCGCTCGATGCCATCGGTTTTGCGCCAGATTCAACAGTTGTGAATACTGCTACTCAAAATTTAAGTGATGAGCAGAGTATAATAATCTACCCTAACCCAATGAATGGTGAAGGTACAGTTGAAATAAATTCAATACAAACAGACAACGTTTCACTGGAATTGTACGATATAACTGGTCGATTAGTGAAAAAGTTCAGTGATAGAAAACAACTGTTTATTGGGCGAAATGCTATCGATATACATTTAAAAGAAGTAGAGAACGGCATGTATTTTTTACTCGCACAATTTAACGATTCAATTAAAAAAATAAAAATTATTAACTTTAACAATTAAAAGTTTGCTAACACGAATAATTTCATTACCTTTATTTCGTAAATATTAATTCACCTATTTTTCTAACCATTAACTTTCTCCAATGAAGAGATTATTACTCTTGTTGCTACTAGTAGCCGCAAATTCCGTACTAAAAGCACAAATCAACGAGACGTTTGAAGCTGGAACTACACCACTTAGCTGGGTAGCAGCTGATAAAGCAAAGTATTTGGGCGTTGTTAACAACCCCGACACCAACAAAATCAGTATTAACAAAAGTGCTAAATGTGCTGGTTTTGTGAAGGATTCTACGACTGCTTACAGTTATGCTTACGCCAAATTTGCAACACCTTTAAATTTAAAAGGCAATAGCAAATTTAAAATCCAGTTATTTTCAAAAGCCAACCGTCCTACAAAATTTATTTTTAAATTCGAAGGCGGTGCAACCAAAGAAATTTTGAAAATTGTAGGTTCAAACAATCGTTGGGAAGAGTTAACATTCGATGAAAAGAGTGTTGACACTGTAACGCGATTTACGCAGCTCACTATATTTTTTGATGCTACCAATGGTACTTCAAAAGATACTTTCTACTTTGATAATTTAGTTCAGATTGCTGACGATGCTTGTTCGGGTGTAACACCACCAACAACTCAAAACTTATTCGACGATTTTGAGTGCCAGCGCAATGGTGCTATTACAAATTACTCTGGTGCACTTGATAGTTTAACTATTGTCGATAACCCTGACAAAACGGGTATCAATACCAGTGCAAAAGTGGGTAGATACGCTGACGCAGTGGGATCTGGAACGGAATATGCGGGTATCATTTATGATAATATAGACCCTATAGATTTAACCAAATTTCCGTATTTGCACGTAAAAGTTAGGGCGCCTAAAGCCGGAAATTTCTTATTGAAATTAGAAGGCGGCTCGGCAGCTAAAGAAGCACCATTTAATATTACAGCCGATCAAGTCAATAAATGGGTTGACGCTGTTGGTGATTTTAGTTCTGCAGCAGCAGGCGGTAATACAAGACTCGTTTTATTTTTAAACGCAGGCAATCCAGGCGTTGCGGGTGATATTTATTATCTCGACGATATTCGTTTCACAGCCGTTCCTCCGATTGAAGATTTTGAACCACAAAAAGTAACTTGGGTACCACTGAATAGCGATGCTACACTTCACGGTTCATTCGCTGTGGTTGCAAACCCGGCACCAACAAGTTCTATAAACAGTAGTGCTAACGTTGGTAAATATACAAAAGGCACAGCAGTCATCAGTACTTTAACTGGTGCGTTGAGTGGTTTTGTACTCACATCAGCGGCACCGCAATTAAATATGCAAATTTATGCGCCCGATTCAGGCAAAGATGTGCGTATTCAATTAGTGAGTGCAACTTTAGGTAATCTTGTAGCGACTGCTACTACAACAACCAAAAATGCTTGGGAAAATTTGGCGTTCACTTTGCCAAATAATGCCATAGGTGTTACTGACATCAGCAAAATTAATATCTTATTCGATCCATCGGTTGCGGCTGCGGGTAAAGTGTATTATTTCGATAATATTGCAACCAGTAAATCAACCGTTAACGCTTGTTTAGGTGTCGTAGCCAATCCACTCATTCTCGACGATTTTGAATGCCAACGCAATTACCCTATTGATGTTGCTGGTCCGATAAGGTCTATTCCAAATCCTAAACAAGGACCAACCAATCCATCTGACAAAGTGGGTGAATATACCGATCCGTTCGATCAATATTCGGCTTTGACGTATGTTTATACAACGCCCATTGATCTTTCAAAATACAATCAGTTGAGTATAAAAATATGGGCACCAAAAGTTGTTCCAATGCTCTTTAAATTAGAAGGTGGAACTTCTCCTGTGGTTGAGAAATTTTCAAGCATAACAAAATCAGGTGAATGGGTGACTTATGTAACGGATTTTAGCGCATACAAAGGTCAAAACTTTAAAAAAGTTTCCATTTTCTTTAATGTGGCGATTATTCCAACTTCAACCGATATTTATTACGTCGATGATATTCAATGGAAATCAGAACCCATTAATGGTTGTTTAACTAACTTCGAACAACCTATAAAGTTTCTTTATTTTGGCACTAATGATGCTACCAAAGAATCAACCACTTTAGTAACCGTTGCTAACCCGAAAAAATCGGGCATTGATACTAGTGCTAACGTTTTGAAATTTACACGTTTTAAGAACTCATTGCCTTTCGAAGGCGCATTCTCTGATTTGGATGCACCACTAAAATGGACAAACGCTAAAATTACTGTACGTGCTAAGGTTTTAATGGATCACGTTGGTAACTTAGGTTTGAAACTCGAGCCAGGAAATATAGGTAGTGGAAATGGTCATGAACTTCCTATTGCTAATACAAAAGTGAATGATTGGGAAGAAATTACCGCAGATTTTACACCACTCGTTGTCGCAGGTGAAGTTTTTAGTCGTTTAACTTTCTTCGTCGATTTGAATTTACCTGTTAATACTGCCAGCGATGTAACATCTTATATTGATGATATTGTCATCGGTGATGGTGCAGGTTGTGTAGCTACAAAAACGGGAACAAACGATCTGGCTATTGCGCAATTGGGATTTGCACCGAACCCAGCATCGAACGAAATTTTTGTGCGCAATCTCCAAAACGTCAAGCTTTTGCATGTTACAAATGTTTGGGGACAAGTGGTGAAAACCATTTCGTTGACAAATATTGGCAATTTCGATATTCAAACTATTCCGCTCGATGGTTTACCGGCAGGTATGTATATCGTTTCTGGATATGACGACAAAGGAATGATTGCGAATGGTAAATTTGTGAAAGAATAATATAACGTGAGTTACGAATTGTAAAAGTCAAAATAGGACTCCATGATTAAAAAATCAAGCCGAATAGTGTGATTTTTGTGTTGCTTATTCACAATCTAT
>JAYWBA010000256.1:0-9296 GCA_043781915.1 Saprospiraceae bacterium
AGATGCCATTGAAGTTTTAGGTTTGAAAAATGTGCAGGCGCAACACATTCGCGCCGAAGATTTAAAAGTCGGCAGTTTCGATTTTGTCGTCAGTCGCGCAGTCGCGCCACTTCCCGATTTAATGCGTTGGTCGCAAAAACATATTTCTAAAACCCACAAAAATATTTTACCGAATGGTCTCATCGCGCTCAAAGGCGGCAACGTCAAAGCAGAAATTAAAACGCTCTGGCGCGGCACTTACGCCGATTCAACACCCGTCAAAAAGTATTTTAATCTGCCGCATTTTGATGACAAGTATGTGGTGTATGTGCAGGGGTGAAATCAGTCTGAACATAGAATTTCAACACAACTTTATTTTTCTACGTAATTTCAGAAAAAACGTTAATTTTGTCAATAATAGCTCAAACTTATAGTTTGCATCTTGTTTTTGGATTAAAAATAATATCTAATGGCTCATATCGGAAATAGCATCAAAATAACAAAACAAGTTGATTTAGGAATGGACGACATCTTAAACGGCATTTCTGAATTGGAGACAAAAGATTTAGAAAAATTTATACAAAAAATTGGGCATCTTATTGCGCGGCGCAAAGTTGCGTATCTTCCTGAACGCGAAAGTCAATTATTGCTAAAAATAAATAGAGCGATTCCTGCAACTTTACAAAAAAGATATGAATACTTATTGGCAAAAAATCGAGAGGAAACCATCACGCCCATTGAGCATGAAGAATTGATAAAGGTCATTGAAAAAATGGAAACCAAAAATGCTGAACGTCTTGAATTTCTAATCGAGTTATCGCGAATTCGCAATATTTCTTTGGATATACTTATGAAGCAACTTCATCTCAATCCATTTGAAGATGATTAGCAAAAAGATTAAAAAGCTTGTTTTTGAACGCGCTGGCTATATTTGCGAATATTGTTTAGCTTTATTAGCTTACTCACCTCAACCATTCGAGGCAGAGCATATTACTCCTACAAGTAAAAATGGTACTGATGATTTAGAAAATTTAGCTTGTGCATGTGGTGGATGCAATGGTTCCAAATACAATAAAACGCATGCCGCTGACCCTTACGACGGAAAAATAGTCCTCCTTTTTCATCCACGTCAAATGTCTTGGTACGATCATTTTATTTGGTCTCCAGATTTTTTACGGGTTATTGGCATTACTGAAATTGGTCGTGCTACCGTTGAAGCCTTAGATTTAAATAGAATTGGACTTGTTAATTTTCGTCGAGCACTTTTGAAACTTGGCGTTCATCCACCTAAGTAATATGCCGACCATATTTAGCAACAAAAGCCGACCTATCAGTCTAGTCAAGCGATTGCAAAAGAGCAATTTCTTTTCCTACCTACTATTTTAGCCATTTTTTTAATTCATTTATGGCTAAAAGTTTATAAAAAACAACATTTAAGCTAAAAAAACCATTTTTTAGCTTAAACGTTTTGTAATTGCGATTTAGTAGCTTACCGCTGTTCAGTTTCGCAGATTCAGCATCCGTGAAAAAATATTTTAATCTGCCGTACTTTGAGGAGAAGTATGTGGTGTATGTGCAGGGGTGAAACCTACATCGATTGTTGAATTTAGGATTATAGCCAGCCATAAGTTGAAAAACTTGTATCTTTTTGGCTAAAACGGGTCAAAGAAAACAACGTTTATTTCAATGCTTACAACTTTTAGTGTTACCGAAAATGGGCATTATTTGTCAACAGTTCAAAATCAACTCAAAATGGATGTTTTGTTTAAGATGTTGTAGAGTTGAACTTTTAAATTCTTTACAGTTGTTACGAAACACATATTTTGAGAGCGAAAAAAAAGGGATTAAAATTACTCAAAGACTATTCGTAGTTTATTGTTTTTTAAGAATTGCCCAAAAGAGACTAAAGCTTCGTCCATTTTTTTTAAATTAAGTTCATTATGTTTATTGATAAATTTCAAGTAGGTATCACGGTAGAAAGCTAATTTATCAACATCTTTGACTGAATCTGCCGAAATTGTTTTGTATTCAAGCTCATGAATAAAATTATATGCTCTGTGGACATGTTGGTCGTAAATAGCATAACGCTTTGGCTTAGTTATATGTAACAGGAAAATTTTCCATACCGCCGATACATTTTGAAATTCTTCTAAAAAGTTCTCTAATACCCAATTATTATCAGACTTGTAGAAATTTATGCGCTCTAATTTAGACTTGATTTTGTTGTCAACAGATTTTTGTTTTAATGGGCTTAACTCCATACCATTCTTCCATTCAAATAATTTTTGAATATCGTATTCATCAAATTGAGGTTTTGAAATAAAAGGATTGTAAAGTTTTTCATCTAAACTTTTGTCAGATAATTCATATAATTTTGACCAAAAGTCTATAAAAGAATTTAAACCATCACTTTCTATACTTTGTAATACAAATAGCCTCTTCATGAATAAATATTTAGTCACTTAGCTCTTAAACGATTAAAGTAGATTCAAGTTTCAGGTATTAGTTCGATATAACTTTGACTAAACTAAAAACATTCTCATGCATAAAATTAAAAATAAATCCACCAAAATTTTGGCAATTCAAAATAAACAACTACTTTTATTGCTACCAATTAAGTTTTATAATTGGCAAACACATTTTTTCGCAAACTAAATTCTAAAATTAGTTATGCAGCCAAATAAAGGGTTTATTAATCGATAACGCCACGCGTTCTTGTATGTACAGACGCACTGAGTGCGTCTCTGCTATCAACTACCGTTGATGGTTCTTTAATTCATTTTCTCACCTTTAAATTGAATCGTATGCTGTACGACACACCGCAATTGCGCAACATTGTCCTTTTGGGTCATTCTGGTTCTGGTAAAACGTCTTTCACTGAATGTATGCTCTATGAAGCTAAAGCTATAACGCGACGAGGGAAAATTATTGAAGGCACAACTGTTTCAGATTTCACAGCTTTAGAACAACTCCGTGGACACTCTATTTTTGCAAAACCTCTGCACGTTGATTGGAAAAACACCAAATTGAATATTTTAGATACACCTGGTAGCGATGATTTTGTAGGCGAATGGGTATCGAGCTTAAAAGTAGCTGATACTTCAGTCATGATGTTGAACGCTACGGCGGGTGTTGAAGTTGGAACAGAATTGATGTGGGAATACATTCAAGAATACAACACGCCAACTATTTTCGTCATTAACCATTTAGATCAAGCCAAAGCCGATTACGAAAACACTTTAGCGCAAGCCAAAGAGCGTTTTGGGAAAAAAGTGATTGCTGTGCAATATCCAACTGTTACAGGTGATGGATTTCACAGCATTATTGATGTGCTGCGCATGGTGATGTATAAGTTTCATAAAAATGGTGGAAAACCAGAAAAGTTCGGTATTCCCGCCTCCGAAATATTGAAAGCGAGAGCGATGCACCAAATTTTGGTGGAAATTGCTGCTGAAAACGACGAAGAACTCATGTCGTTGTTTTTTGACAACGAAACACTCACTGAAGAAGAATTAGCTAAAGGTTTGCGCATTGCTATGGCAAACCAATCGATATATCCCGTTTTTTGCGCATCAGCTGCGATGAATATGGGAAGCGGTCGCATCATGGGATTTTTACACGATGTCTGTCCTGCGCCGAGTGAACGCGCAGGTGCTAAATTATCAAACGGTTCGATGTTGCCATGTGATTCAAAAGCAAATCCAGCTGTTTTTATATTTAAAACCATGTCGGAGCCGAATGTGGGTTTGGTATCGTATTTTAAAGTATGCAGCGGCACACTCAAAACGGGCGATGAATTGGTGAACGAGCAAACACAAAGCACAGAGCGATTTAGTCAATTGTTTATAGCCAACGGCAAAACGCGCGAAGCCGTTTCTGAATTGCGCGCAGGAGATATTGGTGCATGTTTGAAATTGAAAAATGCACATACCAATAATACGCTTCATGCAAAAGGTCAGCAAATAGAAATTGACCCAATTCATTATCCGTCGCCGCGTATGCGTGTTGCTGTTACAACGCAATCGAAAAATGATGTTGAAAAATTAGCGCGCGCTTTGCACAGCATTCAGGAAGAAGATCCAACTGTTTTGGTTGAGCACGATATGGAATTGAAGCAGACTATTTTGCTATCGCAAGGTCAGATGCACCTCGATACTTTAAAATACCGTATTGAAAAGGTTTTTGGTGTTGATGTGCAATTCGAAAAAACAAAAATTCCTTATCGCGAGACCATTACCCGAATGGTGAATCACAGTTACCGGCACAAAAAACAATCTGGTGGTGCAGGTCAATTTGGCGAAGTGCACATGAGGATTGAGCCGTATTTCGAAAATATGCCACCACCCGCAGGATTAAATGTTCGCGCAACAGAAGAACACGTTTTGCCGTGGGGTGGAAAATTGATTTTCAATAACTGCATTGTCGGTGGTGTTATTGATGCGCGATTTATGTCTGCTATTTTAAAAGGCATTATGCAGAAAATGGTGGAAGGACCACTCACGGGCAGTCACGTGCGCGATATTCGTTGCAGTGTTTACGATGGCAAAATGCACGATGTTGACTCGAACGATATGGCATTTCAGATTGCTGGCGCGCAATGTTTTAAAGAAGCATTTCCTGAAGCAGGTCCGCAAATTCTCGAACCTATTTACGAACTCAACGTACTTTGCTCTGCCGAATCTATGGGCGATGTGATTGGCGATTTACAAAATCGGCGCGCTATTATTATGGGAATGGATAGTGTGGGTGTGTATCAAAAAGTCACCGCGCGTGTGCCACTTGCTACTCTGAACGATTATTCAAAATCGCTGCGTGCCATAACACAAGGTCGCGCTAAATTCGATATGCACTTTTTGGAATACCAAATTGTGAGTCTTGATGTGCAGATGCAGCTCATCGAAGCGCATAAGAAAGAAGTAGCGCAACATGAGATGGCACATTAGTCAATTACGAATTGCGAATTTCAAATTACGATTGTAGAGACGCGATTTATCGCGTCTAAAAGAGAGGTTGAATATTTGTTCAGCCTCTTTTTTTTAAATTGAAATAACGAAAAATATTTTTTTCTAAAATGAAATTGTGGAATTACACTTCGCAAACAGCACAATAATAGTTTTGTTTAAGTTGCTAAGTTGCATCGCACAAACAGCACAATAATAGTTATGGTTGAGTTTTGAAAACAGAAATTTCAGAAATGAAAAATTTATTTTTCATTTTAATAATTTAGGATTTATCCAAAAGACAATTCACTTTCAATCATAGCATTTTACTCTTAATTTACGCTGTAAGGGCGTTTTGTTGGATTTTGACGGGCATCATAAAAACGTGTGATAAAGAGCGTCAACCCGTGACGACGATAATATAGTCTGTGGTACTTTCCAAGTAGAATGAATCGAATACTTTTATGATTTGGCACAGGTCTGCCTTCAAAAGTTTTAGAAGATAATTTATAAATCTTTAATTTTACCAAATCGGCAAATTTCTGCGCAGAATTATCTGAAACTTCATCTCTCAAATGTATTAGAATCTGACCCAATTCGGCAAGCGAAGTCTTAGTCCATTCTATTTTATTAACCATTGGTCTATCATTTTTAGAGCGTCCTCATGAGAGACAAGTTTAGACGGATCGTAAGTTTCTTCAATAGCAGCTTCTAATTGTTTTTGTTCAATTGGCGAAAGGTCATTCCAACCATCTTCCTCTTTTTCGATAATTTCATGAATTTTGGCATAAAGCCTATTTACTGTTAGCTCATCGTATGTTTGAGAAATAATCTCAACCATTTCCATTTTTAATTCAGCAATATTCATTTGCTTAATCTTTTAAATTTATGAACAAATATAATCCTATTTTCTTAACCGTGCAAGTCGCCATTATATTTCTATAGAACTATACTTAGCATGGCATTAAACTTAGAAGCTGTTTTAAATAAATCGGGAATGTTTCTTTTTTAAATCTTTTTTCACAAGCCAACTTTCTTCCCCTTGCTGTATTTGTTTTTTGCATCTTCCGCATCTTCATCGCCCTGATCGTGCGGATAAAGTTTAAAACTATTCGGGTCGGCGTTTTTAACGATTTTACCGTTGTAATAAACATTCTGTTTGTCGGCAGTATAACTAAAGCCTAAAATTTTAAAGGAAGCAATATCTGCTACTTGTAGCTTTTTTTCTTTCATGAAAATGTTGGCTTTATCTTTTCCATAACAAGCATCTTCTAAAGAATAAGCATCGGGGTTCATTATCACTGTAAATGTTGCGGCATCCACTTCGGCAATTTTTTTTGATGCGAAAAAAACGCTTTTCGCATCTTTCGCGTAACCATTTTTCAAAATGGTAAACGTGCTTGCATCTGTGTCAATCATTTTATCGAACACATAAAAAACGGATGTATTGTCTTTTGAATACGGATAATCGAGCAAAGCGAATGAAGCGCTATTGCACGGAATTGGATGAATGCCACCGTATATTTCGTTGGCAAAATTATAATAGTAGGCGCGTTGTGCATCTTGCGCATAATAATTGTTCAGCACTCGAAAACTCTTTACATCGCTCCCTATTATTGGTTTTCTTTCAAAATAAACCTGCGTTTTATCTTTTACAAATCGCGCATTGATTACTTCTAACGTTGCCAAATCTTGCACATCAAAACCAATGCCTTCAAAATAAGCACGCTTTTCGTCCTTAGCATAACCCTCACTAATAATAGTGAAAGAGAGAATATGTGCATCGCGAATGTGCGAGATGGCACTGCGTTTGGTTAAATAATAATTTACACCCTCGCGGTATTCATCGCAATAATAGACTGTATTTTTGTCTTTGGCGTAATGCTCATCTAAAGCAATAAATGTTGGAATATCTACCCCAGCTATTGTGTAATTTTTAAAGTAAGCGGTTGAATCGTTTTTTGCAAACACAGCATTCAAAACCAATACATCTGGGCTGACTTCTTTGCCATTGAAAATAACTTTATTTCCTTCTTTTTTGTAGCCCGAACTGCATTTGTTAAAAGAGATGACACCTACTAACATTAGAAGAAATCGGAAAAACTGCAGACAGAGTTTGAGCATTAGTTCGATTTAAATATCTTGAATGAGATATGGGTTCAAATTTACCAAATTTTTTCGATTTCAATTGAATTATCGGGAATTTATCTATCTCTAAACAATCACATTAATTTGAATTAAGTTTGCGCCCAATTTACTACAACATTCTCAAGCGGTTTACAATGAAACTTTTCTATACGCTCGTTTTACTCAGCGCATTAATACATTTAAATGGGCAAGGGCTTGATACTGCCAATATAAAAAAAACGCATTTACAGCAACTCATAACGCCTGCTGCGCTCATGATTGGCGGCGGAATTTCTGCCATTAATTTTAATCCATCTATTGATGAGGCTATTTTCAAAAAAAGAAATGTAGATTACGCCAATTTTAATACCAATGCCGATGATTATTTACAATTTGCGCCCCTCGTTTTGACGTACGGTTTTGATTTTATTGGCATGACGCCCAAAACGGATTTCATTAATCGCTCAGTCATTTTGTTTAAAAGTGAAGTATTGATGTTGGGTACGGTTTTAACGCTCAAAACAGTTATACATAAACTTCGACCTGATGCGAGTGAAAATAATTCTTTCCCGTCAGGACATACAGCTTCGGCATTTGCGGCAGCAACTTTTTTGAGCGAAGAGTTTGGCGAAAAATATAAATGGGTGCCTTACGTATCGTATTCGTTGGCATCGTCAGTCGGCGTGTTGCGCATAATGAACAATAAACATTACCTCAGCGATGTGTTAGTGGGTGCGGGTATTGGATTCCTTTCTACTAAAGTGGCGTATTGGACACACCAATATAAATGGGGAAAGAAAAAAAATAATTAATATTTAGGCATTTTTGATACGAAATGATTCCAAAGGGGTTGATTGGGCGGTGGAGCAGTAACTTTAATAGTTTCGCCCATAAAACTTTTAAACGAAAAACTGGCAGCGTGTAACCCAATGGATTTATCTTTTTCTGCGCGCCGCGCGCCATATTTGACATCACCCTTTACTGGACAACCAATTTGTGCTAATTGCGCACGAATTTGATGAAATCGACCCGTTTGTAAAGTAATTTCAAGCAGGAAATAATTATCACTTTCGCCTAAGAGGTTGTATTGTAATTGGACAGGATTTGAATTGGGTGCAGCTTCATCGTATATGCGGGCTTTATTTTTCTTCGTATCATGTTCTAAAAAATGCGATAGAGTATCTTGTTTTTTGGGTGGAGAGTTGCTTACAATTGCCCAATATTTTTTTTCTGTCTCGGGTTGAATTAAAACTTGGGAAAAGTAATCAGCTGCTGTATCTGTTTTGGCAAAAAATATAACACCACTCACAGGTCGGTCAAGTCGATGAACAACATAAAAACTTTTGTTCAATTCATTATCGGCATAATCGAGCAGTGAAATATCGCCAGTCAAATCGGGCTGTGACGGCACACCACAAGGCTTATTTATCGCAATAAAATGGTCGTCTTCAAATAGAATCTGAACTGGCAAAATCGCGTTCGTTTTTTTCTTACTCATTTAAATTTCGAGTTTCGCTTTCTCTTTCAAAAAATTAATGCAAATATTCAAAAAGAAATGTCATTTTTGCACTCCAATTGCTAATTTATTTATAAAAATTGCTCATGAAACTGTTCGATGTCTATCCTTTATACAATGTTGAGCCAGTAAGTGCTCACGGATTTGAAATAATTGACGCAAAAGGCGATACTTATTTCGACTTTTATGGCGGTCATGCCGTTATAAGTATTGGTCATTCGCACCCACATTATGTAAAAAGTTTGACCGAACAACTCAACCGAATAGGGTTCTATTCTAACTCAGTTCAAAATCCGTTGCAGAATGAAGTCGCGCAGCGCATTGCCGAACTCAGTGGGTTAAATAATTACCAATTATTTTTTATCAACTCGGGCGCAGAAGCAAACGAAAATGCTCTTAAATTGGCATCGTTTCACAACGGACGAAAAAAAGTCATTGCATTCAATAAAGCATTTCATGGCAGGACATCAGCTGCAGTGAATGTTACACCCGATGCTAAAATTGTGGCACCGATTAATGCGACTTTTGAAAAGCAATTTTTCAACCTCACCGACATTGACGGTGTTTGCGAAGCAATTTTTGAGGGTGATGTCGCAGCAGTCATTATTGAAGGTATTCAAGGGGTGGGTGGCGTGCATATTCCGTCGGCAGAACTTTTGCAACGCATTCAAAAAGCGTGTTCACTCACAGATACAGTTTTTATTTTAGATGAAGTACAATCGGGTTACGGGCGT
>JAYWBA010000257.1:0-24719 GCA_043781915.1 Saprospiraceae bacterium
TCTTGAAAGTGAAATTGCCTACCGCAAAGGCAACCTCGCGTCGGCAATAACTCTTTTTCGCAGGTCCGTTGAAAAGGAAGATAATATTTATTACGACGAGCCGTCTAGCTGGTTATTTTCAGTAAGGCATAGTCTCGGTCGTGTGCTCATTGAAGCGGGTCAATACGCAGAAGCAGAAAAAGTTTATAGAGAAGATTTAAAAAAACACAAAGAAAATGGCTGGGCACTCATAGGTTTATATCAAGCCCTGTTGAAACAAGGTAAAAAAGCAGAAGCACAATTGGTCAAGTTGCGATACGAACGGGCTTGGCAATATGCAGATGTGCCTTTGACAAATTCTGTAATTTAATCAAAAAATAAATTTTAAAATGACAAGTACCATCACTCCAGTTCAAAACAAAGACCGTGAAATCTTTATGGACGTACTCCGAGGCTTTGCCATATTTGGCATTCTCATCGCCAATCTGACGATGGGTGGTTTGAGCCTTTATAGTGCTAGTGTCAAGCAAACGAGTGTTTTTTTATTGCCCGAATTAGACAATAAACTCTTCTTTCTGTATGCTATGTTTATTGATGGGAAGTTTTATTCCATTTTCAGTTTGTTGTTTGGTTGGGGTATTGCTTTGCAAATTCAGAGAGGGTTGAACAAAGGCGTTGACTCTATGCCAACTATAAAAAGGAGATTGATGTTTATGCTGTTGCTCGGTTCGGTTCATATACTCATTTGGAATGGCGATATTGTCCTTTTCTATGCCATGCTTGGCTTTCTGTTGCTGACATTCAGAAAATTTACTAATAAAACCCTGTTGATAACGGGTGCTGCTTTGATTTTACTACCCATAGTTTTATATGCCGCAAAGTTGCAATGGCAATGGTTGAATGCACCTTCAGGCATTTTAAATGAAATGGGCGGAAAAATTAGCCAACAATTGACAGGCATTAGCTCTGATGCCGACTATGACAATTGGATTAAACAAGCTGGTTGGTGGGATGTTCTCAAATCAAATATTGGAGGCGTTTTTTATCGCTTTGGTTATTTGTTTTTCATCAGCCGTATTCCAAAGGTATTGGGAATGTTCTTAATCGGGTTTGTTTTGGGTCGTTCCAATTTTTATAAAAATATCACTCAAAACAAAAAGACTATTTATCGAATAATTGGTTTGGGTTTGCTCATCGGCTTGCCTGCCAACTATTTTTTAGCATATTATATGCGCAATTTCGAGGCAGATTATTACAACTTAAAAATAAATGGGCTTTATCAAACTATTGCCTATGCCTTCGGGGTCGCACCCTTGGCTTTGGCGTATGTGGGTACATTCATGTTGTGTTTTCAAACGTCTTTTGGGAACAAAATAATGTCTGTTTTAGCTCCCGTAGGCAAAATGGCTTTTAGCAATTATATGACGCACTCATTAGTCTGCAATTTTGTTTTTTTAGGCGCAGGTTTGGGTTATGGTGGACAAGTTGGTCCATTTTATTTAACCGTTTTTGGCATTACTCTTTTTACGCTGCAAATTATTATCAGCACAATTTGGCTGCGTTATTTTAATTATGGTCCAGTTGAATGGGTTTGGAGGAGTTTAACGTATGGGAAAATGCAGCAGATGACGCGGTAAATACACCCTCAATATTTTCTCTATTTTTAATCTGTAAATCAATTTAAAATAAAATGACGACCATTACAAAAACAGAATAGAATCGATTGACATTTTTTCAAAAAAAAACTCTGATTTCGTTAGAAACCAGAGTCGAATGAAAAACATAAAAATACCCCTATTTGTATCTTTAAAAATAAGTTTTTTAAAAAACTCATTTTTGTTATTTTTTTAAGTTTGTTGTTTGCGTTTCCGTTTTATATTTTATTATTTTTCAAATATGATGCCAAACAGCGTTATAGCGCATCTCCCATAAAGTATATTTTTATAAGCCTCAATATTTGATATGTTTAAAGCAACTGAAAGAAAGTGTATATTTACCCAAAATTGTAGGATATGAAGGCTGTTTTGTGTAAATCGTTCGGTGCACCGGAAACATTAACATTTGAAGAAGTGGATTCTCCACCAATTTCCGCTGGAAAAATAAAAATTTCTGTCAAAGCAGTGAGCTTAAATTTTCCCGATACGCTCATCATTCAAAATAAATATCAGTTCAAACCAGAATTACCTTTTTCGCCGGGTGGTGAAGTGTCTGGAAAAATTATTGAAATTGGTGAAGGTGTTAAACATTTACGAGTCGGTATGCGGGTTTGTGCTTTAACAGGTTGGGGTGGATTAGCGGAAGAAGTTGTAACCGATGCAATGCGTGTATTGCCTATTCCTGATTCGATGGATTTTTCTGTCGCGTCGTGCATGTTGTATATTTATGGCACAGCGTATCATGCTTTGAAAGATCGCGCCGCGCTTCAGCCCAATGAAACTATTTTAATTCTCGGTGCTGCGGGTGGTGTTGGTTTAGCAGCAGTTGAGTTGGCAAAAAATATGGGTGCAACTGTTATCGCCGCTGCCAGTACTGAAGAAAAATTAAAAGTTTGTGCAGCGCGCGGCGCCGATTATTGTATCAATTATTCGGAAAGCGATTGGCGCGATAAAATAAAAAACATTGTCGGTAACAAAGGTATTGATGTCGTGTTCGATCCCGTCGGCGATGCACTTGCCGAACCTGTTGTGAGAATGTTGGCATGGCGTGGTAGGTATTTGGTTGTTGGCTTTGCGGGTGGTGAGATCCCTAAAATTCCATTGAATCTCGTTTTGTTAAAAGGTGCGAGTTTAGTAGGTGTTTTTTGGGGAAGTTTTACAGAAAAACAGCCGCACGAAAGTTTGAAGAATATGCAAGAACTTCTCGAGATGTACGAGCAAGGCAAACTCTTTCCTTACATCCAGAAAAAATACAGCCTCTCAGAAACACCTCAAGCACTCAACGATTTAATTTATCGTCGCGCCATAGGAAAAATTGTAGTTGTTACAGATAAAAACTTGGTTTCGTTGCCGCAACCTAAACCGAAATACGCTGAACCAATTTTAAAGGATGGTCAATGGGTTTTCAATTCTCCCAAAGATTTATTTCCATTCGTTGGCAAAGAACTCGGCGTTTCAGAATGGACAACTATTTCGCAAAATATGATTCAACTTTTTGCTGATGCTACAGGCGATCATCAATGGATTCACCTCGACCAAGAACGCTGCAAAACAGAATCACCTTATAAACAAACCATAGCGCACGGGTTAATGACTTTAAGTTTGTCGCCTCAGTGGATTTATAAAATTTACACCATTGACCATTCCCAATTAGTGGTTAATTATGGCTTTAATCGTGTTCGATTTATTCAACCCGTTTTGAGTGGTTCTAAAGTCAGACTGCGTTGTAGCTTGAAAAATATGGAGCACAATAATGGTTCTTATACGCTCACACATTCTTGTGTTTTTGAAACAGAAACAAGCGAAAAGCCTGTTTGTGTTGCAGAATGGTTGGCGGTTGTAATGTAGAGACGCCATGTTGGCGTCTGTGTTTTTCGTAGAGACGCTGTGTTGGCGTCTTCATTATTGTTTGAGACGCCAACATGGCGTCTCTACAAGTTTAATTTTTCCAAAATAGCACTATAAACCTTAACACCATCTTCAAGTTCTTTCAAAAAAATAAACTCATCGGAAGTGTGCGAGCGTGCTGAATCACCTGGTCCAATTTTAATGGTTGGAAACGGCATAAGCGCTTGATCGGATAGGGTAGGAGAGCCGTATTTTCTAATTTTTAAGCTATCAACGGCTTTAACTAAAGGATGATTTGCATCTATATTTGATGATTGCAAACGGATAGACCGCGGTTTTAAATCGGCTTTTAAATTTTGCTGTAATATTTCAAGCACTTCTTGCAAAGAATACAATTCGTTCACGCGCACATCAATCACATATTTGCACGTATCGGGAATGACGTTGTGTTGCGCGCCTGCATTGATTTGCGTAACTGTTGCTTTAACTCCACCTAAAAATTCAGATACTTTTGGAAACAAACCCGATTGTATTTTCTGAAAATCGTCGAAAGCGATTTGTATGGCATTTAATCCTTCGTTGCGCGCCGCATGACCGGCCACGCCTTGTGCAGTGGCATCAATCACCATCAAACCTTTTTCTGCTACGGCGCCATCTAAAAGAGTGGGCTCACCAACTATACCACTATCAATTTTGGGTAGGTGTTTTAAAGCCAACTCAACACCATTCGCACCTGAAATTTCTTCTTCTGCCGAGGCAAGAAAAATAAGATTGAAACGTAAATCTGTTCGATAATAAAAATTTACAAAGGTTTCAATCAAACAAACTAATGCACCACCTGCATCGTTACTACCAAGACCAAACAATTTTCCATCAATAATATCTGCTTCAAACGGATTGCGCGTATAACTCGCATTGGGTTTCACTGTATCGTGATGCGAATTGAGTAAAACAGTTGGCTTGTTTTCGTCAAAATGCTTATTGCGTATCCATACATTATTACTAATGCGTTCAGGATATGCTTCAGTTTTTTCTTTGAGATAATTGAAAATAATTTCTGCCGTCGCCGATTCTTCTCTCGAAAGCGAAGGGGTGGCGATGAGAGTGCGCAGTAATTGGACATATGGTATAGTCTGAACCAAGATTTACAAGATTTAAGAATTTGCAGGATTTCTTTGCGGTCTTTGGGATTTAGCCCTTTGCGCCCTTTGCGGTTAAATTTACGCATTTTTAACCGCAAAAGGCTAAATCCCAAAGAGCGCAAAGTTACTTAGTAAAAAGCCAACATTTAAACCCAGCGTTACAGTTCTCGATAAAACATAGCGATTTAAATATCATCGCATAGAAATAAGGGAGTGGGTTTTAATGTTCTTGAGTCATGCTATTCACTCACCACTGTATTTATTTCTTCATTGACGACTCCCTGATAATCAATTCCCCTTTTATCGTTTGACTAAATGATACAAAGTTTTCTTTGTTAATAATATTATCGATTAACATGCGCGCCGCCATTTCCCCCACTTGATATGGAAACAAATGAAAAACAGTGAGAGAGGGCTCTAATAGCTCTGCGATAAGTTCATCGCCAAAACCGACAAAAGCTAATTCGCTTGGTATTTTAATGCCACGTTTTTTTGCCTCTACCATCATCTCAATCGCGTTAGCGTAGTGTATTGCAAAAATGCCATCTGGAGGATTTGGTAAATTGAGCCATTTATTGAGTGCAGATAGAGAATCTTCTTTTTTAAAATTACCGCGATAAACCAATTCTTCTCTAAACTCAATACCGTGTTTTTTTAGAGCGGCTTTATAACCTTCAAAACGCGTTTCACTGATGAGTAATTTTTCAGGTCCGGCTAAAATGGCAATGCGTTTACAACCTTGTTCAATCAAGTGTTCTACCAAATCAAAACTACCTTTGAAATCTTCTTGAATAACTTTGGGTGTGTTTAATTCATTACAAACCCTATCAAAATGCACAATCGGTATGCCTTTGTTCAAATGCAATTTAATATGGTCAAAGGATTGTGTTTCTTTCGAATGACTAATCAATAAACCATCAACGCGACTTGCCATGAGCGTTTGCACATTCAGCAATTCGGTAAAATGTGATTCATTCGATTGGCAAATCATTACTCTGTATCCTCTGTTACTTGCCACTTCCTGAATGGCAGCTAAAACACCTGCGAAAAATGGTCGCTCAATATTCGGAATAATAACGCCAATAGTATGCGTTTCGCCTTTATGCAAACTTTGAGCTAAGAAATTGGGTCTATAATCTAAATCGAAAGACGCTTTAACGATAGCCTGCCGCGTAGCTTCACTAATATCCGATTTACCATTTAATGCTCGCGATACAGTTGACGGTGCAATGCCGAGCGATTTTGCTACATCGACAATAGTTGTCTGACGTGGTCTATTAACAACCAATTCAACAGGTTTTTCAATTGTAAAATGTTGTTGGCATTGTTTACAATAGAAACGTTGTTTGCCCCTAACAAAGCCTGCTTTAATTATGTTGGCGGGAGAATTACAAGTAGTACAGTGAATCATATATTCGTTGTTAGTTGCTCGTTGATTGTTGTTCATAAATAGACAAGTTTCAAACGAGCAACTATCAACGAGCAACTAACAACGAATATATCAGAAACGTTTTCGGAAACGTTTTCGGTATTTATTGAACCAGAAAAACCAAAATAAATTCGCTAAAATTTTAGCAATAGCAAATTTAACGCTTATTTCGAACTGGTATTATAAAATAAACCGTTTTCAAAAAAATTATCCTGTATTTATCGACCTATCTGCGATAGATAGTTTTTGCATTAAAATTAACTATTCAAATTCAAAACTGTATTAAATGAAAAAACTGTACGAAAGGGTTAGCATTAACCGAAATCACGTATTACTTTTTTTACTGCTCTTAGTAGCTTCTGGATTATCTGCTCAACAACATGCGGTATCGGGTGTTGTAAAATCTGCTTCAGGAGAATTATTGCCCAGTGTTGTTGTTGCTGTTAAAGGAACAACACGTGGAACAACAACTGATGATAAAGGTATCTATCAGATTGATGCTGCCAGCAGTGAGACACTCGAATTCAGTTTCATTGGCTACGTAAAAAAAGAAATTCTTGTAGGCAATTCTTCTGCTATTGATGTAATTATCGAAGAAGATAATTCTCTACTTCAACAAGTCGTTGTTGTTGGTTATGGTACGCAAACGCGGAAAGATGTTACAGGTGCTGTAACTTCTGTTAGTGAAGCTACATTAAGAGAAGTTCCGGCGCCAAACTTAATTTCACAACTTAAAGGTAGAGCTGCAGGTGTGTCGATTATAAGTAATGGTTCAGGACCAGGCGCACAAGGACAAATCAGAATTAGAGGAAATAGAACTTTGTCGACTAACAATAACGCGAGTGATGCGCTCGATGGACCTTTGGTGGTGGTTGATGGAATTCCGTTTGGAGGTCTAAATGATATAAATCCAGATGATATTTCCAGTATAGAAATATTAAAAGATGCGTCTGCTACTGCTATTTATGGTTCTAGAGGTGCTGGTGGCGTTATATTGGTAACAACCAAAAGGGGTAAGATTGGTAAGCCTGTTATGAGCTATGATGCTTATTATGGCGTTACATCCATTGCCGGAAAATACAATATCATGAATGGTACTGAATATGCTAAATTCAAAGATGATGCGGCAACTTACAACCGAAGCTCTCCAGGAACTTCCAGCTATTTGTTAACACAAGCAGAGAAAGATGCTTTAGCTGCTGGCGTTTCAACCAATTGGCAAGATCAAATTTATAAGCAAGGTTTTATGACAAGCCACCAATTGGGTTTGCAAGGCGGTACTGATAATACACAATACGCTTTAGGTGCAGGCTATTTAAATGAAACGGGTATCATTCCGAATCAAGATTTCCAACGCACCAATTTGCGCGCAACGATTGATCAAAGAATAAGTAAACGCATAAAAATTGGATTAAATACGCTCAATACATTAAGCTATACGAATAATCCGGGTGGTGATGGCGTACCTACGGGTTTAGCTCGCTTAACCCCGTTGGCTTCAGCTTATAATGCAGATGGAACGGTTAATTTAAATCCAGCGATAGGGTCAATTGATGCTGCTCAAATTAGCCCTTTGACTTTAATCACCAAAGCAAAGTCATTACTTTCTCAATCTCGCTCTATTAGAACATTTAATAGCGCTTATTTGGAAGTCAATATTTTAGACGGTTTGAGATATAGATTTAATGCAGGTTTAAATTATAGTCAATCTGGCTTCAATGGATATTCGGGTCCACTCACTTACGTAAACTCTGCAACTGTTCAGGCTTCATCGAATGCAGATTTACGTAATACTGAATATTGGGACTATAATTTACAACATTTATTATACTACGATAAAATTATTGCTGAAAAGCATAAAATAAGTTTCACAGGTTTGTTTGAATTGACAAAAAATCATTCTCTCGGTAGTAGTTTTAATGTAAAAGGGGTCCCAGCCGATTATATTCTTACTTCTAACTTTGCTTTAGCTTCAGGACAACCTACAGCCACAAGTACAGGTAATTTTTTTGAAGAAACAGGTTTACTTTCCTATATGGGTAGAGTAAACTATGGTTATGACAACCGCTATTTAGTGACATTGACCATGAGAAGAGATGGCTCTTCTACTTTATCTCCAGGCAATCAATATTTCAACTATCCGTCAGTCGGCTTGGGTTGGAATCTTACAAACGAGAGTTTCTTGAAAAACTCAAGCTATATTTCGAATTTAAAATTAAGAGGTGGTTGGGGTATTTCGGGTAACAGAAACGTGGGTGCTTATGCAACATTAGGTGCTTTATCTTCTGGTTATTATAATTTTGGTACAAGTACAGCCGGGCAACAATTGGGTTATACTGTTACAAGTTTGCCTGCCACTAATTTGGGTTGGCAATCAACTTCACAATACGATGTAGGTTTAGAGTTTGGTATCTTAAAAAACAGAATTACAGGTTCACTCGATTATTATCAACAGAACACCAAGGATATTCTTTTATCAGTGCCACTTCCGCAGAGTAATGGTGCCGGTTCAACTTTAAAGAATCTTGGTAAAACTGAAGGAAAGGGATTAGAAGCTACGTTGTCTTTCGAAATCATAAAAAATACCAGCGGATTTAATTGGAGTGCGGATGCTACTTATTTCTTTAACAGAGAAAAAATTACGCAGTTAACCACTCCGGATGAGCTTTTTAACAAAGGGGCAGGTTGGTTTGTTGGTCAGCCGCTCACTGTTATTTACGATTACAATAAAATTGGTATTTGGCAACAAGCTGATTCAGACAATGGTACTATCGCCAAACAAACTGCTCCAGTACAATATCCGGGACAAATCAGGGTTCAAGATGTAGATGGCAATGGCAAAATTGACGCGAATGACCGTCAAGTTATTGGTAATTTCCAACCAGATTGGGAGGGCGGCTTAACAAACCGTTTTAGCTACAAGAATTTTGACCTGTCCATTGTGATGTATGCGAGAATGGGTATGAAAGTAGTTGTGCCTTATCTTACAGGTGATGCACCTGGTACTGCAGGTTATGCTTTCTTTAATCAAAGCCGTGTAAACCAGGTGAAAGTTGATTATTGGACTAAGGATAATCCAACTAATGCTTTCCCTGCACCTGATGCTGGTAATGCGGTTGCATTTTATGGTTCAACGCTTGGTTATTATGATGGTTCGTTCATTAAATGCAGGAGTATAAATTTGGGATATTATTTATCTAATCCATTCTTGACAAAAGCTGGTATTAGTTCAATCAGGTTCTATGTAAATGCTACTAATCCATTTATACTTTATTCTCCACTTGTTGCTGCAGGTTTGGCTGTTGATCCGGAAGGAAATGGCTATGCCAATGCTTTAAATGCTACAGGTGCAAGCGATGCATCAACTCCTACTAGACAAATTGCTGTCAATATGAATAGTCCTTTAACACGACAATTCACTTTTGGCTTAAACCTTAAATTCTAATTTATAAATATTAAGTTACGATGAAAAAAATAAAATTTTTATTAATCATAGGTTTCATAGCTGTATTTAATTCAGGCTGTGAAAAAATATTAGAGGAAAATCCTCAATCGCAAGTCGTTCCTTCATTTTTTAATAGCCCTGCTGGCGTATTAGGTGGTATCGCTGGTGTTTATAATGATATACGAACCAGTTGGGGTACAGAAGGTTTCACTAATGAAATGCAAGCAGGAACCGATGAATTTCTTCTAGGTGCCAGCGGTAATGCTACAATTTGTACCTATAATGGCTTGAATGGGAGTAATTTTGGCGCAGCTTGGGGTACTGCTTTCCAGGATATCAATACCTTAAATGGTGTTCTTCAATACGGTCAAACTATTGACTTGCCGGATGCTACAAGAAAGCAATATTTAGCTCAAGCTAAATTTTTGAGAGGATTCTGGTATTTCTATTTGGTACAAACATTTGGCGATGTACCTATACATACCGAATTTATTACAGTGCCATCTCAAGCAGCTACGAGAGATCCGGCGGCGGATGTGTATAAATTAGTCATTCAAGATTTAACGGATGCTGTTGCTGATTTACCCAATACACCAACTTCGCCATTCCTCGGTAAAGCTGCTACAAAACCTGTAGCACAATTTTTGCTCGCTAGAGCTTATTTAACAAGAGGTTGGTTAAATAATACTGCCGATGATTTTGCTAAAGCAGCAAGTCTTTGTAGCGATATTATTGCCAATAAAGCAAGTTATAACCTTGATTTGTGGGCAGATTATGGAGACGCATTTGTGCCAGCGAACGATTATGGGAAAGAAACCATGTTTGTGAGCGATCACGTTTTAGATCCGAAATATGGATATTATTCTGTAGGAGGAGGTGCGGCAGGTGGCGCAGCACAAAATCTGACGCCATGGTTTACAAACTGGAATTACCCGAATAATAGTGGTGTAAATTCCATTGTTAATAATGGCGCTTTCGTTAATAGTGGTACTTCTGGAATGATACGCGATGCTTTTTACGGAAGACCGTTTATTCGTTTACATCCTAATACAGTGAAGTGGGCTACAGGAGCGAACCAAGGTAAAACTTATTTCCTCGATCAAGCTTTTGTAAATAGAAATGTTGATTCAAGATTTTCCAATACTTTTTATACTGTATATATATCAAACACTTCAATCACTAATTCTGCTACTGCTACAAACAATAAAAGAGGAATTTCTTATACTACAACAATTGGGCAAGACACAGCTGTTTGGTTACCTGATTTTGAAGTCGCTGGTGCTCCTCAATTTATTGACAATAGACCGTTTAAAGGGATAGTAGTTCCTCCAAGTTTGTGGAACAACGCTATTTTCCCAGCCATTAAGAAATTTATGGATCCAAGCCGTGGAGCTAACTTTAACGATCCTTCTACAAGGCCTTGCGTGCTGTACCGTTTTTCTGATGTATATTTAACAGGAGCAGAAGCCTATTTCAAAGCTGGTGATAATGCGAAAGCCGCAGATCTCATTAATGTGATTAGAAAAAGAGCTGCATTCAGGAAAACAAATTCTGCCGCAGATAATGCAGCAGCTGCTACAGCCATGACAATAACAGCTAATGATGTTACTTTAGATTTTATTCTAGACGAAAGAAGTAGAGAATTTTTTGGTGAATGGCAACGTTGGCACGATTTAGTGCGCACACGTTCTTTGATAAGACGCGTTAAATCTTGGAATCCTGAAGCAGGTCAATATATCCAAGATTTCCATGCATTACGCCCTATACCTCAGTCACAAATTGATAGGGTTGTAGATGGACCAAAATTCCCGCAAAATACAGGGTATTAGTTGTTCGTTGAGAGTTGATCGTTGGTAATAGGGTTCATATTTGAAACTTTATTATCAACGAACAACCATCAAACAATTTATCAGGCGCTTCATTTAATGAAAAAAATATTTCAGCTTTTTTCTTTCGTATTTTCTATTTATCCGTTCTCTTTCACCATTTGCCAAAATGCGATACCTCATTTATTGCAAAAAGGTAACGCCACGCAACTGATAGTTGAAGGGAATCCATTTATCATTTTGGGTGGGGAATTGGGGAATTCAACTGCTACAACCATGCAGAATATGCAACCTGTATGGTCGAAGTTGAAAACGATGAATTTGAATACGGTTTTAGTACCAGTCTATTGGGAATTGGTAGAGCCACAAGAAGGTAAATTCGATTTTACTTTGCTCCAAGATTTGATAAGCGAAGCGCGAAAAAATGACTTGAAAATTGTTTTTCTGTGGTTTGGGTCATGGAAAAACAGCATGTCGAGCCACGCTCCGGCTTGGGTTAAACGTAATCAAGATAAATATCCACGCGTTAAAGATAATACGGATAGAAGCCAAGAGATTTTAAGTTCTTTTAGTGAAAATGTATTGAAAGCTGATTTAAAAGCTTTTGAAAATTTGATGCGTTATATTAAAGATTTTGATGCAACACAGCATACGGTTTTAATGATTCAAGTTGAGAATGAAATTGGTATGCTGCCAACTGCGAGAGATTATCAGACTTTAGCTGAAACTGCTTTTAAAAAAGAAGTGCCAACAGAATTGATACAATGTTTGCAGGAAAATAAAGAAAAGCTCGTGCCTGAATTTCTTCAAATTTGGAAGACGAATGGCTATAAAACGACTGGAAATTGGGAAGAAGTTTTTGGAAAAGGATTGCACACCGATGAGATATTTATGGCATATTTTTATTCAAAATTTGCCAATAAAATCGCTGAAGGAGGAAAGAAAATTTACAATTTGCCGATGTATGTTAATGCTGCTTTGAATAGACCAAACCGTGAACCGGGCAATTATCCGAGCGCGGGACCTTTGCCGCATTTGATGGATGTTTGGAAATCAGCGGGAAAAGTGATTGATATTTTAGTGCCTGATTTTTATAATCCTGATTTTAAACAATGGTGCGATTTATACACACGGCAAGGTGACCCTTTATTTATACCAGAACACGCATTCGATAATACAGTTTCAGCAAAAGCTCTATTTGCAATAAGCAATTACAGCGCATTGGGTTTTTGTCCTTTTTCGATTGAGTCGACAGAAAAACCGCAAGAAGAACCCTTAGGTAAAATGTACGGTTTAATTAAAGAGCTTACGCCATTAATTATTGAGAATCAAGGTAAAGGAACAATGAAAGGGGTTTTGTTATCAAAAACAAATCCTGAAACCATCATCAGAATGGGAAAATATGAATTGACGTGTAAACACGATTTTACTTTGAGTTGGAATAATGGTGATAAAAAAGATGAGTGGCCAACAACGAGTGCGTTAATTATTCAAACTGCCGAAAATGAATTTTATGTAGCTGGGAATGGCGTTGTCATCACTTTCAAACACCGCGAAAACAAAGAACTTAATGTCGGTTTATTGAAAGTTGAGGATGGTAGATTTGACAATAATAAATGGATAGTGAAACGGCATTTGAATGGCGACCAAACGCATCAAGGAAGACACGTAAACATTTCTTCTGGTGGACTTGGCGTACAACGTGTAGAGTTGTATTTATATAAATAGCAATCAGCTATCAGTTCACTCGTAGGTTGACTACTGATAGCTGATTGCTAAAAGCTGAAGCAAGTAAACCATTTTTTTATACATTTCTTTTGTTTAAGTAATTTGCACGATCTATTTAATTATCAACGAAATTCATAATTGAAAATGGTCGTGCTTATTTTAACAGTATTAGGAAAGTAAATTATTCAAATCGCACATAAATATAAAGTGAATAAAATAAGCATTTTTTTTGTTCTCTCATTGATGAATAGTTTAGTTGGGAACTGTCAACTAAATTATGTTGCAAATGTGTATAGAGCAAATAATTTTCAAATTGTTGGTAAAGGTAAAGCAAGCCCAATTCTCGTCTCTGAGAATGATTATAAGGGAGTGAAACGCGCTTCGGCTGATTTGCAAAATGATATTGAAAAAGTAACAGGAAAAAGAGATGAGTTATTAAGGATGAGTTCGGAGGAGAAAGATATTTCATCTATTATAACTAATACCTCATCTGTACTGATTATTGGGACGCTTGGTAAAAACGCTTTGATTGATCAACACATTGAGAATAAAAAACTCGATGTAAGTATAATAAAAGGAAAATGGGAAACATTTTTAATTGTCACTATTGAAAACCCTTTTCCAAATGTTGAAAAAGCATTGGTTATTGTTGGTAGTGATAAACGCGGAACTATTTTCGGTATTTACGACCTTTGCGAACATATTGGCGTCTCGCCTTGGTATTTTTGGGCGGATGTACCAGTTAAAAAACAAGCAGAATTGTATGTGATAAGTGGCTCTTATTCTTTGGGAGAGCCTAAAGTAAAATATCGAGGTATTTTTTTGAACGATGAAGCACCATGTCTTTCAGGTTGGACAAACGAAAAAAATGGCGGATTCAACCAAAAATTATACACCAAAGTTTTTGAACTCATTTTGCGTTTGAAAGGAAATTATTTATGGCCCGCTATGTGGGGTAGTGCTTTCCATGTCGATGACCCAATGAATCCTATTTTAGCAGATGAATATGGTGTAGTTATTGGCACATCTCACCATGAACCACTCATGCGCGCTCATGACGAATGGCGTAGATATAGCCGTGAGCAATTAGCTATGAGCCATGAGCTTTCTCGAGATAGCTCAAAGCTCAAAGCTCAAAGCTCAAAGCTTCTTTGGGACTATTCTTTAAATGATTCCACGCTAAAAGAATTTTGGCGCGAAAGTGTAAAGGAGCGCTATAAATACGAAAATATATTTTCGGTGGGTATGCGCGGTGATGGCGATGCGCCGATGACGCGCGAAACTGCAACTGCATTACTTGAAAAAATTGTCGCTGATCAACGCAAAATCATTGAAGATGTATCGGGTAAACCTGCATCTGAAAAATCACAATCGTGGGCATTATACAAAGAAGTGCAAGATTATTACGACAAAGGTATGCGTGTACCCGACGATGTAACACTTTTACTATGCGACGATAACTGGGGAAATATTCGCAAATTGCCCGATTTAGATGCACCTGAACGCAAAGGTGGTTTCGGTGTTTATTATCATTTCGATTATGTTGGTGGTCCGAGAAATTATAAATGGGTAAACACCAATCCATTGCCACGAATTTGGGAACAAATGCACTTGGCTTATGAATATAAAGCGCGCGAGATATGGATTGTTAACGTGGGTGATTTAAAACCGATGGAATTTCCAATCTCTTTCTTTTTAGATTATGCTTGGAACCCCAGTGCTTGGGATTTGGAAAAACTACCAACTTATTCAAAACAATGGGCAAATAAGACTTTTGGAGAAAAATATGCCACCGAAATCGCTCATTTTTTAGACACCTATGCCAAATACAATGCGCGTTGCAAACCAGAACTTCTTTCACCTGATACGTACAGTTTGGATAATTACAACGAGTTTGAAAAGGTTGTAAACGATTATAATGTTCTCGCAAAAAATGCGCAATCAGTTTACGACAAAATAGAACCAGAATATAAAGATGCGTATTATCAGTTGGTTTTGTACCCTATTTTAGCATGTGCAAACCTAAACGATATGTATTACAACGTGGCTCTAAATCGTAAATACGCTAAGCTCGTTGATAGTTGTTCGTTGATAGTTGATAGTTCCAGTCGCAAACTATCAACTATCAACTATCAACTATCAACTAATGAATATGCTGATAAAGCTGAAGCACTCTACAAAAATGATTCGCTCCTTAGTGTATATTTCAATACAAAATTAGTCAGCGGTAAATGGAATCATTTTGCAGATCAAACGCATATAGGTTATACATATTGGCAACAACCGAAAGAGAATAAAATGCCAATCGTAATCAGGTATCAAGTGTCAGGTGTCAGGAGTCAGGTATCGGAAAAACACTTGCCACCTGATACCTCGCACTTCACTCTTAATGGTTATATCTCCATTGAAGCCGAACATTTTAGGCGTGCTATAAATAATGACAAAATTTCATGGAAAATTATTCCCGAGATTGGAAGAACTGCGAGCGGAATAACAACGTTTCCGGTGAATATGCCTTCTATTTCTTTGACGAAAGAAAGTCCACATCTCGAATACGATTTGTTTATAAGCAAGCTTGGTGAAGCGAATATACAAGTTTATCTTTCGCCTACTTTAGAATTTAATGGCAATAAAGGCTTAAAATATGCGATAAGTATTGATGATGAAACGCCGCAAATTGTCGACATTCATAAAGATAGAACACCTAAAGAATGGACTAAAATGGTGGCGAACAACATAAAGATACTTACAACAAAACATAATTTTAATGCGATAGGGAAACACATCCTTAAATATTGGATGATTGACCCTGCCGTAATTTTGCAAAAAATTGTTACAGATTTAGGTGGACTTAAACCTTCGTATTTAGGTCCTCCCGAAACGGAAAATTAAGGAATTAAAGAATGAAGGAATTAAAGAATTTTTCTTACTTCATCTTAATCATTCCTTAATTCCTTCATTTTTTAATTCCTTAATTCTGTATGGTACATACAATGCGTTGGTTTGGTCCGAAAGACCCCGTTTCATTGATGGATATTCGACAAGCAGGTTGCGAAGGTATTGTAACCGCTTTGCACCAAATCCCTGTGGGTGAAGTTTGGACTGTTGAAGCCATTAGGGAACGTCAGCACTTCATCGAAAATAAAAATGAAAAATTTACACCCTTACATTGGTTAGTTGTTGAAAGTTTACCAGTCCATGAAGACATCAAAAAAGGATTACCGTCGCGTGAACTGTATATCGAAAATTATAAAAAATCACTACAAAATTTAGCCTCTTGTGGAATTAAAACCGTGTGCTACAATTTTATGCCCGTGTTGGATTGGTCGCGCACAGATTTAAACTATGAAATGCCCGACGGTTCGCGCGCGCTGCGATTTGTTTGGGAAGATTTTGCCATTTTCGATTTGTTCATGCTTAAAAGAGCGAATGCGAAATTGGATTATACAGAAGAAGTGCAAATTTCAGCAAAAGAGAAATTTGAGCGTATGACAGGTAAAGAAAAGAAAAAACTCAAACAAACCGTTTTATTGGGTTTGCCAGGTTCGGATGAAACGTTTGAATTGGATGCTTTTCAGAAACTTTTAGATTCATATAAAAATATTGGTGCTGAAGAACTGAGAGCTAATTTATACTATTTCATTCAACAAGTTGCGCCTTTTGCACAAGAAGTGGGCGTTAATTTGTGCATTCATCCAGACGATCCGCCATTCCCGTTATTGGGTTTGCCTCGCGTAGTGAGTACAGAAAAAGATTTAACAGAATTGATGAACGCTTGCGACGTTAAAGCTAACGGCATTACATTTTGCACGGGTTCTTTGGGTGTTCGACCCGATAATGATATTCCCAGAATGGTGAAACTGTTTTCCGAGCGTATCCACTTTATTCATTTGCGCACCACGAAACGCGAACTGACAGATGCAAAAGGCAAACCATTAATTTTCCATGAAGCGGCGCATTTAAATGGCGATGTGAATATGGTTGATACCATTCGAGAAATTTTAATTGTAGAGACGTTGCATGCAACGTCTCTACCGATGCGTCCCGATCATGGTCATCAGATGATGGGTGATTTAAAAAAGAAAACGTACCCAGGCTATTCTGCTATTGGCAGATTGAAAGGATTGGCGGAATTACGCGGTGTTGAGGTAGCTTTAAAAATGAAGAGTGAAAAGTTAAAAATGAAAAGTGCAAATATCACTGCTTCATTAATTGTTTTCTTTTTACTCATTCAATTTAATTCAACCTTCGCATTTAACTCTTCATTTTTCACTCTTCACTGTTCACTTTCATTTGATGATGGCTACCGACTTTGGCTTAAATACGATTTAGTACGCGATGCCTCAAAACTCAAAGAATATAAAAATTTTACGCATTTTATCCAATCCGATTTTGAAGAAACACCTATTATCAATTCAGCGGTTAAAGAATTAAAAATGGGGTTGTTGGGTCTTCTCGATAGCAAAAACCTCGTAGGTTTTGAAAACCTACGAGGTTTAGCCGCTACGAACGGCGGCATCATTCTTAAAAAGGTAGAGACGTTGCATGCAACGTCTCTACAAGAAGGTTTTAAAATCGAAACCCAAAAAGGCAATATTATTATCTCAGCGCAGAGCGATAAAGGAATTTTATACGGCGTATTCAATTTTTTGCGCGAAATCCAAACAGGCAATTCGATAGCGCATCTCAACATTTCGAGCGCACCCAAAATTCGACTCAGAATGTTGAATCATTGGGATAATGTTTTGGGTACTATTGAACGTGGTTATGCAGGTTCATCGCTGTGGAAATGGTATGAACTGCCCGAAGTTATTGATCCGCGCTATATCGAATATGCCCGTGCGAACGCGTCTATCGGTATCAATGCCGTAGTTTTAAACAACGTCAATGCCAGTGCGCGATTTCTGACCAAAGAATATTTAGTCAAAGTTAAAGCGCTCGCAGATATTTTTAGAGCGTATGGGATACAGGTTTTTTTATCTGTCAATTTTGCATCGCCCAAAATTTTGGGTGGATTAAAAACATCCGACCCACTCGATGCATCAGTCAGAAACTTTTGGAAAGATAAAGTCAAAGAAGTTTATACTTATATTCCCGATTTTGGCGGCTTTTTAGTGAAAGCCAATTCTGAAGGCGAACCAGGTCCTCAAGAATATGGACGCAACCACGCAGATGGTGCAAATATGTTATCCGAAGCATTCAAACCTTTTAATGGTTTGGTTATTTGGCGCGCTTTCGTTTATGCTGCCAACCCAAACGGCGATAGATTTAAAGAAGCCTACAACGAATTTAAACCACTTGATGGTCAATTCGCCAATAACGTTATCGTTCAAGTTAAAAATGGACCAATAGATTTTCAAGTGCGCGAGCCTTTTCATCCGCTTTTTGGTGCGATGCCTAAAACACCTTTGGCTTTAGAATTTCAAATCACCCAAGAGTATTTAGGGCAGTCAACCAATTTGGTGTTTTTAGCACCGTTGTTTAAGGAATGTTTAGATGCAAAAATAGTTGACAGTTGTCAGTTGTCAGTTGACAGTCACAATAAACCAGCTACAAGTGGTGTTGCTCAACTGTCAACTGTCAACTGTCAACTGTCAACTTCTATTACTGCAATAGCTGGCGTTGCGAATACAGGTTCAGATAGAAATTGGACAGGGCATTTTATGTCGCAAGCGAATTGGTACGCTTATGGAAGATTGGCTTGGGATTACGATTTAACCAGCGCTCAAATTGCTGATGAATGGATAAAAATGACATTGACGCACGATGCGAACGCTGTAAAAACGATTACGGATATTCTTTTAAAATCGAGAGAAACGTATGTTGATTTCACCGAACCTTTGGGTTTACATCATATCATGGGTCAAAGTATTCATTTCGATATGGAGCCTTGGTTGAAAACGGCATCTCGTGCAGATTGGAATTCTGTTTATTATCATCGCGCCGACTCAATAGGCATTGGTTTCGATAGAACTGAAAAAGGAAGCGATGCTTTGAGTTTGTATAACGAAAAAGTGGCAGAGCAATGGAAAAATCCTAAAACGTGTGATACTAAATATTTACTTTGGTTTCATCATATTGGTTGGAGTGAAAAGCTCTCGACGGGTAAAACGTTATGGAATGAATTGTGCAGTCATTACTACAATGGTGTTTTGGAAGTTGAAACTATGCAGAAACAATGGGAAAGTATCAAGCCGTATATTGATGCAAATATTTTTGCCGATGTGAAAGGGCGATTAGCAGTGCAACATAGAGAAGCGCTCAATTGGCGCGATGCTTGTGTTTTGTATTTTCAAACTTTTTCAAAACTACCTATACCAGAGCCTTATAAAAAACCTGAAAGAACATTGGAAGAGATGAAAAAAATTGTAGCAATATATCAACTCAAGTAGGGGCGAGGCTTGCCCTCGCCCTTAACGTAACAGCAGGGCGAGGGCAAACTTCGCCCCTACACTAACAACGAACAACTAAATATGGTAAAGAATAATAGCGCAACAAAAGAATTCATTACAGTGGTTGAACATGATACTGCGTTTTCGCACATATTTTCTCTCGAAGGAAAAGTGGCATTAATTACAGGCGGTGGCACTGGCATTGGGTTCGATATTGCTCAGTGTATGTTATCGGCTGGCGCGAAAGTAATTATAACTGGAAGACGAGAGGATGTACTGAGAGAATCTATAGAATCGCTGGGACACAATGCGCATTATTTTGTGAACGATGTAACAGTACTTCATCAAACTGAAGCGATGGTAACTGAGATTGAATCGCTTTATGGACCAGTAGATATTTTAGTAAACAATGCGGGCATCAATATGAAAAAACCAGCGTTGGAAGTCACCGACGATGATTTCAACCGCGTTGTTCAAACCAATTTAAATTCTGTGTTTGCGCTCACTCGCACTTGTGCAAAAGGCATGATTTCAAGACAAAGTGGTTCAATTATTATGATTTCTTCTATGGCGGCGTATTATGGTATTGATCGCGTGGTGGCGTATGCTGCTTCAAAATCGGGCGTAGAAGGCATGGTGAAAGTTTTAGCATCAGAGTTTTCAAAATTCAATGTGCGCATAAACGCCATTGCGCCAGGTTTCATCGAAACAAAAATGATGCACACTGCTATGAGCAGTGACCCGGATAGAATGAATAAAGCATTGAACAGAACGCCGATGGGAAAATTTGGAAAACCAAAAGATATTGGTTGGGCGGCGGTTTTTTTATCTTCTGAAGCGGCGCAATATATAACGGGTATATCATTGCCTGTTGATGGCGGTAATTCGATTGGGTTCTGAGCAAAAAGCAAAAGGCAAAAAGCAAAGGGCAAAAGGCAAAAAGCAAAGGGCAAAAGGCAAAAGGCAAAAAGCAAAAGGCAAAAGGCAAAAAGCAAAAGGCAAATATTCACTTTCAATCAATAAAAAAATGAGTCTCTTTTTTACTGAATTAAAAAATTTTATTTCAAAACTATCAAAAGTTGCTCATTGCTTTTTGCCTTTTGCAATTTGCCTTTTGCCATTTGATGTTTTTTCCCAGATTCGATTGCCGCACCTCATTAGTAACGGCATGGTTTTGCAACGTGATAAAGAAATTAAAATTTGGGGTTGGGCTTCAATTGGAGAACAAGTTACGCTCGAATTCAATAAGCAAACTTTTAAAACCCAAGCAGACACTTCTGGTAAGTGGAGCATTTTATTGCCGCCTCAAAAAGCTGGCGGACCTTACAATCTAATTTTAAAAGGAAAAAATGAAATTAAGCTCGAAGATATCCTTTTTGGTGATGTCTGGGTTTGTAGTGGTCAATCTAATATGGATATTCCGATGGAACGCGTGAAAGAAAAATACCCAGATGATATTGCAACTGCGAACTATCCTGAAATCCGACATTTCTTCGTCCCGACCAATCCAAACATCAATCAGCCACAAGAAGATGTACCATTTGGAGATTGGAAAAAAACCAATCCGAAAGATGTATTGAATTTTTCTGCCGTAGCCTATTTTTTTGCAAAAAGTGTTTACGATAAATACCATGTACCTATTGGATTGATAAAAACCAGCGTGGGAGGAACGCCCATTGAAGCATGGACAAGCAAGAAAAGTGTTGAGCCGTCAGCGATGAATGCTGAAAATAAAAAATCACGCCCCAGAATTCGTAACTCACAACCCAAAACGGTGAAATATATTTCACCGCTCTTCAATTCCAAAAATTGGAAAAATATTACCGTTCCAGGCTATTGGGAAGATCAAGGAGTGAATGATTTAAACGGTATGGTGGTGTTTAGAAAAGAATTTGACGTGCCACAAAATATGGTTGGTATCCCTGTAAAACTTTTTTTAGGAAGACTCATCGATGTCGATTCTACCTTTATCAATGGTGTTTTTGTAGGTAATACACCCTATCAATATCCGCCAAGAAGATATAATGTAGGTGCTAATGTTTTAAAATCCGGAAAAAACATCATTGAAGTTCATCTTACTAATATCGGCGGCAAAGGTGGCTTTGTACCCGATAGGTTATACTATTTAACTGCCGCTGGAACGACAATTGACCTAAGAGGTGAATGGCAATATAAAGTGACTGATGTTTTTGAACCTAATTTTGCAAATCAAGGAGCACCATCTTTACAAAATATGCCTACAGCACTGTATAACGGAATGATTTCACCTTTCATAAATTACAGCATAAAAGGTTTTTTATGGAATCAAGGAGAGAGCAATGCGGGCAAGCCTGATAATTATGGCGAACTCTTAACAACCCTCATTTCAGATTGGCGCACACAATGGAAATCACCAGAGTTACCGTTTTTATATTCGCAACTTCCTAATTTTATGGATGTGAATTATTCGCCTTCAGAAAGCAATTGGGCGGTTTTACGTAACGGACAATTGCAAACGCTTTCTGTTCCGAATACGGCAATGGCAGTAACGATTGATTTGGGTGAATGGAACGATATTCATCCACTTAGGAAAAAAGAAGTGGGTGAGCGATTGGCTTTGGGTGCGCAAAAATGGGCTTATAATGAAAAAAATATTGTCTATTCTGGACCAACTTTAAAATCGTCGAAAATAGAAAATTATCAAATACGATTGAGTTTTGATAATGTGGGTGGTGGATTGGTTTCAAAAGATGGTGAAAAATTGCGTTGGTTTTCAGTAGCTGATTGGGATAAAAAATTTGTATGGGCAGAGGCAAACATTGAAGGCAATGACGTTGTTGTTTCGAGCGATAGAGTCCCAAATCCAAAATATGTGCGATACGCTTGGGCAGATAATCCCGATGAAGTAAATTTTTACAATAAGGAAGGATTGCCAGCGTCGCCATTTCAAAGCTTTCAGCCATTAGCTATGAGCTTTGAGTCTTCTCACGATAGCTCAAAGCTCAAAGCTCAAGGCTCAAAGCTTTGTACTGTTGTCCTCACCTACGACGACGCGTTAAACGTACATCTCGATAATGTCGTTCCTATTTTAGACTCGCTTTCCTTGCGCGGTACATTTTATTTGACGGCTTATTCTGAGGGGTTCAAACGCCGAATAAACGATTGGCGGAAAGCCGCACAAGAAGGACATGAACTCGGCAATCACACCATAATTCATCCTTGCGATGGCACATTGAAAGGACGTGAATGGCAAAACCCTGAAAATGATTTGAGCAAATATAGTTTCAAGCGTTTGAGCGAAGAGATTAAAACTACTAATATTTTGCTTGAAGCAGTTGATGGTAAAACGCAAAGAACATTCGCTTATACTTGTGGCGATAGGGAATTGAACGGCAAATTCTTCATGGATTCTTTGAAAAACGATTTTGTTGCCGCACGCGCTGTACGCTCAGAAATGCACACGCTGAATGAAGTTGATTTATACAATGTCGATTCGTATCCGATAAATGGCGAAACAGGTGCGCAAATGATAGATTTGGTTAAAAAAGCCATGGCATCTGGAAAGTTACTTGTATTTTTATTTCACGGAGTCGGAGGGGAACATGGTTTGAATGTGAGTTTGGAAGCGCATCGCGAACTTTTGCTATTTTTAAAAGAAAACGAAAGCGATATTTGGGTGGCACCGATGATTGATGTTGCAAAAAAAATTAAAGAGTTTAGAATGAAGAATTAAGAAAATAATTTTTCAAATCTTACAGTTTACTAACTCTAAACATAACAACTAAAGTTACAATTACACATTTCAATTCATTTTTTGAGAAAAACATTTTATAAAAAATTATCTTTACAGTTGAACTCGTTTTAACTTTTTGTTCCAGGCGAAAATAACCATTTGCAGCCCAAAGAAATAAGTTTAAACAAGTTCATTATCAAAACAAATAAACCATGCCTACAACACGTAGAAATTTTATCCTAACAACTGGGCTTTCGGCTATCAGCCTTCAGCTATCAGCTTTCAACCCTTTAGAAAAGTTCACAGTTCACAGCTCACAGCTCATAGAAGATTTGCCGCGCATGTCGCCTGAATCCCAAGGCGTTTTATCATCGGGTATTCGCAATTTTTTGAAAGCAACACAAGATTCTGGTTTGGAGTGGCACAGTTTTATGTTGGTTCGGCATGGAAATGTTGTCGCTGAAGGTTGGTGGAAACCATTCGATGCAACGAACAAGCACACGCTCTACTCTTTGTCAAAAAGTTTTACGAGTTCTGCCATTGGGTTTTTGGTTTCTGAAGGTAAAATCACAGTCGAAGATCAAGTGATAAAATTTTTTCCTGAACACGCGCCCGTTGAAGTTAGTAACAACTTAGCAGCTATGAAAATAAAACATTTACTGACTATGAATACGGGTCATGATACAGATACCATTCCGATAATGTTTGCCAACGAAAATCAATCGTGGATAAAATCATTTTTGAATCATCCTGTCATTCATCAACCGAGTTCGCATTTTCTATACAACACAGGTGCAACGTATATGCTTGGTGCTATTGTTCATAAAATAACTGGGCAGCTTTTAGAAGATTACTTGCGACCTCGACTATTTGAGCCCCTCGGTATTAAAAATTACGATTGGGAAAAATCGCCACAAGGTTTGAATACGGCTGGATTTGGACTCAGAATTAAAACCGAAGATATTGCCAAATTAGGTCAGCTTTATTTGCAAAAAGGGAAATGGCAAGGCAAGCAATTACTTCCTGAAGCGTGGGTTGATGAAGCCACAAAGAAGCAAACAACTTCTCAATCAGGAGATAACGATTGGTCGCAAGGATATGGTTATCAGTTTTGGCGTTGCAAACCCGGGTTTTATCGCGGCGATGGCGCATTCGGTCAATTCTGTATGGTTATGCCAGAACACGATGCCGTTTTAGCCATGACGTGTGAAAGTTTTGATTTACAAAAAACGATGAATGTTGCGTATCAAACAATTTTGCCCGCTTTGACAACAAATTCATCATTGCCAGAAAATTCCTCTGAAACGGTAGCTTTAAAAAATGATATTACAGCGCTGACACTACCTGTAACAAAATCGAAACTTGCAGAAGAGACGTTGCATGCTACGTCTCTACAATACGATGGCAATGTATATAGTTTTGAAAAAAATAACTACGGTATCAATCAAATGGGATTTGGATTTTTCTCTGATGGCGGTTTCATAGTTATTGACGGCTCAACAATTGAATTTGGTTGGGAACGCTGGAAAGTGAATAAAAACGCTTTTAAAAACCCATTTCCAG
>JAYWBA010000258.1:0-9256 GCA_043781915.1 Saprospiraceae bacterium
TGTCCAATATTCCCATTGAATGATGCTTGTGTGTGCAAAACAAAAGTCTCATTTCTTTCGGAATATTTTTTATATTTCTAAAAGTTTAAACAACTTCAGTAAGAAGGAAAAATATTTGCAAGAATAATTTCATGATTTGCTGCGAATATAAAAGTTTATATTCGCAGCAAATCGTTTTTCTGCAATTATAAAATATTATAGTTGCAGAAAATCAAATTTATTTGACCTCTTAATCCTAAAAAAATTGTAATTATTTAGCTAAAGCTAAAATGTTTATCAATGGAAACGCAGATTTAATCCCTACTTGTAGGGACTAATGAACACGGATTTCTTACTGTTTTAGGATTTTGAAGATTAAAAAATCCGTGAAAATCCGCTAAATCTGCGTTTCTATTGTCGAGTAATTTAGCTTTAGCTAAATAGTTATAAAAAATTAATGTTAAAAATCTTGGTCAAAATTGGCACGTCATTCGCAGTGGGTATTATAACATAAAATTATTATCTCATGAAGTTTTTATTTTTCACTATTTCACTTTTCATTTTTCACTTTTCACTTTTAGCCTCCGATACACTCACTTTAGAAAAATACCTGCAAACCAATAATATCAAAGCAGAAAAAACCGATGAAGGTATTTATTTTTCGACTTCAGTTGAAGGGAACGGCGCATTACCACAAACGGGCGATTATCTGCAAATTCAATACACCACAGAATTACTCGATGGTAAAGTGGTTGATTCGAGCGAGCGCACCGTGCCGTTTATTTTTCAATTAGGCTTTCGACACGTTTTGCCCGTTTGGGATAATATGCTCTCACAATTTAAGGTTGGCAGCACTATTTCGTTGTTTGTTCCATCGAATATGGCGTATGGAAATTCGGGTTATAACGGTGTTATTCCGCCAAATGTCCCTGTGATTTTTAAAATTAAATTGGAACGCATTTTAAGTATTTCCGATTACGAAGCCTCCATGAAGGCTGTTGAAGATTTAGAGCGCGCCGAATTTAAGAAAAAAGAAATCGCTGTTTTTGAGGCTGATAATAAAACTATTGATGTTTACGTCGCAAAAAACAGATTAAAAATTGAGAAAACAACGGGTAGTGCACGTGTGGTAATTAATAAATCGGGCAGTGGAAAAAATATAATGAATGGACAGAAAATCTCTGTTTTTTATGAAGGCAGTTTTTTAGATGGTAAAGTTTTTGATTCTAATCTTGGCAAATCTCCTTTTAGCTTTACTGTTGGCGAAGGAAAGGTTATTGCGGGTTGGGAAGAAAGCATTAAACTATTGAAAAACAAAAGCGAAAGCACCATCATTTTGCCTGCGCGATTGGGTTATGGCGCAACACCTTTAGACGACGGCACAACGATTGTACCAGCTAATTCTATTTTGGTGTTTAAAATTAAGGTTGTTGATGTTCAGTAGTCAGTAAGCTAAACCTCGTAGGTTTTGAAAACCTACGAGGTTTTTTCCGCGATTTAAGCATAAGGATTCTTCGGAAATACCTGAAATTTAAATCCCATCGCTTCTAAAGCGGCTCGTTCTGCATCGGTCGGCATGGTTTTAAACAAAATGCAACTGAGTGAATTGGCAGGAAGAATGCCCAATTTATTTAGCATATTGCGCCAACCCACATGTCGCGCTACTCGGTTTTTAAATGCTACGTTCGGCGGCTGATCAAGTGCACCATCAATCGGTTTATGCGATAAAAAAACTTGAAACGATTTCACCGCCATGCAAGACAAGGCTATTCCCATCGCAATTTTCTCCAATTCGCGCTCAGAGACTTTAAAAACATAATTACCTACGGTTTCGAATGAATACCGATTTTTCCAGAATTTGTTGATTAAATTCGGATTGATTTTATCGCAAACGTTTTTTAAAGCCATCAACAGCGGTATTTTGGTCGAAATATCGAGCGGCTCGGCAAGCAAGAAAACAGCTTTTCGGCTCACGCGCAACATTTCGTACAAACCTAAATACGCTCTTGGAAAATGGTGATAGGCTTCTTTGCAGAGCGTATAATCGAAGCTATCATTTTCAAAACTGAGATGCTCGACGTTTTCTTTCGAAAAAGAATCGATTAAACCGAGACTGTTAGCTTCTTTTAAAAAAGCATCCGATATATCTGTTGCATGCACTTTTTGCGTGTGCGTTTTCAAATAATTAGCTTCGATGCCGCGATAATCTCCCACGACAAGCCATTGTGCTTTGTCACTAAAAAAAGGATGCAAAACTTTAATAGGTTCAACCGTGAGCAAATAACTCATCGAATTTTTGAGGTCAAAAATATCGAAGTACAATTGTTTATCGACCAATAAATCTTCTACGTGCTTTTCGTGAATGGCATGGCTGCGCGATATGCCGTCTGTGTCCGTTATGTTTGTTGAATCCAACATTTTGAAATGAGTATGAGTAAATTTTGTGGTAATTATTTAGCTTTAGCTAAATAATTACAACGTTTTATTGTTTATACAGTTGCATCAATTTTTCAGCAGCCTCAAATGGAGAAATTAATCCAGAAGCAACATCGTGTTTTAGCATTTCAAATTGGCGGTTAACGTTTTCATTCGCAAAAAAATCATTTCGGAGTGCTGTTTCAACCGTATCTGAAAACCATTGTTCTGCTTGTTTTTTTCTATCTGAATCCAAAATACCATGCTGAATTTTAAATTCAAAAAACTGTTCGATGGTCTTCAAAAGATTATCAACACCCAAATTGTTTTGTGCCGAGCACGTCAACACTGGTACTTCCCAATTTTTTATTTTTGCTGGAAACAAATGTAACGCATGCCGATAAAAATTTTGCGCTTGTGTGGCTGCATTCATGTATTCACCGTCGGCTTTATTGACAACCACAATATCTGCCATTTCAACAATGCCGCGTTTTATGCCTTGCACTTCGTCGCCCGCGTTGGGCAAGAGCAGCAATAAGAAAATATCAGTGAGCGCATGCACTTTCACTTCGCTCTGACCGACACCAATGGTTTCAACAATGATATAATTATATCCCGCCGATTCTAAAAGCACAATGGCATCGCCTGTTGCGCGCGCTACACCGCCGAGCGCAGTTCCGCCAGGCGTCGGTCGAATAAAAGCATTCGGTTCGAGCGCGAGCTGCATCATGCGGGTTTTATCGCCCAAAATGCTTCCACCGGTGCGCGCACTGCTTGGGTCGATGGCTAAAACGGCGATTTTTTTATTTTCAGCACAGAGTTTTAATCCGAGCGATTCTATCAATGTGCTTTTACCTACACCTGGAACGCCTGTGATTCCGATGCGGCAAGTGGGTGCGGTTTGCTTTTTTTCGGTGCGGCATTTCTCTAAGAGTAGTTGCGCTAAAATTCTATCGTTTGCATTTTGGCTTTCTAAAAGCGTAATCGCGCGACTCAGTAAAACAGTATCTCCCGCAATAATACCATCGAACAACACATCAAGCGTTGGCAACGGATTTTTTTTTCGGCGAAAATGCGCGTTGATACCTTCCATTAATCAATTACGAATTAAAAATTACGAATTACGAAATTAAACCTCGTAGGTTTTAAAAACCTACGAGGTTATTCGAAACTACGAGGTTTTTTTGCAAATGTAGAGAATTTTAGTATTTGTGGATGAATTGGCGTTGTTTGTCGAAAAAATTATTCATAATAGGGCGTTTTATGCTAATATTGTCTTATAATTTTTAAAATATCACGCTACACAGCGTATCAATTTATTCAAAAAATACTAAAACAAATAGCCATGTTAAGCAGACTTTTTAAATTCTTAATCATTTTCGGCGCATTTATTTTCGTTATGAAAAAATGCGGCTACCATCAAGGTTGTCACAGGTTCTCTTTTTTAAGAGGAACTTCCATTCACGGCGAGGGCACCATTACGAAACAAACGCGCGATGTAGGCGCATTTACCAAATTGAGCTTAGGAAGCTCTGCGGATGTAGAAATTGTACAAGGACCGACACAATCTGTAGTTGTAGAGACTTATCCTAATATCGCTGAACAAATTGAAACTGTCGTTGAAGATGGCACGCTTAAAATTCGCCAAAAGAACAATACTTCTTTAAGTTTTGACGGAAATGACGGTTTAAAAATATACATTACTAATCCGACGTATTCTGAAATTCATGTGCGCGGCAGTGGCAATATTGTGGCTAAAAGCAAAATAACTGCTACCGATTTGAACATTTCTGTAGCTGGTAGCGGCGATGCTAAATTTTCTGATTTGGTGGCAACAAAATCGGAAGTAGATATTACGGGTTCGGGAAATATTACTGTCGATAACGGCAATACCGATAATTTAGACATCAGTGTTGTTGGCAGCGGCGATGCACATTTAATCAATTTCCCGACTAAAACAGTGAATGCTAAAGTGACTGGTTCGGGCAATTTAAGTTGTAACGCCACAGAAAAATACGATTTACACGTGAGCGGTAGTGGCGATATTCGCTACAAAAAAACCAATGCGACTGTTAATAGTCATTCTTCTGGAAGTGGATCAATTGAGGTTGAGTAGGTTTTGAAAACTACGTCATATACACTTCGTTATTTTTAAAGGGCGACCGCAAGGGTACGCCCCTACATCATTCAATAAAATTGATTTAATATTGCATGATGGCAAAATAATTAAAATCAAAACACGAAATGATGTAGGGGCGTACCCTTGCGGTCGCCCTTTGCGAACATTTTTTTTCATTTTTTACGTTGTGTATATCGCATAGGTTTTTGAAACCTACGAGGTTTTTTCTCATTCATATCAATCGTTTAACACGCGTGCTCGCCTTCAAATTACCATTCACATCCGTATTCAAAACATTTAAACCAGGTGTTTTGCCCACATCAATACTTCCGAGCGTTGCATCGAAACCAAGTGCTTTAGCACCATTTAAAGTCGCCCATTCTAACATTGTTGTAAACGGCACGTACGATTGATAGCGCGCAATAGTTTTCATTTCTTCTAAAACCGAAAGTTGCCAGTTTGAAGTCAAACTATCTGTTCCAATAGTAAGTCGCGCATTTTCATCCAAAAAATTCTGGTAATTCGGCAAGCGATTTTCGATGTATAAATTCGCGTTCGGGCACGTCGCCCAATACACTTGTTCCGACCATTTTTGCGCCGCAGCAATATCTGCTTTAGATGTTAAAGTATTATGTACAAATAAATTGCGCACTTTTGGATTCATGTTGGCTAAAGCGTAATGAATGGCTGTTGTATGTGGCGGTTTAAATTTATCGAGGCTGATGCCGAAAGCGCCATAAAAAGCGTAAAAAGCACCTGAGCCATGCAGAAATAAATCTTGTTCGGGTTGTGTTTCTTGGTTGTGAATACTAACGGTTATATTCTCGTATTCATTTCCTGCATTGATTTTCCGAAACAATGATTCCGAAACTGAATACGGCGCATGCGGTACCATCGTGACTTTATATTTATCAGTCTGTTTTGCAGAATCGAATACGCTTTTGTATTTTTGGTATTCAGTATCCGCATTTTCATCTTGCAGAAAATCGAACATTTCTACAAACGTATGATAGTGCAAATTACCTTTGTTTTTTTGTGCGAAAGTATCACTCGTGTTCGAAATATCGCCGACTGCAACAATCCCTTCTTTCAACATCTGTGCTTCGGCGCGCTCAATCGCTTTTTGTATAATTTGCGGCGTGGCTTGTCGTTTAGTAACTACGTTGGTGATGAACGGAATAAGCGTTGTACCCGTTTGCACTTTGCCTAACATGTGCGAAAGTTCTAAATGACAGTGTGTGTTTATAAATCCGGGTACAATGATACCTTTGTGAAATTCTACATCGGCAGCGTTGTGGTTTTCGCGCACGTCAACATCTAAAATTTTACCCGCATCATCGGTAATAATGACACCATTTTTTATCGGTAGTTTAGATACTTGGTAAATACAATCGGCAGTAAATTTGCGCATAGCTTTTATTTCAGAAAATCTACGATTTATGGAAGACACTAATTTATTAAACGAAACCACCGCGCTTATTGTGCGCGATTTAGGTTTTGAAGCGACAACACCTATTTTGACCGAAGCCGCACTTTTAGAAGAAGTCGCACAGGTTGTAGCGTATATGATTGAGCACAAACTCGATTTGCTGCTCAGCACCATGTATCGCATGGATATTGACGAAGTAAAAATTCACGATGCCCTCAATTCGCACCAAGATTTTGAGCCTGTGAATTATAGATTGGCAAAATTAATTATTGAACGTCAGAAAAAGCGTGTGTTAACAAAACATTCTTTTAAAATTAAGAATAGCAATCCCGATTTGTGGGAAGACGTTTAATAGGTTGTGTAGCATTTCAAAAAAATCTTTTTCTCGCGCAGCGTAAGTGTACTATCTTCAAAAAGAAGTTGCGTATGCGATAATTTCTCGAGCGCAGGTCGTTTATGCGGTGTAATAATTACGAACACGTCAGAAAGTTGCCACATCGCTTGCACAAAACTATACAATATTTTTTCGGGCGCTAAATGCAGTGCGAATGAACAAATGGTGGTACTGAATTTTGTTTCGAAATGTGTATCAGTTAAAGTTTTTGGAAGCAGAAAATCGGCGAAAGTATATTCTAAACAAGCACATCCTGTTTTTTCGCGGTAGAGTTTAGCAGTGAAAGGGTCACAACCCAACATATTTTCATATCCCAAATTTTGAAGCGCACGCGTGATTTCACCACTACCGCAACTCATATCTAAAACGCGCGAATAATCTATACGCGATTCATTCTTGTTTATCAAATCTATAATAAATAGCTCATGCGGATTCACGTACGCATCGCCATGTTGCGCATAATAATTTTCAACACCTTCGGTTGAGTAGCCTTCGCGGACGGATTTGAACATTTTATTTTAGGTAATTGTAATCACCGAAGTTTTGGTAAGTTCTACAACATTGTAAAGCTCAATTTCTTGGAATATTTGTTCAACGTTTTTTTCGAATAAATCAATGAGGTCGTTAGTAGAAATATTGCCTGTTGTGAGGTAAATTAATTTATAAGGCTCTAATTTTAGGAAGTAGCGATTGTAGAAATCAGAATCTTTAGAAATGACGATTCTTTGATCTCTGATAGATAGCGCACTAATTTCAGTATCAGTCGTTTTGTTTTTATGGGGTAAATCAAGTGTATGAATTGAATCAAAACCTTTTTGATTCAACCAATGAGATAAACGTCTCGGTATTTGCGCGTCAATTAAAAATTTCATGCAACTAAAGCGCCAATGTGTTTAACTTTCGATAGCCTTGCTGCAAAAAGTAAACAAGCCAATAAATCATTTTCCTCTAAATCTTCAAAATCACCCAGAATTTCTGAGTGCGTCATGTTTGAAGCTAAAAGTTCTAAAATACTCTCAACTGTGTAACGCAAACCTCTAACCGTCGGTTTGCCATGGCAAATTTCGGGGATAAACGTTATTCTACTTAAAAGTCTTTCTTCCATCGTTTTTTAATTTAACTGAGCAAATTTAGTCATTTTTTTTAATTTTTGCAATAAAATCTAAAATCGTGAATCGAGTTTTAATGTATTGGTATAATTGGCATCGACAATTTTTAGAACTTTTCCAATTGCGAACGCACTGCATTCGCAATTCAATAATGAAAAGATTTGAGCCTCTCCAAAACACCTACTTCTTGATGCATTGCGTCAAGAAGCAGAACGCTTTCAACGAGAAAGAAGGAAATATAATTTCAGTACGGGGAAAATACAAGTTATCAATACGTACTTTTACGCCTGTAAAATACGTACATAACTGCATGAAACGAGAATTTGTTCTGAATCTCACTTTACTAATAGCAGTGAATGCTTTGGTGAAGCCTATTTATATTTTTGGTATAGATAGGAATATTCAGAATTTGGTGGGAAGCGATAGTTACGGCGTGTATTATGCGCTGCTCAATTTTACGTATTTGGGCGTTGTCATCAACGATTTGGGTATTCAGAATTTTAATGCGCGCGAAATTGCTATGCACCCGCAATTGTTCAATAAATTGTTTAATCGCATTATTTCGTTGAAATTGGTTTTGTTGGTGGCTTTTTTTGTGCTCATCAGTGTGGCTATGTTTGTGTTTTATCCGCAAAATTATTGGCATCTTATTTTTTTATTGGCTTTGTGTCAATCCGTTTTATCGCTCAATTTTTATTTGCGCTCGTGTTTAACAGGTTTAGGTTTTTACCGATTTGATAGCATTATATCGAGTGCCGACCGTTTTTTCTTGATTTTCATTTGTGGTGCATTTTTGTATGTACCCGCACTACAAAAATATTTTGGCATTGAACAGTTTGTGTATGCGCAAATTTTCACACAAAGTCTGACAGCACTCATTATCATTTTGAAATTACGAAGTAAAATCTTCTCGTTTCAATTCAATTTTAAATGGCAAAACGCTTGGTTGATATTGAAACAATCATTTCCGTTTTCGTTGTCGGTTATTTTAATGAGTCTGTACACCAAAACCGATGTTGTAATGCTTGAACGTTTTTTGCCCGATGGCGCCAAACAAGCAGGCATTTACGCATCGGCTTATCGTTTGCTCGATGCCGTTAATATTCTCGGTTTATTATTCGCCAATTTAGCTTTGCCCATGTTTTCGCAAATGCGGCGCGAAAAAAAAGATATGCTGCCGCTGCTAAAACTCGGCGTACAAATCATTTTGTTTATTGCTGTTAGTTTTACGGCAGCCGTGGTTGTGCATCGTCATTTTATTATGCACGCGCTTTACACAGAAGCGAATACACAAAGCGAAAACGTTTTGGGTTTATTGATGATGTCATTTATCGCTTTTTGTTTGAGTTATGTCATTAGCACCTATTTAAACGCTATGCGATTAACCAAACGCGCCAATATAGTGTATGCCATGGCTTTGGTGTTGAGTGTAACGGCAAATGTTTTGATTATTCCGAGATTTAAATCGGAAGGCACAGCGTTTGTAACTTTGATTACACAATTTTTTGTTTTGCTTGCGCTGTGGTATTTTGCATGGCAACATTTAAAACCGAAATCGCAATTAGGTTGGTTTGTTAAACTTTTAGTATTTTGCGTTTGTGCTTTTGGTATTCAGTGGTGGGTAAATTATTATTGGGGTAATTCCGTGTTTATCCGGCGACCGTTGCAAATGTTTTTGGGTGGTTTTATTTGTTCTCTACTTGCTGCTGCGCTCGATATTATTCCCGTGCGAGAAATATTCAACCGCATTTATAAAAAAGAATTGTAATTATAATCTTTGCGACCTCTGCGATTCCTCTGCGACTCTGCGT
>JAYWBA010000259.1:0-24517 GCA_043781915.1 Saprospiraceae bacterium
CAACACGTTCGGGGAACTTTTAAAGTTCCCCGAACGTTTACAATCGGATAATAGAACTTTATCTTATTACCAATCATTTCAAAAATTGATTAAACAATCGCTGCATGACTCAAAATCTATTAAAAAATATGCCAAAGAGCTGGGTATAACACCCGTTCATTTAAATCGGGTTTGCCAAACTGTAGCAAAAAAATCAGCATTGCAAATTGTGCAAGAATATGTTATAAACGAAGCCAAAAAGTATATTCTCAATTCCTCCTACTCTATTGCAGAAATATCTTATTTTCTCGACTTTAAAGACCCCGCATATTTTACGCGTTTATTTACAAAAAACACGGGCGTTTCGCCAAGTGCGTTTAGAAAATCTGTTGAAAAAAGCAAATAGCAAAGTTATTTGCTCTTTGCCTTTTGCTCTTTGCCTTTTGCTCTTTGCCTTTTGCTCTTTGCCTTTTGCTCTTTGCCTTTTGCCTTTTATTCTTCCAAAACTACAACACCTTGTTTTAAAGGATCAAGATTTTTGTACAGCACATCAAACAATTCATCGCCAAATTTAATGTAATAAGGAATAAAATTATCGGTTCGCTCTTGTAAACCGCCATTTGGAAATAGTTTTTGTTGCACAGCTTTCAACTGATTCAAAGATGTTTCATGCTTTTGCTTTTCTGCTTTAATGATGCGCGCTTCAATGCTTTCGAGCGATTGAATTTGGCGCGTTTTTTCTGCGAGGACTGTTTTTTCTAATGTAGCATCTATAGCAATAGCTTTATTTAAAATATCGTCAAAAACATCCGAAAGTGCTTCTTTGGCATAGCCTAAATCTAAAGTTTCAGTAGCATTTGAATTTATGAATTGCTTAACCAAACTTTCAGTTGGTTGCGTTAATTGCATCAAAGGGAAATTCAATTTTGCCAATCGCTCTTTAACGCTGTTTTCAACAATCATTACTGAATTACGGCGAATCAACATGGGAAAATTTATACTAAAATGTTCAAATTGCAATTTGCGCTCCAACCAGTAAGCAATTTCTCCGCCACCGCCAATATAAGCCAAATTGGGTAAAATGCGCTCTTGAAACAGAGGTCGTAAAACCACATTTGGGCTAAAGTTTTCGGGATGGGTGTCGATTTCAGAAAGTAAATCGTCTTGTGTTTTCCAAATAAAATCTGTATTCAATGCAGAATAAGTTCCATTCATTTCTACAATGCGCTCGCGAATATTTTCGCGCATATAAAAAAGGTTGATTTCTCGTGCATAAGCTTGCGCTTTAAATCCTGCTGACTCAATGCGTCCTTGTGTTTCAGTGACAAATTTTTTCGATGGTTGCTCAATAACTTCTCGCTTCATTACATCTTTAAATAAATGTTTTAAACGCGGCTCATTCATTTGCATCACAATCAAACCATACACGCCGAATAAATCATTGATCAAACTTTGAGCTGCGGTGTGGTAAATTTTATTTTCAGTGTAATTTTTTTCAAAAATGGGGAATAGTTTTGTTGCATTCGCACTTGTTCCCATCACCGTTTTCACTTCTTCAAGCATTACTGCGAGGGTTTCAGTGTGCATTGCACCTACTGATCCTTTTTGGTTTTCAGGAATATGCCATTCTAATTTCTTTCCAAAAATTTGAATGTGATTTACTTCTTCAAAATCGTGATCTTCACCGCCAATAACAAAAACAGGCACAAAATTTTGATTTGGATAATATGTTGCTAAATTTTCAACTAAACGTATGGTTGAAAATATTTTATAAATAAAATACAAAGGTCCAGTAAATACTGAAGGTTGATGCGCCGTTGTAACTGTGAAAGTGTTCTCGTTTTTTAAATTCGAAATGTTATTCGTTACTTTCTCAAATTTTTGGAAGTGGGCGTATTGCGACTCCAAAACTTCAACCAATGTTTTCCTATCCGTTTTATCCTGCTTTTTATCAGCAATTATTTGTTTAAACGATTCTATACTTACATCGTATTTAAAAAAAGGTACGAGAGCAACATCGTTGTAAATATAGGCTTTATCTATTTTTGAGAACATGGGAAAGTCGGAATACGGAATATTTTTAACTGTCATTAAGTTGAAATTTTAATTTTTTATATTTATATTCAAAAATTGTAATATTTGGCACAATTTTAGAATAATTTATTGTGTAAGTTTTGGTTAAAAGATTGTAAATTTGTTCTACCCGCGCATTTAAACGCGGGTTTTTTATTTATTTTTGACCCAGATTTTCAGGATTTAAAGATTTTCAGGATGCCAAACAAATCTTGTTAATCCTTAAATCTTTTAATCTTGGTTAAATTAGAACACAAACATACGTGCATAGTTTGTAAAACCAAGCACAGAGAAATAGGTTTAACGATGACCGAAATTATTTCACCAGAACTTTTATGGGATTTAAAAAAAACGCATACACTCATTGATGTGCGCTCACCTTCCGAATTTTCTCAAGGGCATATTCCAGATGCTTTTAATCTACCACTTTTTAACGATGAAGAGCGCGCAAAAGTGGGTACATTGTACAAAACTGTTTCACCTGACAGTGCATTTTTGAAAGGATTAGATTTTGTGGGTCCAAAAATGTCAGGATTTATCAAAAAAGTGCGCAAGTGGTCACCTGAAAATAAAGTTTTGATTCATTGTTGGCGGGGCGGAAAACGCAGCGGTTCTGTGGCTTGGCTTTTGAATTTTGCGGGTTTTGAAGTAAAGATTTTACAAGGCGGTTACAAAAATTACCGTCATCAAGTTTTATCTGGATTTTCTTCGCCAAAAAAAATTCTTATTTTGGGCGGTAAAACTGGAACGGGGAAAACAGCAGTACTTCATGCGCTAAAAGGGCAAGGCGAACAAATTATTGATTTGGAAGGATTAGCACACCACAAAGGTTCTGCTTTTGGTTGGATTGGCGAAAAAGAACAACCTACAACCGAGCAATTTGAAAATAATTTGTACGAAGAATGGCGTTTATTGAATCCAGAAAAACGGATTTGGGTTGAAAACGAGAGTAGAAATGTCGGTGCTGTTTTTATCCCAACTGATTTTTGGTTTGCTATGAAAAATGCCCCATCTATTCATTTGATAGTTCCGAATGAAGAGCGATTGAAACATTTGGTTGCAGTTTATTGCAGCACGCAGAAAGAAGATTTAATCGAATCGTTTAGAAAAATTGAAAAGAAGATTGGCACTGAACGCCTCAAAAAATGCGAAAATTTTGTCGTTGAAGGTAATTTTGCTTCGGCTGCGAGCGAAGCATTAGCTTATTACGATAAAACTTATAGCTTCGGTTTTGATGGTGTTGCACCTGAATTACGACACGAACTCGTTGTTGATACCATTACTCCTGAAGAGAATGCTGAGTTTTTGATTGGGTTTGCTGATAAGAACTTAGGGGGTTATTGAAATTACTTACAACCCTCTATACAATCTCGCCAACTCAATTGGGCAACTATTAATAATATTTAGAATTGCCGTTGAATCTAAACCTAAATAATCTTTTGGTAGCCAAGAGCCATCATTTTGTTTTGTCCAAACGGTGATTTGCTCTCGATCTTGATATACTAAAACATATTCTTTAAAACTTGGCAAAGAGCGATACATTTCAAACTTCGAAGATTTATCGAATTTAGATGTACTAAGTGATAGTACTTCAACGATTAAAATTGGGTTTGTAATAGTATTTTCTCTTCCTTCGAAAAATTCTGCTTTTTCGCAAATTACTAAGGCATCAGGATAGAAAATTTTATCGTAATCCTTGATTCGGACTTTTGTGTCGCCTGTACTTAAAATAAAGTTTAATTGATTTGTTTCGATAAAAATTTCAAGATAAGCGATTATTCTTGAGCTTAAACGATTGTGTTTTAGTTTTGAGCCAGGCATAAGAATTATTTTGCCGTTGTGGTATTCATGTTTGTGTGTAGATTTTTCCTCACGCTCATAGTATTCTTCAATAGTAAAAAGTCTGTCAGAGCGTTTTTCTGATTTATTTTCTGAAATTTTAATTAAACTTGAAGCTGTAGCATTCATACTTGATATTTAATTACAAAATTAAACTGTTTTTTGAAATTATCTATTTTTTCATTCATGCTTCCAAAGCTGCAGCCACCTCTTCCCACTTCTCCATCTCTACTTCTAACTCTTTTTTCAATTTATCATATTTAGAAATGTATTGAGCAGAATCTTTCGATGTATAAAAATCAGATTCTCCCATGCGTTTACTCATGGTATCTATTTCTTTTTCTAAGTCAGCAATGCGACGTTCGGATATTTTTATCGCTTTTTCAAATTTAGATTTTTCTGAATCATTCAACCTTGGTTGATTACTTACTGTAGATTTCTGACTACTGACAACTGTTTTCTGCTCCACTTCGCGCATATTATCGAGCTGGCGTTTTTCCAAGAAATAGTTAATATCGCCAAGGTATTCGTGCAACTTTTTATCTCTAAATTCAATGGTTCGGTTGGTTAATCCCGCTAAAAAATCTCTATCGTGTGAAACAATAATGATTGTACCATCAAAATTCAAAATGGCTTCTTTCAAAACATTTTTCGAAATCATATCCAAGTGGTTCGTAGGCTCATCAAGAACCAACAAATTAAAAGGTTGTAACATCATACAAGCCAATGCCAAACGTGCGCGCTCACCGCCACTCAATACAGATACTTTTTTTGTCGCATCATCGCCCGAAAACATAAATGCACCCAAAATAGCGCGTGTTCGTGTGCGCATTTCTGGAGGAGCGGCATTCAACATTGTTTCCTCCAAAGTTAAATTTGGTGAAAGTGCTTCTGCCTGATTTTGCGCGTAATAACCAACTTGCACATTGTGTCCGAGTTTTAAATCGCCGCCCGTTATCGATTCTTTATTGATAAGAATTTTAGCCAAAGTCGTTTTTCCTTGACCATTCTGACCGACAAACGAAACACGGTCTCCTCTATCAAGTTTTAGATCAATCTCGTTTAAAATATTAGTATCGCCATAAGTTTTTACCAATTTTTCTGCTTCAACTACTATTTGACCTGAACGCGGTGCAGGTGGGAATTTAATATTCATCGCAGCCACATCTTCATCGTCAATTTCAATGCGTTCAACTTTATCGAGTTGTTTTTGCATCGATTGCGCCATAGAAGTTTTAGTCGCTTTCGCCATAAAACGATTGATGGTGCGCTCGCGCTGTTCAATCATTTTTGCCTGATTTTTCGCAGCATTGTTCAATAGTTCGCGACGCTCAGCGCGTAATTCGACATATTTTGAATAATTCGCTTTATAATCGAACATTTTACCCAATTCCAATTCAAGCGTGCGTTTAGTCACTTTATCCAAAAAAGCTTTATCGTGCGAAACAACCACAACAGCACCTGGGTAATCGCCCAAAAAATCTTCGAGCCACATAATACTTTCAATATCTAAGTGGTTCGTTGGCTCATCGAGAAATAAATATTCAGGTTTTGTGAGTAGCATTTTTGCCAATTCGATGCGCATTTTCCAACCGCCAGAAAATTCATCCGTTGGTCTGTCGAAATCTTTTTCTTTAAAACCGAGACCTTTTAAAACTTTTTCTGCGTTGATTTTTGCAGAATCTGCATCAATAGCATGCAAGCGTTCAGTTGCTTCAGAAAGTTCGTGAATAATATCCATATACGCATCCGATTCATAATCTTCGCGCTCGGTGAGTTGCTTATTTAAATCTTCGAGATGTATTTCCAATTGCTTCACTTCATCGAAAGCAGTCATCGTTTCTTCCATCACGGTTTTTCCGCCTGGCATCAACATATCTTGGTGCAAATAACCAATAGTGCTGCCATTCGGTTTAGAAATATTGCCCCCATCAATAGAAACGCGATAGCCCGTCAATATTTTTAAAAGCGTAGATTTACCAGCACCATTCCTGCCAGCGAGACCAATTCTATCGCGTTCGCCGATGGTGAAACTAATATTATCGTAAAGAACACGTTCTCCGAAGAAAACGGAAAGATTTGAAACAGATATCATATCGAGTGAGTAATCGAGAATTTTCTCAATTGCGCCGCAAAGATACGAAAAAGTGATGAGGGTTGAGGGATGAGTTAAGAAAAAAGTGATGATTTATAAGTTATGAAGGTTAAAAAAACCAAACACCAATAACTTATAACTCAATAATCATCCGTATATTCGTTGTAATTTTAGATTTATGAAGAAAATTTTAGTAGCAAATAGAGGGGAAATAGCATTGCGGGTTATGCGTACGGCTAAAAAAATGGGTATAAAAACGGTGGCTGTTTATTCCGAAGCCGATAGAAATATGCCGCACGTTTTATTTGCCGATGAGGCTGTGTGTTTGGGTGCAGCACCTTCGAGTGAATCGTATTTACGTGCAGATAAAATTATTGCCGCTTGCAAACTTTTAGGTGTTGATGCCATTCATCCGGGTTATGGTTTTTTGAGCGAGAATGCATCGTTTTCTCAAGCTGTTACGGATGCAGGAATGATTTTTATCGGACCATCACCGTTTAGTATTACAACTATGGGTTCAAAACTCGGTGCTAAAGCGGCAGTGAAAGACTTTGGCATTCCGATGGTACCGGGAAGTGACGGCGCTATTTCAGATATTGCCGAAGCTAAAAAAATTGCACGAGAAACAGGTTATCCGATTTTAATAAAAGCATCAGCAGGTGGTGGTGGTAAAGGTATGCGCGTTGTTGAAAATGAAGCTGAATTTGACGAACAAATGCGTCGTGCAGCAAGCGAAGCACAATCGGCTTTTGGTGATGCAGCAGTTTTTATAGAAAAATTTGTTACCGCTCCGCGACATATCGAAGTACAAGTTTTGGCTGATAACCATGGCAATGTTGTTCATTTGTTCGAGCGTGAATGTAGTATTCAGCGCCGACATCAGAAACTTGTTGAAGAAGCACCTTCGAGTGTTTTAACAGAATCAGTGCGCGAAAAAATGTGCGCTGATGCGGTTAAAGTTGCCAAAGCGTGTAATTATTCAGGCGCAGGAACAGTTGAGTTTTTGATTGACGACAAACAAAACTACTATTTCCTTGAAATGAATACGCGTTTGCAAGTCGAACATCCAGTGACAGAATACATCACAGGTTTAGATTTAGTCGAGCAGCAAATTCGCGTAGCGCGCAACGAAAAACTCGCGTTCACACAATCCGATTTAAATATAAAAGGTCATGCCATAGAATTGCGCGTATGCGCTGAAAATCCGTTAAATAATTTTTTGCCAGGTACGGGTGTTTTGGAACGTTTTCGTCCGCCATTTGGTTTGCCAAATACCCGCATTGATTCAGGCTTTGAAGAAGGTAATGATATTTCAGTTTATTACGATTCGCTCATTGCAAAACTTATTTGTTACGGCGCAACCCGCGATGAAGCCATTGTTAATTTAAAAACAGCCATTCAAAACTTTGAGATAGAAGGTGTTCCAAATACTTTAGATTTTGGTAGGTTTGTTATGGAAAATCCACATTTCATCAATGGCGATTTCGATACGCACTTTATTTCAAAATATTTTAAACCAGAATTGCTCAATAATAAAGATGAAGAAAATGTGGCAGCACAACTAGCACTTCATATTTATCTTTCTCAGAAGAAAAAGTTTGTAGAGCCGCAGGTTGTTGAAAGCGATTGGCGTTTTAGGAATTGATTTTTTGTCTACAAAAAACTTGACAAGTTATAGTTATTGCTCTAAATTGAAGTGCGATGCGCCTCTAAGAGATTTCAACGTTCTTCGGTGCGCTGCTCCTTAATTAATGAGAGAATAGATTTGCTAATGAATTCAATTAAAACTGCATTACTTTGCATTCTTCAATTTTCAAAATGAGCTTTCTGAATAGAAAATATTCATCTTTATTACAATACACCATTTGTATTGGCTCAGTACTTTTTGGTGCATTAATTTGTTTCTACACGTTTCATCTCATAGGCTATAGAATTGTTGCTTTGATATTACTGATGGTAGTATCAATTTTGGCAACACTTTTCGATATTTTACCAGTTTTGTTAGCAGCCATATTAAGCGCATTGATTTGGAATTTCTTTTTCATCCCTCCCATTTTCACATTCCATATTGACAATGCAGAAGATTTATTGATGTTTTTTCTTTACTTTTTTGTTGCATTAGTTAATGCCGTATTGACATTTAAAGTACGTGAAGCAGAGAAAAAGGCACGTGATAAAGAAGAGAAAGACAATGCCATAAAATTATACAATACCTTGCTGAACTCGCTTTCGCATGAATTACGCACACCCATTGCTACAATTATCGGTGCGATTGACACTCTAAAAGAAAACCCAGAAAAATTAAGCCCATCGAATAAATCAGAACTTTTAACTGAAATTGGAAAAGCGAGCTTGCGTTTAAACAGGCAAGTCGAAAATTTGCTCAATATTAGCCGTGTAGAATCGGGAATGATAAAACCTAAATGCGATTGGTGCGATGTAAACGAATTGATTTACGCTAATATTCAAAAATTGAATACCAATATCAAAAAGAATACAATAGTTTTCAATGAAAATGAGCAACTTCCTTTTTTCAAAATTGACGGCGGCTTAATGAGTGAAGTTATTTTCAATATTCTTTATAACAGCATCCAATATACGCCTGAAAATTCGACAATAATGATTGAAGCATCTAATGAACAAAATAACTTAATAATAATCATATCTGATGATGGTTTTGGATTTCCTGGAAATGAGTTGAGCCATATTTTTGAAAAATTTTATAGAATACCTCAAACTAAAACAGGCGGAACTGGTTTAGGATTATCAATTGCAAAGGGTTATGTAGAAGCACATAACGGAAAAATATCTGCCGAAAACCATATGCCGCATGGCGCAAAATTTACAATTATTATCCCATCAGAAACTTCGTTCTTAAAATTTATAAAAAATGAATAATCCTGAAATTTTAGTCATTGATGATGAGCCTCAAATTCGTAAATTGCTGCAAATAACATTAGAAAGCAATGACTATAAAGTCTGGCAAGCTGCTTCTGGTAAAGAAGGCATTATAATGGCGGCTAATCATCCGCCTGATTTGATTTTATTGGATATTGGTTTACCCGATAAAAATGGCCATGAAGTTTTAAAAGAATTAAGAACTTGGTATAATAAAGCGATTATAATAGTTTCCGTTCAAAACAGTGAAACCGATGTCATTAACGCTTTAGATAACGGCGCAACAGATTATTTAACCAAACCTTTCAGAACGGGCGAGCTATTAGCACGCATTCGGTCGTCAATGCGTAGAAATAATTCAGATGAAAATATCAGTATTATTGAATGTGGTAATTTGCAAATTGATTTAATAGCCCGAACTGTTAAGCGAAACACCGAAATTATAAAACTTACAGCAACCGAATATAATTTAATGGCACTATTCGCCAAAAACGAAGGACGTGTTTTAACACATCAGTATCTGTTAAAAGAAATTTGGGGGGTGAGTTTTCAAACAGAAACGCAATATTTGCGCGTTTTTGTTGGTACACTCAGAAAAAAAATTGAACTCAATCCGAACCAACCCATACATATCATTACTGAAAGTGGCGTAGGTTATCGTTTCGCTTGAGCTATGAGCGAAAGCTACTTTTGTTTAGTTGCTACCAGATCAAGCTCATATCTCGACTATCTTTATAAAATCTTTATACATTCCTCTCTGTTTTTGATAATCTTTCTTGCAACTTTGCGCCGTTAAATTTCTATAAATGAATAATGGTAAGCAAAGTTTGAGTAAAAAAGTTACAACTGCTACACTTTTAGTGGCTTTGGGGATTATTTATGGCGATATAGGAACAAGCCCACTTTACACAGTTGGAGCCATAATTGGCACAAAAACCATTGAAATGAATTTGGTTTTCGGCGGTATCTCTGCCGTTTTTTGGACGCTTACATTTCAAACGACAATAAAATATATATGGCTGACTCTTAGAGCTGATAACCAAGGCGAAGGTGGTGTGTTTTCTTTATACGCATTGGTACGTCGATTCGGGAAAAAATTAGTTATTCCAACCATTCTTGGTGCAACTACGCTATTAGCCGATGGAATTATTACACCACCGATTTCTGTCAGTTCTGCTATTGAAGGTTTAAATTTAGTGCCAGGATTAGAAAATGTTATAGTTCCAGGAAATATACTCACTATTGGAATCGTTATTGCGATTTTATCGCTTCTTTTTTTCTTTCAACGGTTCGGTACTGATGCAATAGGTAAATTATTTGGTCCCATCATGGTGGTTTGGTTCACAATGATATTGGGTTTTGGGCTTTATTCAATTATTCAGTATCCAGAAGTATTAAAAGCATTGAATCCTTATTACGCTTATAATCTATTAGTAAATTATCCGCAAGGGTTTTGGTTATTGGGTGCTGTGTTTTTATGTACAACAGGAGCAGAAGCATTGTATTCCGATTTAGGGCATTGTGGTATTAAAAACATTCGCATCACTTGGGTATTTGTAAAAATTAGTTTGGTTACATCCTATTTGGGTCAAGCAGCATGGTTAATGGTTCAAGGAAAAGACTTACTCGATGGTAGAAATCCTTTTTTTGAAATCATACCACATTGGTTTCTGTTGCCAAGTATTATAATTGCCACTTGCGCTACCATCATTGCATCTCAAGCACTCATAAGTGGCAGTTTTACACTTATTAGTGAAGCAATGAACTTAAATTTTTGGCCTCGCGTAACAGTGAAACAGCCCACAGAAAGTAAAGGACAAATTTATGTGCCAAGTGTAAATAATATACTGTGGTTTGGCTGTATTTTAATGATGCTTTACTTCAAAGAATCGGAACACATGGCAGCTGCTTATGGTTTTTCAATCACTATTGCCATGATGATGACAACTATTTTATTGAGTTTTTTCCTATTATACCGTTTAAAATGGCAGAAAATTTACGTAGTTTCCATTTTAACCCTTTTTTCAATAGTCGAATTATCGTTTTTTATAGCCAATGTAGCCAAAATTAAACAACGTTGGATGTTTTTATTTTTTGAAGTTTTTATATTCGGAGTCATGTATGTCTGGTATTATGCTCGAAAAACACACAACAGATTTACTAAATTTGTTGAACTCGGAAAATATAGCCAACAACTGCAAGAATTAAGCGAAGACGATGAGATTCCTAAATTTTCAACACACCTTATATACTTGACTAAAGCGAATAGGCGCGATGAAATTGAATTGAAAATCATTAAATCGATACTTGCTAAAAAACCTAAACGTGCCGACGTGTATTGGTTTCTGCATATAAACAGAACAGAACAACCCTATACGCTTTCTTATGATGTAACGGAACTATTAGACGATAAAGTTATTAAAATAAATATAAATGTCGGCTTCAGAGTACAGCCTAGAACTGAGCTTTATTTCAAAAAAATTGTGCAAGAATTGGTGCAAAATAAAGAATTAAACCTCCATATTCGTCCCGACGGTTCGAGTAAATACAACAACGAACCCGATTTTAAATTCATTATTATTGAAAAATACCTTTCCGTTGAAAACGATTTTACGCTCAAAGAGCGTCTTTTGCTGGATGGTTATTTCTTTTTAAAACATCGTGGTTTAAGCGACGAAAAAGCTTTTGGATTAGATAAAAGTGATATTGAAATCGAGCATATTCCGTTGGTTTACCATCCCGTAAATGAATTTCATTTAGATCGAATCAGCAGATAGTTAAAAGTTAAAAGTGAAAAATGAAAAGTGAAAAATGTTGCCAAACGAACTTTTCACTTTTCATTTTTCACTTTTAACTTTTAACTTTTAACTCATGCATCAGGTTTGCAATAATACGCATGTTTTTCAGGTCAAGTTCTTTAAAATCTGTAATGTTTTGAAGAAAAAAAACTTTTCCAATAAATTTTTCTTCAACCTGTATTTCAATAGTTTGGATTTGAAAATAGCTTTCTTTATTTTCAAAAAAAATAGTGAGCTGCTTAGAATTAAAATTTTCTGTCAGAATGGTGCGTAGTAAATCGTTCCTTAAAGCCATTTCTGGCGCATATTTATTAACTAATTCGTTTTTTTGTAAACCTAAAATGTTTACAGCTTGATGATTAACAAATAAAATTTTATTATTTTCATCAATGCCCAATATAGGGTCTTTCATTTTTTCAAAAATAATTTCGTAGCGCGATTTTTCTAAAAATATTTTAGCTAACGTTGTATTTTGATACTCGTATAAACGGCTTGCCATAGTGTTAAAAGCTGTAGCAAGCTCGCCAAATTCATCATTCGATTTAAAATGCAAGCGCTCATCGTAATTTCTGTCGGCAATTTGCTTTATACTGGCTGTTAAATCTTTTATCGGATTTGCAATAAATCCTGGGAAATTAATGATAAAAGTAAATGATGCCAGAAAACAGAATGACGCAACTATTGAAACTAAAAAAATACCATTTTTTGCTTTTTTTTCTGCATCATTGTTTTTTACAATGATGGCTTTGCTATTCAAATCATAAATTTCATAAAGTAATTTATTTAACGTTGATATATTATAGTTAGCTACGTCAATATTTTTTCCTAAAAGTGCTTTTTTAAACTGCTCAAAATTTATTCTCAAAGCTTCGGTTAGGTCTTTTTCACCTATTTCAGTAATATTTTTTTCTTGGTTTACTAAATTTTTTTCAAAATTTGCTAAGAGTGTTTCAGTGGGTAAAGAAGGATTTTTATCGTCGAGATTTCGGATATCATCAAGCGATTGCAGCATATTTTTGGCATAACCAACTGATTTGAAATTATCGGAAAGCAAACTACCCATATCGTTCGTTACTCGGTGCAAGTTAAAAATACCGAGAAAAGCAAGGGTTAAAATCATTGCAAATAACAGAGCTACCCCTAATGAAATTTTAGTTTTAATACGCATTTTGAATTATTTTTACAGTAATTATTCAGCTAAAGCTGAATTGTTAATCAGTTTCCCGCAGAAATCCGCAGAAATTTTCGCAGAAATCCGCAGAAACGTATATTTATGTTAAAATTTCTGCGGATTTCTGCGAAAATTTCTGCGGATTTCTGCGGGAAACTAATCTACTTGGAAAGTTACTTTTTATGAAAGTATCACTAAATCAATATTCGAACGCGCCAATTTTTTCAAAAGTTGATTAAATAAGCTGGTGCTAAGAATTATCCGAAATAGATTCAAATGAGGTTTACCTATACAAATTGTTGTAATTTCTTCCGATTCTGCCGTCTCTAAAATTGTTTTAGCGACATTATCACTTTTAATTTTTAAAACCACAGCACCAAGTTCTTGTGCTAATTTAAAATTATTAATTAAGTGTCGCTGCGATGCCAAACCAATATTGTCGCTATTTTCGTTCGAACTTTGAACATATAAAACCCACCATTTCGAATTATAATAAGCTGCTAATCGCGCCGTTTTGCGAATGACATTTTTAGCAGTAACATCAGTAGAACTGATACAAGCCAAAAACCTATCAGGACGCAATTTACTGTTTTTCGGGATTTCAATATCAATCTTTCTTTCAACTTGCGACACCACTTCACGCAATGCCAAATCGCGCAATTGTAAAATTTTATCAGGTGTGAAAAAATTTTTTAATGCAATTTCAACCTTCGATGCGTCGTAAATTTTCCCTTCTTTCAGTCGAGCGATGAGTTCGTCGGCAGTTAAGTCAATATTTACAACTTCGTTTGCCATTTGCAAAATCTTGTCGGGCACGCGTTCTTTAATTTCAATGCCTGTAATCCGAACAACATCCAAATTGATGCTTTCCAAATGTTGAATATTTATGGCAGAAATGACATTAATTCCCGCATTTAAAATATCAACCACATCTTGCCAACGCTTTTCATTTTTTGAGCCTTCGACGTTTGTGTGCGCCAATTCATCTACAATTACTACTTCAGGATGCAAATTAATTATAGCTTGCATATCCATTTCTTCCAATTCTTTGCCTTTATAAAATATTTTTCGCCGTTCAATAATTGGTAAACCATTAACTAATGCCGCAGTTTCGGCGCGATTGTGCGTTTCTACGTATCCAATTTTAATATCAACACCATTGCGAAGTAATGCATGCGCCTCTTGCAACATTCTGTAAGTTTTACCAACACCCGCGCTCATGCCAATATAAATCTTAAACTTACCACGTCGAGATTGTCGAATTAAATCCAAGAAATAATTGGCGTCTTCCATATAGTTGTTAGTTGGCAGTTGACAGTTGACAGTTGCCAGTTGACAGTCATAACTTGTGTTACAAACTGTCAACTGTCAACTAACAACTGTCAACTATTTTAAATTATCTAATGCCACGTTTAGTTCTAAAATATTTATAGTTGAAGGTCCTGCCCAACGCTTTTGAATATTTTTGTTCACCAAATCTATCAATTTTTGGGGTGAAATATTTCTAATTCTTGCAATTCTTGGAATTTGAACCATTGCACCTTGTAAAGATAAATCAGGATCAAGACCAGAAGCCGATGCTGTCACTAATTCTGAGGGAATTTGTGATTTAGCAATAGATGGATTGTGCACCATAAAAGTATCTATTCGCGCTTGAACATCTTTTAAATAATCAGGGTTTGAGTTACCTTTATTTGAACCACCCGAACTGGACGCATTATAGCTTACTGCCGATGGTCGCGAATTAAAATATTGGTCGGCTGTGAAAGATTGACCAATTATTGCAAAACCTACGGTGCGTTCTTTATTATTAACTATTTCGCCGCGCCCACTATTCGGTGCAATTTGTGCTATTGCCCAAACCGATAAGGGATAAATAATTGAAAAAAGAACCAAACACAACAACGATAATTTTATTGCAGGAAATATTTGAGAATTCATTTTTATAATTTTTAAAAAGTGAGAAATTAATAAACCAAAGCTACCACTAAATCAATGGCTTTTATACCAATAAAGGGAACAATGACGCCACCGAGACCATAAATCAATAAATTTCGGCGCAATAACGCACTTGCGCCGATGGGTTTATAAGCAACTCCGCGCAATGCCAACGGAATCAATAATGGGATTATAATTGCGTTAAAAATAATAGCTGAAAGTATGGCAGATTCGGGTGAATGCAAACGCATAATATTAAGGCTTTGTAAAACCGGGATTGAACCAATAAAAAGTGCCGGCACAATAGCAAAATATTTGGCTACATCGTTAGCAATCGAAAACGTGGTGAGCGTACCACGCGTCATTAAAAGTTGTTTGCCAATTTCAATAATTTCTATCAACTTTGTAGGGTCATTATCCAAATCGACCATATTGCCCGCTTCTTTAGCCGCTTGTGTACCTGAATTCATCGCCACGCCAACGTCGGCTTGCGCTAAAGCAGGTGCATCGTTTGTGCCATCTCCCATCATAGCCACTAATTTACCTTGGGCTTGTTCGGAACGAATATAATTCATTTTATCCTCTGGTTTTGCTTCAGCAATAAAGTCATCAACACCCGCTTTCTCAGCGATGTATTTGGCTGTCAACGGATTATCGCCTGTAACCATTACTGTTTTTACACCCATTTTGCGCAAGCGTTCAAACCGTTCTTGAATACCTGTTTTGATGATATCTTGTAATTCAATAACACCCATAACGCGTTCATTTAACGAAACGACTAAAGGTGTACCGCCATTCGTTGCAATAATTTTAACACGATCACTTATTTCTGGCGGGAAAATATTGCCCGCTTTTTCAGACAAATTTTTAATAGCATCCGATGCGCCTTTTCTAATTCTTTGCCCATTAAAATTTATACCACTCGAACGCGTTTCAGCACTAAATTTTATAAAAACAAAACTCGGATCATCTTTCATAGCTATAAGCTTTGAGCTATCAGCAATCAACCCGCTCGTAGGCTGATAGCTGATAGCTGATTGCTGATAGCTGTTGGCTAATTCTATAATAGATTTCCCTTCGGGCGTTTCATCGGCAATAGATGAAAGCGCACAAGCATTAATTAAATCGGCTTCTGAAAACCCATTAGCAACATAAAAATTAGTCGCTTTTCTATTTCCAATAGTGATAGTACCCGTTTTATCGAGTAGTAAAACATCGATATCGCCAGCAGTTTCAACAGCTTTACCCGATTTTGTGATGACGTTTGCACGCAAAGCGCGATCCATACCCGCAATACCAATGGCAGAAAGCAATCCACCGATAGTTGTTGGAATTAAACAAACGAAAAGCGAAATAAAAGCTGCGATGGTGATAGGCGTATTGGCATAATCTGCAATAGGTTTTAAAGTAGTACAAACGATAATAAAAATAAGCGTGAAGCCCGCTAACAAAATAGTGAGTGCAATTTCGTTCGGCGTTTTTTGTCGGCTAGCACCTTCCACTAAAGCAATCATCTTATCTAAAAAGCTTTCACCGACATTTGTAGTCACTAAAACTTTTATTTTATCAGATAAAACTTTGGTTCCACCAGTTACGCTCGACTTATCGCCACCCGATTCACGAATGACTGGTGCAGATTCCCCTGTGATGGCAGATTCATCAATGGTGGCGAGACCTTCAATAATTTCGCCATCGGTCGGAATTATATCACCTTCCTCACACATAAAAACATCTCCTTTTTTTAATTCAGATGATGATTTCATAACAATTTCACCATTTTTCAATAAAAATTTGGCAGTCGTTTCTTCGCGCGTTTTGCGTAAACTGTCTGCTTGTGCTTTACCGCGTGCTTCTGCAATAGCTTCAGCAAAATTGGCAAAAAGTAGCGTGATAAATAAAATAAAGAAAACGAGGAAATTATAAATAACCGAACCTTGCGATTTATCGCCTGTAATGAGCGCGAATAATGTGACCACTAACATGACTACTGTTCCGATTTCGACAGTAAACATGACGGGGTTTTTTATTAAAAAACGTGGATTTAATTTGCTGAATGAATGTTTGATAGCTTCATTGACGAGGCGGCTCTCAAACAAACTTGTTTTTTCTGATGTCATCTTATAAATATTTTAAACCTCAAAAAGGAATGTTATTTCATTGAAAAATATTCTGCAATGGGTCCTAATGTCAAAGCTGGAAAAAAAGATAAAGCGGCAATAATTACAATCACTGCAAAAACCATTAATCCAAAGGTTGACGTATCGGTTTTAAGCGTTCCTGCCGATTCGGGTATGAATTTTTTATTGGCTAAAATTCCTGCAATTGCCACCGGACCAATAATGGGTAAAAAGCGCGCTAAACACATTATTATACCCGTCGAGATATTAAACCATAATGTATTTGCCGTTAATCCAGCGAATTCAGAACCATTATTTGCTGAAGCGGATGAATATTCGTAAAGCATTTCGGAATAGCCATGAAAACTCGGATTATTTAACCACACCGATGCCGAAGGGTTTGTAACAAAAATAAAGGATGCTAACGCCGTACCCGATAAGATTAAAAACGGATGTAAAAGCGCAATAATCATAGCTATTTTCATTTCGCGTGCTTCAATTTTTTTTCCTAAAAATTCTGGTGTTCTACCAACCATCAAACCTGAAATAAAAACAGCGAGAATGATGAAAACGTAGAAATTTAAAAACCCAACACCGACACCGCCATATAATGCGTTTATCATCATGCCTAGCATAGCGTTCATACCAGAAAGTGGCGTGAAGCTATCGTGCATCGAATTTATTGAACCGTTCGATGTAACTGTGGTGGTAATTGCCCAAAAAGCCGAAGCCGCAGAGCCGAACCGCAATTCTTTCCCTTCAAGGTTTCCGAGCGATTGATCAATACCTAATTTAGAAATGGATGGATTTCCATTTAATTCAGAAAAAATAGTCGGGATAAGTAAAAGCAAAAAGCCAATAGTCATTACACCAAAAATTGTCCAAGCCAAACGTTTGCGATTGAGGTAAAAACCAAGCGCAAAAACCATTGCTATCGGAATTAAAATAATACTGATGTTTTCAACCATATTTGTCCAATAATTTGGATTTTCTAACGGGTGAGCAGAATTTGCGCCAAAAAAACCCCCGCCATTTGTTCCAATTTGTTTAATACCAATCATCGCTGCAGCAGGTCCGCGAGAAACCAAAACGGTATCACCTTGTAGTGTTATAATTTGTTGTTTGCCCTCAAAAGTCATTGGTGAGCCATTAAACAAAACGAAAACAGCGACTACAAAAGACAGGGGCAACAAAATGCGCGTACAACTTTTAAGAAAATAATTATAAAAGTTGCCTAGTTGATTGGTTGTGCGGCTTCGCATAGCGTTAAAAACAACGATACACATTGCCATACCCGTACCTGCCGATACAAATTGAAAAAAAGTTAAAGCACCTAATTGACCCAAATACGACATGCTCGATTCTCCTGAGTAATGCTGTAAATTAGTGTTACTGATAAATGAAACAGCCGTATTAAAAGCTAAATCGGCAGACATGGAAGGATTTCCATCAGGATTTAACGGCAACCAACCTTGATTCATTAAAATGAACATCGCCCAAAAAAACCAAATTAAATTTATGGTTAACATGGCTTTAAGATGTTCCTGCCATGTCATTTCTCTTTTCGAATTAATACCGCTTAGTTTGAAAATAAAATTTTCGAGTGGTGCAAAAAAATCGAAAAGAGTTTTAGTTCCTAAATAGACTTTGGTGATGTAATTACCTAAAGGCCATGCCAAAATTACAGTCAGTAGAAACATTAATAGAACGCCAATGAGTTCAGAAGTCATAATATTAGTTGTGAATTTTGAGTTGTTGTCATGTATCAGGCAAATAACGACCTGAAACCTAAAATTTTTCGGGCTTAACCAAAACATAAGCGATATAACCGAAAACTGCGAGTGCTACTATAAATAGAAAGATCATAAATTTAGATTTTAAATTATTTCGAAAACACCAACCGCTTTATAGAAAAGATAGAAACAAACTAAAACAGCAAAAAACAACAGTGCAGTAATCATTCTAATAAATTTTATTGATGAAAAAATTTCTAAAAAAATAATACTGCAAAGTTATAGGCGTAGTTATAAAGGCTTTGTAAAGACATTTTAGGCAGTTATAAAGAAATTATAAAAGTTAGCAGCCTGACCGAATGGCATTTTTTAAATTGATTTCATGGGTAGTAATTCATTACCTGAAATTGAAGTGTAGTCAAATCGCACTGAATAATTTTTTGATTTGCAATCTTGCTTTAGGGATGTTCCAATTTTCCATCAAATAACCATTATAAATTTTATTTTTGACCATATTCAATATTCGGCTGAAATGTCAACGTAAAATCATCGAGATTAAAAGCACATAAAAAACTTATATTTTTAAGATTATAGGCACAAGAGCAATCTATATTTATGAAACGTTCGGTGAAAAAACCAGCGCGCATATATTCAATTTATTCTTTCTTAATAAGTTGTTGAATAAATTGGACTACACCAACAGAATTAGGTCCACGGTCTATGTAATCACCTAATAGAATAAGGCATCGTTTTTATTAAATTCTATAACTTCAAGAAGTTTTTTGAAAGTTTTTAAACAACCATGTATATCACTTATTGCAAATCGTCTTTGAGGAGGCATTTTGTTTTTGGGTAAATTTAAAAATTTTATTAAAATTTCTGTTCCAGAGACGGCTTAAATTTAGATAAAATTTTGTCTATTCGGCAATTTAATCAAATTCTACTTAACTTTGTGTCTCTTTGGAATTTTATGGTTAAAATTGGAAATATAGAATTGGGTGATTTTCCGTTGTTGTTAGCACCAATGGAAGACGTAAGCGATCCACCATTTAGAGCTTTGTGTAAAGAACAAGGCGCTGATATGATGTACACCGAATTTATTTCGAGCGATGGTTTGGTCTATGAAGCAGAATCAAGTCTCAAAAAATTAGATATTTTTGACGATGAACGACCTATTGGCATTCAATATTTTGGTGGACAAGTAGAGTCGATGGTTAAAGCGGCGCATATTGTAGAAGCGGCTAATCCAGATGTGATTGACATTAATTTTGGTTGCCCTGTTGCTAAAGTGGCTTGCAAAATGGCGGGCGCAGGTTTATTGCAAGATATTGACAAAATGATTGAACTCACAACTGCGATAGTCAAATCGACAAATAAACCTGTTACAGTTAAAACGCGATTGGGTTGGAGTGAAAGCACTATTAATATTATTGAAGTAGCTGAAAGGTTGCAAGATGCAGGCATTAAAGCGCTTTCTATTCACGGCAGAACGCGCCAACAAATGTATAAAGGCGAAGCGAATTGGGCTTGGATTGCTAAAGTTAAAGAAAATCCGAGAATGCACATTCCCATTTTTGGTAATGGCGATGTTGATTCGCCTCAAAAAGCGTTACACTATAAAAATATGTATGGCGTTGATGGTATCATGATTGGTCGCGGTGCCATTGGCAATCCTTGGATTTTTAGAAATATAAAACATTATTTCAAAACGGGAGAAATTTTAGCACCACCAACTGTTGAAGAACGGATAACTGCTATCAAAAAACACATCGAACGCGCTGTGCAATGGAAAGGTGAAAAATTAGCGATTTACGAAACGCGCTCGCACTATACTAATTATCTGCGCGGCTTACCACATATAAAACCGCACCGTTCGCAATTAGTAACTTTGAGCAGTTTGGATGCTATTTATGAAGTTTTAGATAATATAGTGGTTGAGCAAAATCAATTTAAAGAAATGGCAGAAAATGAGTTATTAGAGATGAGTTATTAGATACTGATGTTACGCAGATACTTAATGCACATCAATTTTTAGAATATAGAAAGCGCCTTCAAAACATCAGATAAGTAAAGACGCAATTAATCGCGTCTTCACTTCATTGCAATTTATAATTTCGTAATTTAAAAAATCCAATTTTCAATTAGCGAAATTTAAAATTGATCTATTTAAAGATAACTATAATTGTGCTGTTTGAGGTGTTCAATTGATTTAATTAAACATAACTACAATTGTGCTGTTTATTATTCTGCGAAATTTCGAATATTAAATTTGATTTTTTTTTGTAAAACAGTTAGCTAGAAGAATCCTTTGAGAAACCTTTGATTCTTTGTTACTTTGCGTTGAAAAATTCTACATTTAAATCTTACATTTCACCTTGATTTTTCAAGTCAAACATAACGAAAAAGAAATTTTTGACATTGTCAGCAGTGCAGCTAAAGAACTTAATGTACCTGCTTATGTTGTCGGTGGATTTGTACGCGATAAAATAATTTCCCGCGAAACAAACGACATGGATATAGTTTGTTTGGGTTCAGGCATTCAGTTGGCGGAATTAGTAGCACAAAAAATGAAGCCACAGCCTAAAGTTGTAGTGTACGAACGGTTTGGAACAGCGATGCTGCTTTATAAAAACATTGAAGTTGAATTTGTGGGTGCTCGAAAAGAATCGTATAGAACAGATAGTAGAAAACCGAGTGTGGAAGAAGGTTCTTTAACGGACGACCAAAACAGGCGCGATTTTACCATTAATGCTTTGGCAGTCAGTTTAAATGAAGATGATAATGGTGAAATCATAGATCCCTTCGGTGGCATTAAACATTTAGAAGAAAAACGCATTCAAACGCCGCTCAATCCAGGCAAAACTTTTAGCGATGACCCCTTACGCATGATGCGCGCCATCAGGTTTGCTACGCAACTTAATTTCACTATCGAACCAAAAACTTTGGCAGGTATAAAAGAATTTGCTTCGCGCATTAAAATTGTATCTGGTGAACGGATCATCAAAGAGTTTGAAAAAATTATGCGTTGCGATAAACCTTCCATCGGTTTAAAATTAATGGAAAGCACAGATTTAATGACGCATATTTTGCCTGAACTCGTTGCTTTAAAAGGTGCTGAAACGCGCGATGGTGTTGGACATAAAGATAATTTTTTTCATACGCTCCAAGTTGTTGATAATATATCGCTTCATACTAAAAATATCTGGTTGCGTTGGGCAGCACTTTTTCACGATATTGGCAAACCCATTTCGAAACGCTTCGATAAAGTAGAAGGTTGGACATTCCATGGACACCAAGAAATTGGCGCAACCATGTTGCCACGACTTTTTAAAAAATTATCGCTGCCTTTAGATGATAGATTGAAGTATGTCCAAAAAATTGTAAAACTACATCACCGACCTGTGAGTCTGACAAAACTTGAAATTACTGACTCCGCTATTCGCCGTTTATTATTCGACGCTGGCGATGATTTAGAAGATTTATTCACGCTGTGCGAAGCAGATATTACCTCAAAGGACGCCAAAAAAGTTGAACGATATTTAGCAAATTATGAGCTCGTTAAAGAGCGTTGTATAGAAGTAGAAGAAAAAGACCAAGTTAGAAATTGGCAACCTCCTATCTCAGGCGAAATAATAATGTCAACATTCAAAATTCCACCTTCACGTGAAGTGGGTATCATTAAAACAGCAATCAGAGAAGCGATTCTCGATGGCGATATTCCGAATGATTATAAAGCAGCTTTTGCTTTAATGTTGAACGAAGGGAAAAAGCTCGGATTGATAGCTAAAAACATTCTAAAGAATTAAAAATCAGTATAAAAAGCGGTTTTACAATCGTTTTTTTATATTAACTTAACTTTAACGCATAAAAAAAGTGTCATAAATTCTGTGAAACGTCTTTAAGGTGTTATTTTTGACATTTAATTCATAAAATTTTTATTAAGTAATGAAAAATCTGATTATTGCTGCGTTCGTAATGTTGACTGCTTCTTTCGTAAATGCACAAACAGCTCCTGCTGCTGCAACTACCACAACTACTGCAACAACTACAACTGCTGCTCCAGTAAAAGTTAAACGTACATACACAAAGAGGGCTAAAGCTGCTACTGCTGCAACTACAACAACTGCTGCAACAGCACCTGCTCCAACTGCACCTGCGACAGCGACTACTACTACAACGACAACAACTGCACCTGTAAAAGCTAAGCGCGTTCGCAAGCCTAAAGCTGGGATGACTGCTCCTACAACTGGTGCTGCCACAACTACTGCTGCTCCAGCTCCAACTGCTGCTCCAACTTCAACTGCTGCAAAAGCTCCAATGGCTCACTCTAATTCTACTTACGTTCCTAAAGTTATCGGTAAAGATGCTAAAGGTCGTGATATTTTATTAGGACCAAACGGTGGACAGTATTATATTGGCTCAACGGGTAAGAAAGAGTACTTACACAAAGACAAAAAGTTGAAAGTTAACTAATTTAACGATTAGTTTCAAAATACACAAAGGCTGTCGAATGACAGCCTTTGTTGTTTAGCAGAAAGAAGCCAATGCAATTTTATCAATGATATCGGCAAAAATTGTATTTTCAAGATCAAAAATATTGAGTAGATATTTTTTAAAAGCTTTGCAAATGTTTGTCTTGTCACCAACAGAAAAACTTTTACCATTATTATATTTACTTGAAAGTTCATTGTTCAATGAATTCAGCCAAAGTTCATAAAATTCTTGTACAAAAGGCTCATCAGTTTTTAGGATTTTTACCAATCTTTTTCCAAAAATAACCAGAGCATTATAATAATGTTCTTGAACCGTGGAATGCTCTTCTGTATTTTGAAGTTCTTTTTTTATCAGAATATCACGCCTTTCATTGTTTCTCTCTAAATAATAAATTAAACCTAAGTAGTAAAGCATAACACCACTGGTTCGCTCAACAATATTATGGTGCAAATAAGTGCGCAACCAACCACCCATCGATTTAGAAGTTTGAAAAAACAATTCTTCCAGAAAATCTCCCTCTAATCGATTTAGTAATTTCTCACTTACTAAGTTATTAACTTCTATTTCCAACACTTCAATGGGTTTAAAAACTTGGTATTGAATGTTTAAATTATTCAAAGGGTATAGCCACAAATCGCGATGAAGTTGGTTTAATTCTGGAATCAAAATATTATCTATAACCGAGCTATCGCCTTTAAAACTAAGCTCTACATTCCCCATATTTTTCTTTTCGAAATACCAACGTTTTAACAATTGATGAGAAGATGCGTTTTCCACAAAAGGAATAATAAATTCGAGAAAAAAATTGTCGAAATCACTGTATGTTTTAATTGCTAACCGTCGTGAAGCGATATTATTGTACATGAGTGTGTTTGTTATAGCATAGTGTATGGATACTGTTTTAAAACAGCTTTAACAAAATAACGCAACAACAACGCCAAACTGCAATAATTTAGGGTAAATTTTTAAAAACTACTAAGTACTGTTAATCAACACATTACAGCTTTGAGCCATGAGCCATGAGCTTTGAGCTTTTCACTTAAGTTTAAGAGAAGACTCCAAGCTTACAACAGCAGTGGAATTCCCCAATTCTCCGCCTAAAACTATCAAGGGCTTGTTTTCAACTATGAGTTGTGTGGCATTTCCTTTTTTTGATAAATGCGGGATCGAATGTTGGCTAAAAACTATCTGAGAATGGATTAAAATAATAAGCAGAAATAAGAATTTAAGAAGATTTTTCATGTTTAATTTTTTTCAAAATTACAACATGCAAATGGAATTTCCATCCCACATTTACAAGTTACAGTAATTAATAAGAGCGATTTAACCACGAGGTTCACAAAGAAACCCACTAAGTTCACAAAGGGTTGAAATCTTTGTGA
>JAYWBA010000260.1:0-3314 GCA_043781915.1 Saprospiraceae bacterium
ACCCATTTCTTTTTAGATAGAAGTTTGTATCGTCCGGGTCAGACGCTCTATTACAAAGCCTTGTTGATTACCCATGTAAACAATTCGTACTTGCAGGCAAATCCGAAAATTATTGCGAATAAAAGTATCACCATCACTTTGTTCGATGCAAACGGACAAAAAGTTTCGGAGCAAACAGCTTCAACCAATAAATTTGGAACAGTCAATGGCAGTTTTGTTTTGCCAAGTTCGGGTTTGTTAGGAAATATGCACTTGCAATGCTCTGAGAACGGTTATCGAAATTTCAAAGTCGAAGAATACAAGCGACCAAAATTTGAGGTGATTGTAGAGACGTTGCATGCAACGTCTCTACTCAATGAAAAAATTAATGTTGAAGGAAAAGCGATTGCTTATACGGGAGCAAACCTTGATGGTGCGAAAGTAAAATATCGCGTTCAACGTTCGGTGGCATTACCTTACGATTATGATTGGTATTGGGGGTTTCGAAGAAACACACCTGCCGAAATTGCTAATGGCGAAGTTACGACCGATGCAACTGGTAAATTTCAAATTCCATTCACTGCTTTGCCCGATTTACAATTCCCAAAAACTGTAAAACCGACTTTTACTTATACCGTTTATGCCGATGTGACGGATATAAATGGCGAAACGCACAGCGGACAAACGAGTGTAAAAATTGCCTATACAGCTTTAATGTTTGATGAGAGTTTGCCTTCTTCTGTCGAATTAAATAAACTCTCAGAAACAAGTGTTAAAGCTGTGAATTTGAATGGCGAAACTGTTGAAACTTCAGTGCATTATAAAATTGAACTTTTAACGCCGCCCGCTAAAGAATTTATTAATCGCTATTGGGAATTACCCGATACAAACTTGATGACTGAATTAGATTTTAAAAAGAGTTTTCCGCAATATCCATACAAAAATGAAGATAAGGTTGAAAATTGGATGGTGAATAAAATTGTAGTCGAAAACAATGTAACGATTACTTCTGATAAGCCTGAATCCGCTACTTTACAATTAAAAAAATTGATTTCCCAAGCAGGTGCATACCGATTTACGTATTCGGCTGTTGATAAAAGTGGCGAAACGATTACGCAAATTCAGCACATTACTATTTTTGAAACAGGTGTAAATGCTAAAACACCAGAAATATTATCCGTCAAAACCAATCGTGAAAAGATTGAACCGCACGATACATTATCCGTCAATCTAAACACCCGCAGTGGCATTTTCCATGCACTCGTCCAAGAAGATTTCGACGGCAGAGTGCAACAAAGTGCGTGGAAAATTATAAAAAGCTCTGAAAATTACACGCGCCTGATTGAAGAAAAACATCGCGGTGGATTTAGTTTGAATATTATTGGCGTTAGAAATAATCGCCCGTATTCGTTCAATCAAAACGTTAATGTGCCGTTTACGAACAAAGAGTTGGGCATTAAATACGAAACTTTTAGAGATAAATTAGAACCTGGTGCACAGGAAGAATGGCGCGTGGTTATTAGTGAAAACCTCGTAGGTTTTAAAAACCTACGAGGTTTAAATCGTGCAGAAATGGTCGCCTCTATGTACGATGCTTCGCTCGATGCCATTTACAAGCACGATTGGTCAGTCTTTTTACATAATCAACGCAGCATTCGCCCCGGATTTCAGAACCAACATTTTGGAATCGAAACAGGTCAAGTATTTTATGAAAAAAACAATGCTGTTGATGAGCAGAGCGATGCGCCGCGCAATGCACCAAATATCAATAATTTTGGTTTGTATTCTTACGAACAACCTGTGATGTATCGCATGATGTCTGCTGCTCCTGCTTCTGCAATGATGAACGAAAGAATTGTAACCAGTGTCAGAAAATCAAAAAAAGAGAGTAATGACATCGATGCCATTGATCCGATTGATCCACCAAAAGGTCAATTAAAATTCATACCACCTACTGTTGTAGAACAAGAAGAAAAAATACAAAAGCCAGAGTCAGTCCCTATCAAACTCCGCACAAATCTCAATGAAACAGTTTTTTTCTATCCAAATTTACAAACTGATTCGAGTGGCAATATTGTGATTAAATTCACGATGGGTGAAGCATTAACGCGTTGGAAATTTTTAGCTTTTGCTCATACACCCGAATTACAAAACGTTTTGAGCGAAAAAACTGTCATCACACAAAAAGATGTGATGATTGTGCCTAATTCGCCGCGCTTTTTGCGCGAAGGTGATAAAATAGTTTTAACAGCGAAGGTTAATAATTTATCGGGACGCGTTTTAACAGCAACACCAAAATTAATCATAAAGAATCCGTTAAACGGAGAAGATGTGTCGTCGAAATTTAATATTAGCTATCAGCAATCCGCTTTCAGCAATCAGCCTACTCGTGATAGCTCAAAGCTCATAGCTCATAGCTTAGAGCTTCAAAATGGCGCGAGCGCTGCAGCGAAATGGGATGTTACAGTGCCGAGCAATTACACATTACCCGTTGCTTTGCAATATTCGGTTACAGCGGGCAATTTTAGCGACGGCGAAGAAAATGTTGTGCCTGTTTTAACAAATCGCGAATTGGTGACTGAAACAATGCCAATGGCTTTGCGCGCCGAGCAAACAAAAACGTTTAGTTTCGATGCGCTCGAAAAAGCAAAATCATCAAAGACTTTGACACATCAATCGCTCACGTTGGAGTTTACAAAAAATCCAGTTTGGTATGCTGTGCAAGCATTGCCGTACATAATGGAATATCCGCACGAATGCGCCGAGCAAATTTTTAGTCGGTATTATGCCAATAGCCTTGCGAGTAATGTGGTTAAAACAATGCCTCAAATAAGCGCAGTTTTTAAACAATGGAGTGCTTACGAGCCAGATGCGTTGAAAAGCAATTTGAGTAAAAACTTAGCACTAAAATCAGCATTGCTGGAAGAAACACCTTGGGTAATGGCTGCGCAAAATGAAGAATTGCAGAAAAAAAATATCGCTTTGTTGTTCGACCTCAATAAAATGGCGGATGAGCAAGCAACAGCTTTAAAAAAATTGCGCGAACGTCAAAATACGGACGGTGGTATCTCTTGGTTCAGTGGTGATAATAGCAATTGGTTTATTACACAGCATATTTTATCAGGTCTCGGTCATTTGAAAAACCTTGGCGTTACAAATGCCGCACACGATGCAGAAATGAAAAATTTTAGAGATAGAGGATTTGAATTTTGTAGAGTACAAGTTGAGAAATATTATGCAGAAATTGAAAAAGACGTTGCCAAAAAATATACCACTTGGGACTCAGATCATTTGAGTGCGAGTGTAGTGCAGTATTTTTATGCAGAAAGTTTCTT
>JAYWBA010000261.1:0-24351 GCA_043781915.1 Saprospiraceae bacterium
GCAACAATTGACATTAAGCTCGGCACCAACGCCGATTTCGAGCGCAATTTAGACGCGGCGCAACACGTCATCAATAAATCAAAAGGTTATATTTCGCACGAATTTCAAAAATGTATGGAAGTCGAAAACCGATACATTTTACTCATAAAATGGGAATCACTCGAAGCACACACTGAAGGTTTTAGAAAATCTGAATTATTTACGCAGTGGCGCGGTTATATTGGTCAGTTTTTTGAAACGCCACCGATGGTGCAACATTACGAATTAAAATTTAAGCAAGGTTAAAAGATTTAATCTTGTCGAAAGCTGTTTGCAAAATAATAGAGCGAATTTAAATGGCTTTGGCTTTTTATAAATGGATTTTCACAATTTTTCGGATGTGTTCGTAAATTAATTGAGTGTTTCGTACATTTGTTGCTCAATTATTGCATCTTTGAAACCGATTCTTCTAAGCATTTACACAATATGAAAAAAATACTTTCAATTGTTGGGTTTTTATACTTGACGCTCTCAGGTTTTTCTCAAACCAAAACAGAGCTGAATCGGAGTATTTCAGCGGCAGAAAAAATAACAATAGCTTTGGGTGAAACATTAAATTTTTCGCCCGAACAAGCATTGGCAGTTAAACAAATTGAACTCAATAAGTTTGCTGATTGGGCGAGTATTGAAAATTTAAAAACGACGGATTTAAACAAATTTGTTCAAAAACGTTTTACAATTGCCGAAATAGCGAACAATGCGATTATCACTTTGTTAGAACCTAAGCAGTTAAAAGTGTTTGTCGAAAATACCAATCGCACACAATTAGAGCGCGAACGCATAACAGCAACGATGCAAAAAAGTGGCGCAAAGGATGCAGAAATTTTGCAGAAATTGGCAAACATAGAACTTTAAGGTTCAACAAAACATACTAATAACGATTTGTACTTGTCTGAATCAAACAAGTACTTACATTGAAGAAACCCTCAAGCTCAATAAATTTTAGCCAACTATATGGATCCGCTTAAACAGAAGTTCAAAGAAAAATTCACTGCGCAATCAGCAGAAATAAAAACCATGTTGAAAGAGCATGGTAGTGTTGTACTCGATGAAGTAACCATCGCACAGGCATTTGGTGGAATGCGCGATATTAAAAGTATGATTTACGAAACTTCTTTGCTCGACGCACAAGAAGGCATCCGTTTCAGAGGTTTTTCCATTCCAGAATTGCGCGAAAAATTACCACAAGGCAGAGGCAAAGAACCATTACCTGAAGGTTTGTTTTGGTTGATGCTCACTGGAGAAATTCCGACGGATGAAGAAGTGCTTTGGGTGACGAACGAGTGGGAAAATCGCCGCGATGTGCCCGCACATGTTTATGCTACTTTAGATGCGTTGCCGATTGATACACACGCTATGACAATGTTTAATATCGGCGTTATGGCTTTGCAAACCAAAAGTGTTTTCGCAAAACGTTACGAAGAAGGTTTTCCCAAAAGCGAATATTGGGATGCAACGTATGAAGATGTAATGAACTTGATTGCAAACATAACGCCTGTTGCTGCCTATATTTATAGAAGAAAATTTAAAAATGCTGCTGCAATTGAACCCAATGATAGATTGGATTGGGCATCGAATTTTGCGCACATGTTGGGTTATGAAAATGCCGAATTCAAAAACCTCATGCGTTTGTATATGACCATTCACGCCGACCACGAAGGTGGAAATGCGTCGGCACACACATCGCATTTGGTGGGTTCTACTTTATCTGATGCGTATTTATCGTTCGCGGCCGCTTTAAACTCACTGGCAGGTCCGTTGCATGGTTTAGCCAATCAAGAAGTTATTAAATGGATTTTCGAAATGGTTGAACAGTTGGGTACAAAAACACCGACTGACGAACAAGTGGTTGAATACGTTAAAAAGACACTAAGCGAAGGTCGTGTAGTGCCAGGATACGGTCATGCTGTTCTGCGTCAACCCGATCCGAGATTTATGGCGCAAAAAGCGTTTGGCGAAGCAAACTGTCCAGACGACGATATGGTAAAAATAGTTTGGCAAATATTCCGCGTTGTACCGCCCGTTTTGCAAAGTCTGGGAAAAATTAAAAACCCTTGGCCCAATGTCGATGCACACTCAGGCGCACTTTTAGTGCATTATGGCATGACGGAATATGGTTTTTATACCGTTTTGTTTGGTGTTTCGCGTGCACTCGGTGTTTTAGCCGCGTTATGTTGGTCGCGTGCCTTAGGTTTTCCTCTCGAACGCCCAAAATCGCTCACATATTCGGCTATCAAAGAGTTTTTGGCGCATCAGCCACAACAAGCTACGGTGTGAAAAATAAAAATCTGGTAGGGTTTTTCAATGCATAACAAAAAAAAGAGACGTTCAATCTGAACGCCTCTTTTTTTGTTTGTGAAGACCGTTTCTTTAAAATTAATACAGATAACGGTTGGAAGCTGCTTTTTTTCGATTTAAACTTTCGCGGCTTGTACCATAAACGAAAAGTAGTAACAAACTAGCACTCAAAAAAAGAATGATCATGGTTGTGGGTTTTAGTGAACAAAAATTGTTATTGTACTCATGTACCAAACAAACTTATACCTTATTTACGACAAAAGCAATACCGCAGTTTGTTAATACCAACATTTTACAAAAAATAGTTGTTCGTTGTTCGTTGATAGTTGTTAGTTTGTTTCTATGCAAACAACTATCAACGAACAACGAAATTAAAATCCGCGGCGTAAACGCGCTACGGGTATATTGAGTTGCTCGCGATATTTAGCCACTGTTCGGCGGGCGATATTGTAACTCTTATTTTTGAGTAACGATTTTAATTTTTCATCAGAAAAGGGCTTGCGCTTGTTTTCAGCAGAGATAATATCGGTCAGAATTTTCTTAACTTCTAAAGTTGAAACTTCATCGCCTTCATCGGTTTGTAACGATTCAGAAAAGAAACTCTTCAATAATTTAATGCCAAACTCAGTTTGAACGTATTTGCTATTTGCTACGCGCGAAACAGTTGAAATATCTAAACCCGTCATATCGGCAATATCTTTTAAAATCATAGGGCGTAAACGTTGTTCGTCGCCTGTTTCGAAAAACTCTTGCTGATATTGCATAATAGCAAACATGGTGCGATACATTGTCTGTTCGCGTTGGCGAATAGCATCAATAAACCACTTAGCCGATTCAATTTTATTCTTAATAAATGCAATGGCATCTTTTTTCTTTCTATCCACATCGCCCCCAGGTACCGTATTTTTATACGATTTAAGCATATCTTTATAATGCTCGCTGATGCGCAAATCGGGAATGTTTCTGCTATCAACAACAAGTTCTAACCTACCGTCACGCGTTACAATTTCAAAATCGGGAATAATATACTGACTCGAATTGTCGCGTGCAGAAACGTAGCCCGTTGCAGGTTTCGGATTTAAACGCACAATTTCTTCGATGGCATCTTTAAGCATTTCTTCGTCAATATCGAGTTGGCGTTGAATTTTTGGGAAGTGGCGTTTCGTAAATTCTACGAAATTATCAGTTATTATACGCAAAGCTACTTGGAAAATTTTTGCGGTGGGCGCATCCATTTTCTCGTTTTTAATTTTGTATTTAATCTGCAAAATCAAACACTCTTGTAAATTGCGCGCACCAATACCAGGTGGGTCAAAGGTTTGAATTTTAGTTAGCATTTCGCTAATTTCCGATTCACTCACAGCCATGTTTTGAGCCATCATGATGTCGTCAACTATTTCGAAAGTATCTCGGCGCAAATAACCATCGTCTTCAATAGTGCCGATAATGTGTTTAGCAATCATTATTTGGCGCTCTGAAAGCTCGTTGAGTAAACCCAACTGCTCTTCCAGATATTCGCTAAAACTATTGACAACAGCCATGGGATAAGTTTTATCTTCTTCGTTGTTGCTATTTTCACCTTGCGTATAATACAACGACGGATCATCTTCCATGTATGGCTCTAAATAATCGTCAAGTTCATAATTTTCGGTGGGCAATTTTTCGTCTTCGTCTCGGAACTCATCAGGCTCAGTATCGTCTCCAAAACTTGCATCTACCTCCGGACCTTCTTCTTTTTCTGTTTGGCTGTCGCCTGAAAAATCATCCTCTTCATCCCCTTGAACCAAGGTTGGATTGATTTCCATCTCTTCATTAATTCTATCAATAATACTTACTGTCGACACCTGAAAAAGTTTCATTAACTGAATGTGGTGCGGCGAAAGCCGATGCGAAGTGTTTAATGATGTTGTAGTTTTTTGTGCCATAAGCAGTTTTAAATAGTTATGTTATGAGAAATAGATGTTACTTTGTAATAAAGTTTATCATTATTTTATTGTATTCGAAAAAATGATTAAAAAGTTGCGAATGTAAAAAAAATAATAAATAAACAATTTATTTTCAGCACCCACACCTGTGTTCATTCAATTTAATTAATTTTGGGTCAAAAACATTAAAAGATTTAAAATCAATTTGTTATGAAATAAATAATTTTCTTTTAATTTTTTTTATGCGCTCTATCAATTAGTGTGCCAAAATTACGCTATTTTTTTTAAGTTGCAAATATTTTTTTAATTAATTGCAAATAAATTAAAAAGAGTCCGCCCTAAAAACCAAATGTGAAGTTTTTAAGACGGACTCTTTGAATTTATAATAAATTTTGTAATTCTTTAGGTGCTTAGCAGTTCTAATTATATTATATCTTAATCCAAGCCTGTTTTCTATGACTTTCTAAAATGCGCTCGCAAATCAGCAATTCGCGTAATCCATCTTTGAAAGAAGGAAATTTTGGATTTTCTGGTTGCTTGCCTGCTTCAATAGCTGCATAAACTTCTTTAAACAATTGCTTCGATGTATCCGGGAAACCTTCGTTGTGTCCACCAGGAAAAGACATAATGGCACTCGCTTCAGGGTATGCCAACGATGGATCGCGCATCAATAATTCATTCGAAGAATTTCTGTTTCCCACCCACAATTCGTTCGGCGATTCAGAATTCCAAGCGAATGTTTTTTTAGATCCTGCAATTTCTAATTTCAATTGATTTTTACGTCCCGCCGATACTTGCGATACTGTTACCGAACCGCGATTGCCATTATCGAAACGCAATAAAACATTGGCGTGATCTTCCGTATTTATCGGCACATCAGCGTAATCCTCCGGTTGTAACACTTTGCCCGAATACGTTTCAACCGCTTTTAAAGGCTTTTTGCGCGTTTTATGGATAGTGTTAAAATCTGCCATCACTTCAACAATTCTGACGCCCGTTATGTATTCAATCACATCTAATAAGTGCGAACCAATATCGGCAATAGCGCGCGAATCACCTGATTTATCGGGCTCTAAACGCCAGTTATAATCAGTGTTGAAGAAAAGCCAATCTTGCAAATATGAACCCAAAATTGAATACACATCACCCAGATCGCCTTTTTCGCGCATGGTGCGCATTTGCCGCACCAACGGATAGTAGCGCAAATTAAAATGCACTGCATTAACCAAACCTGTTTTAGCTGCTAAAGCGACCAATTCCTCTGCTTCGTGCAAATCTTTCGCTAAGGGTTTTTCACAAATCACATGCTTACCCGCTAAAAGCGCTGCTTTCGATTGCGAATAATGCAAAAAATTGGGTGTGCAAATATGCACAGACTGGATATTATCCATCTTCAACAACTCGTCGAAAGTGCAAGCTTTTGCAATTCCCAATTGTTTAGCTTTACTTGTTGCTAAGTCAATATTTACTTCGCACAAAGCGGCCACCTCAACATTCGGTAAACGCCTCAAAGCTTCAATATGTGCTGGTCCGATAAACCCTGTTCCGACTACACCTACATTAATCTTACTCATATTTTTAGATAATTAGTTTATGAGCTTTGAGCTATTAGCCGTGAGCTTTGAGCCTTCTTTTAGACAAATAAGAAAAGCTCAAAGCTCATAGATCAATGCCCGAAGCTTTAATGAAGTAGCAAATGTAACGCATTCTGACTTTAAAAAAAATTGCCTCTATTCTTCATCATCATAATTCATTTTAGATTTTGTACTTTTGTAGAGAATTAAAATAGAGTTTGAGAAATTTAAATTTCTTATGACTTTTCTCTTACCACTTATCACTTAAAAAGTGCTGTTTAAAGATATTTCTGGGCAGGTGCCAACCAAACAAATACTGCGAAATTTGGTAGTCAACGACCGTATTCCGCACTCTATTTTATTGAGTGCAGTTGCAGGAAATGGTTCAGTCGCTTTGGCGCATGCGTTTGTTCAGTTTTTGTATTGTCAAAACAGAACCGCGAATGATGCCTGTGGTGTGTGCCCCGCGTGTTCAAAAAATAATAAACTCATTCATCCTGATGTGCATTTTTCTTTTCCATCGGTGGGAGCCAAAGTAACATCGGCGCAATTTTTAAAAGAATGGCGAACATTTTTTTCTGAAAACATTTATGCGCCTTATAATCTGTGGCTAGAAAGCATTAAAGCAGAAAATAAACAAGGCAATATCACTGCGGCGGAATGTTCTGAAATTCATACCAAATTGAATATGCGTGCTTATGAAGGCGGTTATAAATGCCTCATTATGTGGTTGCCCGAATATTTGGGCAAAGAAGGAAATCGATTACTGAAACTTTTAGAAGAACCACCCGAAAAAACAATTTTTATTTTAGTTACAGAGAATGAAGAGAATATTTTACAAACAATTTTAAGTAGGTGTCAACGCATAAAAGTGCCGCCACTTGCCGATGCAGATTTATTAGATGCCCTTTCGCAAAATGGTATTCCCGATAAAGAAGCGCGATTAGCGGTACAACTCGCTGAAGGAAATTTTAATACCGCTATGCAATTGGCTGAAAATAAAACAGAGACGCACGTCACCTTTTTTTTAGAATGGATGCGCAATAACTGGCTCGGGGATGGATTGAAAACAATGGCTTGGGTAGATAAAATTTCACCACTCGGTCGCGAATGGCATAAACGATTTATTACTTACGCGCTCCATTTCTTTCATCAGCTACTGCGCTTGCATATTGTGGGTGAAAGCGGCATTCAACTACAATCCGATGAACTTAAAACCGCGCTCGGCATGGTAAAAGTTATTTCACCCGAACATATCGATACTATTTCTGAACTGCTAAATAAAATGTATCACGCCGTTGAGCGCAACGCGCAACCCAAAATTTTGTTTTTAGATGCGTCGATAAAGATACATAGGATTATAAAGAGTTAATTCATTTCGGACTGTTATTATTATCGCCAATAATTACGCTTCCACCTGCTGTAATTGTACCAGTTACAACATTCTTACTATTAACAATAGTGATGACATCACCTTTAGCTTCTTTCGATTTAATAAATTCGTACATTTCTTTAGCGAATTTTTCAGAAGAAGGATTTTCCTCCAAATGAATTTCTAAAGCATTTTTAATGGCATTTTGCCTTGGTTCGCTGTCTGGTTTTTCTAACAGTTTAGAAATTATTGCTGTGGGCTTTTCATCTTCAATAAAAAGTGGTTTTATCCAAGCCACGGTAGCATGGGTAAAATCTTTGAAAAAATCGTTAATATCTTTATTATCTTTTAATTTTTTGGCTAAATAGCCAACAATGCCGCTAATCATAGCGGTGGTAGTGATGGGTTCCATATTGTTTATTTTTTGAAAATTAAGGGCTTCAATTAAACTATATAACAGAAGCTTTTTTTGAGATCGCTTCCATTTCACGTGCTTTCTCTAAATAAGAAATAGCCATTTCTTTTCGTGTTGATTCGGGTATGGAAAAATCAAGCGTAACCAATCGTGCTTTTAGTAAATATTCTTTCGATAAATCTGAAAAATTCGTTTGAATTTCAACGAGCTTATTTTCCATAATTGTTTGGCTTTGCATTAATTCAGTCAATATGCTTTGCCTTTTTAATAATTCTGTTTTGTTCCCTTTTAAACGCACCACAGGAGTGCTTTTAGCCTCCTTTGAGGTTAAAGATTTAGCTATAGTATGCTTGAATAACTTAAATCTGCTGGATATAGATTTAACAGGATTTTCATTCCCCTGTTGGTGTTTATTTAATTCTAATTTATCAAGCTGAGAATTAGATTGATTTTTATTTTTTGAAACTGCCATTTTAGATTAATTGAATAAATTAATAATATTCAAAGAAAAAAGAAAATCCAAGCTTATGGAAATTAGCTTTAGGGTTTTAATCCCTTAATTTGATTTGATAAATGACTAAAAAATTAAGGAATAGTACCCACAAAAATAAAGGTTTTTTCTTTCATAATCAACTTTTTTTAGTAAAAAACAAACAATTCTCTTTTTCTTTAACGTTTTTTCTTAGCTTTTAATCGGTTATCACGATAATATATTTCCCAAATTTTTATTGAAATTTGGCTTTTTCCCATTTTATTAATATTTTTTTAGAAATTCGTATAGCTTCTTTTGCTGCTTCATACTTATTTTTGAATGGTGAAGCTATTTTTAGGGCTGTATTTGACAATGTAACTGATAGCTCTTTGTTTTGAATACTTGAAAAATAAAACTCGCTAAAAAATAATAAATCCTCTACAATCTCAAGCTGATATATTGACAACTGCTCTCTACTCAAATTTTCACAAATATTTAAAAGGGTGTTTGCATCTTTATCAAACTGGCTTTTTAATTGATTAATTTTGTTTTTGTTTTCACGACGAATTCTTTTAAAGTCATCGAGTTCAATTTCTGATTCGGGTAAATCCGCCTTCTCATGCAGATATTCTAAAACCTCTCGCAACTCATTCTTAGTAAATAGTTCTTCTAAAACTTTAATTTTCTCAGTGTTATTAAATGTTTTAGCAAATTTAAGTAGCGAATCAAATAGTGCTTTTTTTGCATTTTCTAAACGGTTAATTTTTTCATTTTGCTCTTGCTGAAATCTAACTAAATCTATTTTAAACTCTTTCGTTTCTGGATTGTCCAAAATTCTGTTTTTGGTTTCAATTATTTGTACTTCAATTTTTTTCAAGTCGGTTTCTAAATGTTCGATTATAGATGCCTCAACGAAATAATTATTTACAATAGTGTTGTTGTCTCCGACAATAGCACTATTGCCAGCATTAATTTGCCCAGTGATTATATTTTTATTATTTTCTGAATTCATTTCTGGTTTCGAAGTGATTGGCTTAGCTCAATAAAATCCCAGCGGACTAATTGTAATAATCCTAAATATCCACTGAATTTCTCTTCAATACAATTTGGGTGTCTCACTTTACTGTCTAAAGTTTTGGCTAAAAAAGATTAAACAGTAAAGTTAAAAAACTTATTTATTTTGGTCAAACAAATTTAGTTTTTTATTGGAAAATTCAATATTAGAATTGGTAGATAGCTAGATTGTAGGCATAAACAGTTTGCTGAGCGCAATTTTGTATGGCAAGTTTTGAATAAATGGCGCGAGAATAATAACCAAAATAAATTTGATTCTCACACATTCAAAAATAAAAATTATTTTTTATTTTAAGTGCGTATGCAAGCGCGACTTTCATGTTTCTGTATTTAGGGTTCAGGCTTTTCTGACACGTGATTCCTGACATCTACCCTCTATTTAAGTTTTTCCAACAACCAATACTTTTTCAACAATATTATTGGTGTCAATAAGTTCTAAGCGCAACGCAGCTAATTTTATTTTATCTGTGCTGTAATTGTTCATTTTACGCACCGTTTTAATGAAGTTAAGATAATTTTCTTGTTAATAACTTCTGTCAGCTATTTATATTAAAACAGGTCTTAAATTAATGCAATTAACGAAAAAAGATGTAACTTTAGTTTTTCAAATAAAACAGCACCTGCCCCAATTTTTTCCCTAAGAAAAATACTTTTATTTGAACTTTAACAACCGAACATCATGAAAAAAACAAGCACTTTTCGAGCACTTTTTTCGACAATTTTATGCTCTATTCTAACACACCAAACAATTTTTTCGCAAGCTACAAACTATTGCGCTTCAACGAGTGCAGCCCCTTGGGAACTTTGGATTTCCAATGTAAGTTTCAACACCATTAATAACACATCTGCGAAATCGAAAGATCTTATAAGTTTTGGCTATTCCGACTACACGGATATTTCAACAACTGTTACAACGGGACAGACTTATACTTTGAGCGTTACACCCGGTTTAAGTTGGTCGGGATATTTGCCCAATGCTAATTGCCGTGTTTGGATTGACTTTAACAAGAATAATATTTTCGAAGATGCGGAACAGGTTTTGAGTGATAATAATAAAAATCCATTTTCTCAATCCATTTCAATACCTGCAAATGCTACAATTGGAACTACGCGTATGCGCGTTTCTATGAAATGGGGTGCATTACCAACAGCATGCGAAACTTTTTTCGCCAAAGGCGAAGTGGAAGATTACACTGTAAATATTCAAGCTGGAGTGAGTAATTCTTGCCGCACGCAAGATTCGCTTCAACTCGTTAGTTTATACAATGCGACCAATGGTGCTCATTGGACTTTTAATACATGGAATTTAAGCACACCGATAAATACTTGGTACGGCATTACATTGAATGCTGACGGTTGTGTTATAGGAATTAGTCTTTCTGGTCACAATTTAACAGGAACAATTCCTAATTTGAATATGCCCGCGTTACAATTTTTGTACCTCGACCACAATAATTTGAGTGGTAGTATTCCTAATTTCAGAGACGCATTCAATGCGTCTTTACTGCCGAAATTAGGTTCACTTGTACTTGGTAACAACCAATTAAGCAGCAGCATTCCAAACTTCAATTTGCCTCTTTTATATTACTTAGGACTTAACGATAATAATTTGAGTGGCAGTATTCCAAACTTCAGAGATGCATTCAATGCGTCTTTACTGCCGATTTTAGGTACGCTGGTTTTAAGTAACAATCAATTAAGCGGCAGCATTCCAAACTTCAATTTTCCGATTTTAGAAAACTTGTATCTCGACCATAATAATTTGAGTGGCAGTATTCCTGTATTTAATTTTCCGATAATATTAGGTTTCTTCCTTGAAAACAATCAACTGAGTGGTTGTATTCCTGTAGCCTTAAAAGCGTTTTGCAATCATAGTACAAAAACGTCTCAATTTCATGGTGATATAAGCAATAATCCAAACCTCGCTACGCAAGATTTTGCGGCTTTTTGTAGTAGCAATACAGGCGCGTGTACTGTGCCAAAAATTAATTTGACTCTAACTGGATTTAGTGTTATTTCAGGCACTGTATATGGACCGAATAAATTAGTTCAAGGCGCAAATGTTAATCCCATTGATGGCTCTTTAGTGGGTTCAAACTTACCGCCGACACCTATTTCATTTAAAATCAGAGCTTATATTTCTAAAGATCAAATTATTGATGCGAACGATTATTTATTGAGCCAATTTACCGCTACCGTTCAACCCAATTTTTCTCAGACAGATTATTTGCAGGAAGGCGGTTTGAATATTTTAGCTCCCAATACAAAAATTCCAGTTGATTTTCCATTGGGCAACTATTTCCTGATTGTAAAAATTGATGCCGATAACGAAATTGCCGAATCGAACGAGAATGATAATATTGATATAACCAGTATTCAAATCCTTACCAACCAAGTAAGCCCAACAGATTTATTGAAACTCAATATTTCTGCCAACCCTACAACTTACCGTCAGTATCAGGTTACTACATTTACAATTACGGCTACCAATAACAGTAGTTTGCCAATAACAAATCTGAAAATAAAATTTCCTTTCCCTTCTAAAACTGCGACTGGCGGAAACTCAGTTGCTTCATCTGGTGTTTTCAACGAATGGTGCCCAGGCGGTGTACATTGTTTTGAATGGAATATCCCAACTATTGCGTCAGGACAACAAGTTAGTTTAACAATACCACTTTATGTTCAAGATGCTACTGGAAATATGACTGCGGCAGCAACTTTAGTATCGGCAACGCCACCACAAACTACTAATATCCCTTTAATTTCAACGACACTTGTTGTTAATCCAGCATCAAGTTTTTTGATTGGTCAGAATAATACGCTCGCTTTATCTTCGCAAGTTGATTACAACAAGGTCAATTTATTGTGGTTAACGAACGCGCAGAATGTGGATTATTTTGAGGTGCAGCGTGCCAACAAAAATGGAGATTATATTCGCATTGCGAATCAAGCAACCAAGCATGGTGGCCCTACGAATACACAATCATACAATTTCACAGATTCTAATCTCAACGAAGGTGAATACGCGTATCGCATTAAAGCAACAAAAATAGATGGTTCTGAGCAGTTTTCAGATTTTCAAACGGTGAGGATAATTAATATAAACGACGTTGTTCTTTTCCCAAATCCGTCAGCGGATGAATTGCGCATTGGTTTAAAACATTTTGCCAATTTGGAAGCGAAGGTTTATATTTACAACAATTTAGGCTTAATCATCAAAACGCTTTCGGTGGATGGTAGCGATTCAATTATTACAACTGACATCAGTGATTTACCAACAGGTTCGTTTTATGTGCGCGTTGTAGGTAAAAACAAACGCGATGTGGTGCTACGATTTGTTATTGCACGATAAAGAATTGTCTGAACCTTGGTTTTTGTGATTCAGAGATTATGAGATGCGACTTTGTGTTAAATTTTAATCTTCTAATTTCGTTACCATACACTTTTTCTCATTTAGTAAATTTCTCGCAGATTTGGCAGATTCAAACTCAAACACTATAAAATCTGCGTAATTAGCGAAAAAATCTGCTGAATCTGCGGGAAATTTAGCCGCTTTGGCAAATAACAAAAAAGTGTGTGGTAATGAATCGTCTAATCTAAACTTTCAGCTACTTTGCCAAAATTGACCATCTCGCCACAAAATCTCTGGATATTTTTTCTGAAACGCTAAAATTTGGGCTTCTATATTTTTCTGCAATCCCTGCGCTGCAATCGTATTTTTAAACTGCGGACGATGCGCTTGCATAGCATTTATTTTTTTTATCTCGGCAACAATAATTTGTGTTTTATCTGTAAAATACGTTTTTTGAAAAATATCGAAAATATAATCAATCGCTTGTTCGGTTGGGTGGATGAGATCAGCGTTATAAAAACGATAATCGCGCAAATCATCCATCATAATTTCGTAGGCTGGGAAATATTGTACGTTACTGATTTTTTCACACAAAGCATCCGCAGCAACAATGAGTTGCGCTTTGCTTTTTGCGTTTTCAATCAATCCCATTTTTGTATGTCGAACTGGACTAACAGTTAAAATAATTTCAATATTCGGATTTAATAATCGAACTTTTTGAATCGCTTCTTCAAGGTGTTTTAAAATTGTTTCGGTTTTTAAAATGTCAGAATTGAATAGCGCACTCGGTGCTTTATGGCAGTTATTTACGACAATGTTGTGTTCTTTCAACGTAAAAACTTGCGCCGAACCCAATGTTAAAATAAGTGTTGAAGCACGCATCAAGATTTCGTGTGCATTTTGAATAGCCTTATTTATTTTCTCAAGTACTGCTTCTCCAATTGTTCCGCTGAAACTGCTGTGATGATACCACGAGTGATAAATTTCGCCATCGAAAAACAATTCGTTTGAGGTGAATTGTTTTTTCTCAATCACAAAATGTAAAGCATCGGCAATTGAAATGGGGTTAAAACTAATGCCCAACGGATTTACTTCTGTTTGGAATAGTAATTGATTCAAACGAGTGCTTATATTTGTGGCGAAACACGAACCAATACTAATAATAGGTGCAGAATGGTTAATTTTGAAACTTGAATGTATTGTCTCAACTGAAACGGGTGTGTGCCAACGCATAATTTTTTTGACCTTGATTTTTGACCAAGATTAAACAGATTAACGGATTTTTAAGAAATATAATCTTATAAATCTATAAATCTGTTTAATCTTGGTCAAAAAAATCTATAAATCTGTTTAATCTTGGTCAATCTTATCCAACATCCTGAAAATCTTTTATTCCAGTAAATCTTGGTCAAAGATAATGTATGAACTTGTTTAAACTCTTTTCCAAACCAGAAGATAGAGCTCTCCAGAAAATTTTGGGGGGCGAAGACACTACGAGTTATAAAAACTTTGGCAGATTCTGCGATGCTTTAGCTGAACCAAAACAAGTTAAACTATTCGATGAAGCCCTTAAAAAATTTGAATCGAAAGATTATATCGCCAATTACATTCTATTCTTTCAGTTTCTGACCAATAAAAAAGGAGACAATGTCAGCTACACCCAAAATTCGTCGGGTATTAATTTCGAAATTATTCAAGGCTCTAAAAAAATTACTGGTATAGCTACCGTTCAGAAGTTTTATTGCATTTCCAAAATTGCACAAGTTGATATATTGCAAGTGCGTTATTTGCGTCAAATGATTGAAGCGAATTTTGCTTTCATGTATATTCGCTATGCTTTGGATGCAGAAAAAAATATTGTCTTGCTGTTCGAATCAGTAGCATCAGAAGCATCACCTTATAAACTTTTGGAAGCACTGCGCGAATTAGCCATTTTTGCCGATAAAAATGACGACCTTTTGCTGACTGAATTTAAAGAAGACCTCAAACCACTCGACTTAGGTTTGCGCAAAGAATTGCCGAGTGCTATAAGAAATTTCTATGCACATTATTTAACTGAGCAAATTGAATCGACTACAGAATATTTAAAAGAAACGCCACAACTCGATGCGCAATATCCGGGCGGTGTAGCTTATTTATGGCTTTCGTTGGCTTATCAACTCGATTATTTATTAACGCCGCAAGGGTTTATAAACGATAGCATTGAACGTATTGAGCGTATGTTTTTTGAAAAATCGACTGAATCGCACACGATTAAAAATAAAAGAATCGCCGAAGAATTTCTGAATATCAAAGAGCGCTCATTGGATTTAAAGTTGGATGAATTATATCAAACAACTTGCACTTTTAGCATCATGTCGGTGAAATCGATAGATGCTTTGGCGCATTTAATTGAGGGTGAACTACCTAATATGAATTGGTACGCCAAAAATAATTACCTAAAAATTGCTCTGGCAGTTACCGATTTCATTGTGGGTAATGCACAATTCAATAATTCATTCCCCGATTTTGAACGCCAACTTTTGCATTTATACATGCAAATCAGGCATTTTGGTTTTTTTAAGCAATTAGGATTAAAATGTAATTTAAAAAACAACGATGGCAGTTTGAATGCGCGCGAAATTAAAAATGCGCTCCAAACTGTTCTGACCGAAAACAATATCCCTAAAAAACAAATCGAAACGTGTGTTGCATCGCTCAATTGTGCCGATGAAGTTTCATGGGCACGCTCGTATCTTGAAATGATAACTTTACTTAATAATGGTTAATGGGTTAATGGTTAATTTTTTTCTCGTTAACCATTAACCATTAACCATTAACCATTAACCATTAACCATTAACCATTAACCATTAACCATTATAATCTATGCTCGATAAAATAATAGAAGCCATCCGACGCGACGTAGTTGAAATTTCAACGCCAAACAGTACTGGCGCTGGCTTTTTTATTGCTGGCTACGACCTCATTGTTTCGAATAGCCATGTCATCAATAATATGAGCGAAGTGACGGTGGAAGGTAATTTCGGAAGAATGGTTTGCGACGTTGTTTACAGAGATACACTTTTAGATATTTCATTCCTGAAATTACAAAGCAGTATTGCCCAAATGCCATCATTGATTTTGAACGATAAACCACTTCTCAACGGTGAAAGTGTTATTGCCATCGGTCATCCATTTTCGAGTAAATATGCTTTTACGCAAGGTATTGTTTCGAATACGGAATATAAAATTCAAGGATTTAATTATATTCAACACGATGCCGCTTTAAATCCGGGCAATAGTGGCGGTCCGCTCATTAATACCAAAGGCGAGGTTTTAGGCTTGAATACTTTTGCTATAAAAGATGGTAAAACGTTAGGCTATGCGCTACCTTCTGCTCTGATTATTGAAAGTTTAAAAAAATATAGCTCGCATTCGAATGAAATTGCTGAGCGATGCACATCGTGCCGATGTGTTGTAACTGAAAGCTCTCTTTTAAATAATAAATTCTGCCCAGAATGCGGTGCGCAAGTTCATTTGTTGCGAAAAACGGATTATTATAAACCCGAAGGAACAAACCTCATTGTCGAAAAAGTATTAGCAAACATTGGACAGTCACCGGCAAAATGTCGTCGTGGAACGCAAGCTTGGGAAATTCCAAAAGGCTCGGCGCTTATAAAAATTTCAAATTTTGAAGAAAAAGGTTTACTCATAAACGAGTCGCACTTGTGTACATTACCTGAACAAAATGTGCGCAATATCTATACTTTTTTGCTGGAAGAAAACTTTAAAAACGAGTACCTAACATTTAGCATTTATAAAGGGCACGTCATTCTCTCGTATTTAGTGTACGATAAATTTTTGAATGAAGAGGTGTATGGTCGGCAACTTCAAATTTTAATTGAAAAATCAGATTATTACGACTCATACTTACAAAAAGAATTTGGTGCATTGCAACTCTTTGCGCCCAATGCAGATTAAATAACACCCATAGAGAAATAAATTATTAGACATTGCGTTCAAATAGCGTTAAATTTTGTAATTGATACGTTAAAGTTTTTTTTCTGTGCATTTTAAACAGAAATTAGATTATTTTTGCTATTACCTTTAGCTTTGCATTTACTCCCTAAATTTTTAACCGATTACGAGAAATTTTAGTCTCCGATATACATGCTCAACAAAAACATTTTTTTCAAAACATTACGCATTGCTTCAATCGTTTTGTGTATTGCCAACGGTTTGAACGCTCAAGTTGACATTCACTTTTCGCAATTCTACGCAGCGCCACTCAATTTAAATCCTGCCATGACAGGTGTCATGAATTGCCAGCAACGGTTCATTCTCAATTACCGCAATCAATGGGCATCAGTTTTGCGTCAGAATTCTTTTCAAACCATCAACGCCTCTTACGATGCCAAAGCAGAAGTAGGTCGCTACGATTATTTCGGCTATGGGTTTAATGTGTTTGGCGACCAAGCAGGTTCATTGAGTTTCAGAACAAACGACATCAGCGCCAATTTTTCGTATGCGAAGCAAATGTCGGGCTACAGAAAACAAGCGAGCTATTTAGTTGTCGGCGCACGTGTTGCAGCTGTTAATCGAGGCATTAATTTTACCGATGCGCGTTGGGGTTCACAGAACGACGGCGGTGTGTTTAATCCGAGTTTGCCTTCCAATGAAAGCGCTTTTAATAAAGATAATTTCTTTTTCGCCGATGTTTCGGCAGGTTTATTATGGTTTAGCGTTTTCGACGAAAATAATAATTTATATTTTGGCGGTGCTTACGATCACCTCAATCGCCCTAATGTATCGTTTTCATCAACGGCTAAAACGGTGCCGATTAATTCCAAATTTACGATTCATGCAGGTGGTGAGTTCAGAATGACTGACCGCGTAACGATGCTACCAGGTTTGGTTACTTTTTTACAAGGTCCTGATTTAGAAATTAACGGTGGTACGAGCCTGCGTTTTAACTTAGGCAACGATAAACGCTCGCAAGAAGCTATACAATTTGGTTTGTGGGGTCGCATTGCTAACAAATTCGACAATAGTTTATTAGCCGATGCTATTATTGCATCAACCCGTTTCGATTATCAAGATTTTAGCATCGGCTTTAGTTACGATATAAATATTTCGAGTTTGAGCGTTGCTTCAAACGGCAATGGCGGATTCGAGTTTTCACTGCTTTATAAAGTTTGCGGAAAAGAAAGTCGCGGCGTGTATTGTCCGAATTTCTAAAATATCTTTTTCGATTTTAAAATTAAATTGTGACTAAATTTTACACAGATTAAAATTGATTTGTGTAAAATTTAGTCACAATTTCCATTTCAAAAAAACATTTTTGAAAAATAAAATTTCTCAAAAATAAAGCTTTCTGCGCCCAAAAGCAGAAAATCACCATCCTCCACATACAGTTTATTTATCCAGACGCGATAAATAAGCATCCTTACAAAAAAACTTTAACGCAACATTACTAAACACGCTTCTCGTTTTATACTTTTACACGGAAATAGGTATCAGGAGTCAGGTATCAGGTATCAGCCACCAAGAAAAGCTGATTGCTGATTGCTGACGGCTGATACCTACATCACTATTCGGTTTCAAAAATTAGGATATGAATTTCGATTTTAAAAAATTTCTCCCCCATATCATTGCGTTGGTGGTTATGTTGGCTTTGAGTTTTGTTTTCTTTTCTGCCTCAGCTTTCGAAGGGAAAGTTTTACCACAACCCGATAACCAGAAAGCAGGTGCGGCGGCAACAGAGGCGAATGCCATTTTAAAAGAAACGGGCAAAATGCCACTTTGGACAAACTCGATGTTCTCGGGAATGCCTGCGGTTCAAATAGCTTCACAGTTTTCAGGCAATATGGTTGCGCCTGTTTTTAGAGCATTACAACTCGGTCAAGGTATCACATCGCCACACGCAAATATATTTTTGGCGATGCTGTGCATGTATATTTTGCTCATCACATTGCGCGTTGATTGGCGCGTTTCATTGATAGGTGCGGCGGCTTTTGGTCTGAGTTCGTTCAATATGGATATTATCGAAGCGGGTCACTCGACACAGATGGTGTGTTTAGCTTTGGCGCCGTTAGTTTTAGCGGGTGCTATTCAAGCTTTTCGAGGGCAATATTTGTTTGGTGGTGCGGTGTTCGCGCTCGCCTTTGCGATGCAACTCTACGGCAACCATTTACAAGTGACGTATTATACGGCTATTATTTTATTAATTTTGGGTATCACACAATTGGTTTTCACTATCAGAGGGAAAAACTGGTTGGCTTTTGGCAAATCGGTGGCAACGTTGGTTGTAGCTGGACTTTTAGCTTTCGGCACCAACTTGCCTACTGTTTGGGTGACGAATGAATACAGCTCGGAAACTATTCGCGGCACATCGGAATTACAAACATCAGAACACCCGAAAGGGGGAGGTTTAGATAAAGAGTATGCTTTTGGTTGGAGTTACGGCATCGGAGAATCGCTTACACTCATTGCTCAAAATGCGTATGGTGGTGGTGCATCGCAAACGCATGAAAACACAGATACTTATGAAAAACTACGTCCACAAATTGCAGGTAGTTTAGCACAACAAGGCGTGCCAAACGATAAAATCAGCCATGCGGTCGATCAACAAATATCTGGATTGTTCTACACGGGCGAACAACCTTTTGTTGGTGTGAGCATATATTGGGGTGCATTGAGCATATTTTTTGGCATTTTGGGATTGTTTTTAGTGCAAGGTGTGACCAAATGGTGGCTCGGAATAAGCTCGTTGGTGATGTTGATGATTTCGTGGGGAAAGAATTTCTTTTTCGCGACATTGATGTTCGATACTTTCCCTTTGTTCAATAAGTTCAGAGCGGTTACCCAAGCATTGGGTCTCGGTCAATTATTATTGGTTGTTTTGGCGGCATTGTCGGTTCAAGCATTATTCGATTCCAAAATAGATGTTTCAAAGAAAAAACGCGCCCTGCTTTGGAGCGCAGGAATATGTGCTTTGCTTTGTTTGTTCGCATTTTTTGGCGGCGACCATGGTTCACGCGATGCCGATATTCAGAAAAGTAACCCTGAATTATTGAGCTTAATTCTTTCTGATCGCTCCGCTTTAGCACGCGCAGATGTAATGCGCTCGTTATTTTTGGTTTTGGCAGGTGCAGGTTTAGCGTGGTTTTATATTAAAGGAAATCTGAAAAGTATTTATGTTGTAGCTGGTGTTGCAGCTTTAACTTTGTTCGATTCTTGGACAATTGGTAAACGCATTGTAACGGGCGACCAATTCGAAACGAAGAAAGAGGCTCAAAATGTTTTCGTGCCAAAACCTGCTGATGTTTTTGTTTCGAAAGATAAAGACCCGCATTTCCGTGTTCTCGATTTGCGCAATGGCAATCCGTTTTTAGATGCTTCTACGTCAGCTTTTCACCAATCTGTAGGCGGTTATCATGCAGCTAAATTGATGCGTTATCAGGATGTGATTGAAAAATATTTGTCTAAGTTTGACGAGAAAAACCCATCCTTACTCGAGCAAAAAAATATGCCGATTTACGGTATGCTCAACACCAAATACGTCATCACAAAAGATGATATTACGGGTGTATCTCCGAATCCATTTGCTTTGGGTAATGCGTGGTTTGTGAAAAACATAAGCATTGTTGCCAATGCCGACGCTGAATTGGCTGCTTTAGCAGCGCTTAATCCGAAAACTGATGCTGTAGTTGATGAAAAATATGCTGGCAATCTGAAAGGGTTTACACCGCAATTCGATTCGACGGCAAAAGTAGAACTGACGAAATATCATCCTGACAGAATGGAATATAAATATACAGCGAATGGTGAGCAGTGCGTTGTTTTCTCAGAAATTTATTATCCAGAAAAAAAAGGTATGACGCTCAAAGTCGATGGAAATGTTGTTCCGATGGCGAAAGTCAATTATTTGTTGCGCGCTGCGCGTGTGCCGAGTGGTTCACACACAATGTTGATGGAGTTTGCGCCGAAATCATACATCATTGGCGAAAAAGTGAGTTTGTTTACATCTCTCGCCGTTCTTGCTCTTTTCGGCTTCGCATTGTTTCAACGGACACGCAAAAATGCTTGGCATTCGCCCGTAACATTGCCGCAAGATGATATAGTTGCGACACCCGCCAAAAAAGTAGCCGCAAAAGCAGAGGTTAAATCAACACCTGCACCCACAACACCGCCCGCTGATAATACGAAAAAAACGTTTAAGAAAAAACCTTAATTATGCAAAAAATAAATTGGGATAATGTGCCTTTCGAGCAGGTAAATCCGAAGATGAAAAGAAAATACATTCATGGTGAGAAAGTAATGATTGCCAAAATGGAATTCGAGGACGGCTTTATGGTGCCTTGGCATTCGCACCACAACGAGCAAGTCTCGGAAGTGTATGAAGGAACAATTCGCTTTTTTTTCGATGATGACGAAAATAATTTTGTCGATCTTTCAGCCGGTGACATCATTGTCATTCCTGGCAATCGCCGACACAAAGCTTTGATGATTGGCAAAGTTGTAGAAACAGATATATTTTCACCACCACGTCAAGATTGGATAGACGGTTCAGATAACTATTTGCGCGGCTAAAAACCTGTGGTACATCAATAAAAAAATGGCTTCAAAAAAATTGAAGCCATTTCCACTAATTACATTTAATCATCTCAACTAAACTCTATAAACCTTTATTGGGGCATCAAAACTGTATCAATAACGTGAATTACGCCATTACTCTGATTCACATTTTTGATAGTAATCATAGAAGTACCACCCTTCGCATCGGTTAGCATAATACCTCTTCTGCCGTGAAAAGTTGCTTTTAACATTCCACCTTGCACGGTTTTTAGCATCGCTGATCCATTTCCTTCTTTGATTAACTTTGTAATATCGCGCGAGCTGAATTTTCCAGCAACAACATGATACGTTAAAATTGTTGTAAGAAGCGCTTTGTTTTCAGGTTTAACTAAAGTTTCTACAGTACCCGCAGGTAATTTGTCGAACGCGGCATTTGTTGGAGCAAAAACAGTGAAAGGACCTGCGCTTGAAAGAGTTGCAACTAAATCGGCAGCTTTAACAGCGGCGACTAAAGTTGTGTGATCTTTGGAGTTTACAGCATTTTCAATAATGTTTTTGCTTGGATACATTGCTGCGCCACCAACCATTACTGTTTTTTCCATTGTGCCTTGAGCAAACATTGACATCGTGAAAAACGATGCTACTAATACTACTAATAAATTTTTCATTGTTAAAAATGTTTAATTATTAAAACTGAAATCATTTACGGAATACCATGCTGGTTTGGATTTTGGGAGACAAAATAAATTTGATTGTGATTATTTAGCTAAAGCTAAATTGTTAATCAGTTTCCCGCAGAAATCGCAGAAATTTCAGCAGAAATCCGCAGAAATAGAACAGTTACTTTATTTCTGCGGGAAATTTTCTATGAATTACAACCACCTGAGCAGTTAAATTTGATTTTAGTTTGACAAATTTCTAATTCTGGCAGAAAAAGGTTTAACTAAAAACCTTTTTGCGGTTCAACAACAGGCAAGCCTGAATAGTGTATATGCTCAATGCGCCATTCATTCTTAATTTTTTTGAGTATTTGCGTTTCGCGTCCTTTGGTTTGTAGCGGCATTGGTTTTTCGCCTGCGAAAGTAGCATCAAACACCCAATAAAATTCTACCCAAGCGACGTCGCCGTAAACGTTGATGGTTTCGTTGTCGCTTTTTAAATCGCGCATAGAAAATGCGTTTTTAAACATGCCATACACATTGTTTTTTACACCTTCCCAACCATGTTCATGTCCGCGTGGATGAATAAACGAAACTTCGCTTGTGTGCGCCCAAATTTTTGCTGCCAACGCAGTATCAGCATCGTTGATTGATTTTTTGTATTGAACCAACAAGGTTTTAATAGCGGCGGTTTCTTTTTGAATTTTAGTAGAGCTTGTCACCTGACTCGTACTCCAAAGATAAAAGCTGATGCCAGCTATTAGGGTTCCAAAAAAAATTAATACTCTCTCCATTCTAATAAAATTATTGTAACTTAGAAGCTGTTTAATACGCTCTTGATGCTCGAATAGCTGGCAGACCTATACCAGAAGCATCGAAACCACCATCAACCGCAATCATTTGACCAGTAATAAAAGACGCCTTTTCAGAGCATAGAAAAACAATCATTTCAGCAATATCTTGCTCAGTAGCTGAGCGATTCAAAGGAATACCATCGTAATATGCTTTGATAATCTCAGGCGAGTGCACTGCTTCAGCCAATTTAGTTTTTACTGGACCAGGAGAAACGCAGTTTACCCGAACACCATAATCGCCGAGTTCGACGGCTAATTGTTTGGTTAAGTGCACAACGGCAGCTTTCGATGTACCATAAGCTACACGCAATGTGCTGGCTCTTAGACCCGAAATAGAAGCGATATTAACAATTGCTCCCTTGCTTTTTTTTAAAGCAGGTATTACTGCTTGCGAACAAAGGAAAACACCATCCAAATTTGTAGCCATAATTGTCCGCCAGCAATCAAAATCTGTTTCTTCGAGTGGTTTAAAAAATGCGACACCTGCATTATTCACTAAGGCATCTATGCGTCCAAACCCCGCGAGTACTTTTGACACCATATCATTAATCATGTTTGGAACAGAAACATCGCAACAAATCGGCAATGTTCCTTGCAATCCCGCCGACGCTTTTTGCAATTCTGCTTCGTCGCGGTCAACCATAGCAACACGCCAACCATTTTCCAGAAACAATTTTGTTGTTGCAAGACCGATTCCTCTGGCTGCTCCTGTAACCACAGCAATTTTATTTGTCATAATTTCTAATTATAAACTGATTTAGAGTGTGTTTAGATTTTCTGTTTTGAATTGAAATTATTGTATTTTTGAATCAAAAGGTTTGAAATTTTGGACATATAGCTACGCTACATTGAGAAAATTTCAAATTCTTTCATTTAAAAAGACTTAATTTCAGACGAAACAGAAAATTTAAACACACTCTTACCCTAATATCCCTTAATCCACCCACCATCAACGGCTAAAGATTGACCAGTGATATAACTCGCGCGTTCGCTGACTAAAAACGCCGCTGCTGCTGCAAATTCTTCCACCGAGCCAAATCGCTTCATGGGTATCGTCGCTTTTACTTTATCGACATTCGGATTATTTTTCATCAAATGTGTCAATCTATCAGTATTGGTATATCCAGGCATTAAATTATTGACAGTAATGCCATGAGCAGCTACTTCATTCGAAAGGCTTTTCATCAGACCCAATAAACTTGTTCGCACTGCATTAGATGCAATCAGATTATCAGCAGGTTGCCGTAACGTCATAGAAGTAATGGTTAGAATGCGACCAGAACCTTGTGCTTTCATGCTTGGTAGAACTTGTTTAATGATATCAACTACACTTAAAAAAAGCAAATTATAGAAATGTTTCCAATCATCTAAATTAAACTGTTCAAAATTTCCCGCAGCAGGCCCACCCGAATTTGTCACCAAAATGTCGATGTTTCCAAACGCTTTTATGCTTTGTTCCACCAAATTTTTGCGTTGATTCTGGTCAGTTAAGTCGCATATGAACGCTGCAACGTTATTTGGTGCAATGGCTTGAATGTCTGCTTTTGTTGCAGCTAATGCCACTGCATCCGTGCCGCAAATAATCACGCGAGCGCCTTCTTTAGCCAACTCTATAGCTACAGCACGACCTAAACCTTTGCTCGATGCCAATATGAGAGCCACCTTGTTTTGAATCCCTAAATCCATTATAATTCGTTTTAAGTATATGCAAAGAATTAATTGCTATTATTTCGGCTCTGCGACCTCTGCGATTCCTCTGC
>JAYWBA010000262.1:0-3300 GCA_043781915.1 Saprospiraceae bacterium
GAATAAGAGCGCATTAATCGAAACTGCTTCCAAACACTGGCTTTGTCAAAAAAAAGCATCCATAAAATAAATACGCTCGCTATAATTAAATAACGATTCGACACACTCGATGGCAATGAGCGCATCAAAGGTTTAAACGGATTTACGACTTTTCTATCTCCAATAGCCATGTTTAGTTGATAGTTGATAGTTGGTAGTTGATAGTTGTAAGTCGCTCGCAAACGAACGCCTTACAACTATCAACTACCAACTAAGTTAGCCCAATAAAGATTTACCCGGATATACAGCATTAGAACCCAGCTCTTCTTCGATTCTTAAAAGCTGATTGTATTTAGCTATCCGATCACTTCTACTCGCTGAACCTGTTTTTATTTGACCTGTATTTAAAGCAACGGCTAAATCAGCAATCGTTGTATCCTCCGTTTCACCACTTCTATGACTCATAACTGATGTATAACCGTGACGTGTAGCTAAGTTTACTGCATCTATAGTTTCACTCAAAGAACCAATTTGGTTCACTTTAATCAAAATAGAATTGGCAATTCCTTGATCGATACCTTGTTGTAAACGATGGACGTTAGTAACAAATAAATCATCACCCACCAATTGAATTCTATGACCCAATTGATCTGTCATTAATTTCCAAGAAGCCCAATCATCTTCAGCTAAACCATCCTCAATTGAGAGAATCGGATAAGAGTCGCACCAATGTTTCCAGTAAGCCACCATTTCTTCGCCTGAAAGGCGTTTGCCGCTTGATTTTTTGAAAACGTATTCTTTTGTTTTTTCGTCGTAAAATTCAGAAGCAGCAGGGTCTAAAGCAATCATCACATCTTCGCCAGGTTTGAAACCCGCTTGTTCTATGGCTTTAAGCACTGTTTCAATAGCTTCGTCGTTACTTTTAATATTCGGCGCAAATCCGCCTTCATCACCCACATTCGTCGAATAACCTTTTTTCTTCAAAACTGTTTTAAGTGTATGAAAAATTTCAGTCCCCATGCGTAAACCTTCACGGAATGAAGTTGCGCCAACAGGCATTATCATAAATTCTTGAAAGTCGATGCTGTTATCTGCATGCGAACCACCGTTGATGATATTCATCATCGGTACGGGTAAAACGTGTGCATTTACACCGCCAATATAACGATACAAAGGTTGACCACATTCTAAAGCTGCTGCTTTAGCAACTGCCAAAGAAACACCCAAAATGGCATTGGCACCCAGATTCCCTTTATTCGGTGTTCCGTCTAAATCAATCATTAATTTATCGACAGCGCGTTGGTCGAAAAGATTTTGACCATACAGTTCGGGCGCAATTTTTTCGTTGACATTTTCAACTGCTTTTAGAACGCCTTTACCACCATAACGTTTTTTGTCGTCATCGCGCAATTCAACAGCTTCATGGATTCCAGTTGAAGCGCCAGATGGGACTGCTGCGCGACCCATTACACCACTCTCGGTATAAACTTCAACTTCTAAAGTTGGATTACCGCGCGAATCAAGAATTTCACGCGCTTTTACTTCAATAATTTCACTCATTAACGGGTTTTTTTTAATTAAGAATTAAGAATTAAAAATTAAAAATTACCGAACCAGAGATTCTTAATTATTAATTTTTAATTCTTAATTCACAACTTCGCCACAAAATAAATTCTTACAGCTCAAAAAACAGAATGAAATAAAGAAAAAAATGAGCAATGGTTAATTATTAATGGTTAATGGTTAATTTTTTCTCATTAATCATTAATAATTAACCATTAACCATTAATAATTAGCCATTAATTCTATCTCAGCAAAGTAACCTCTCCATTATACAATTCTACCGAATTATCAAGAAATTCTATTTCAGCCGAATAGGTATAAACACCTGGCGCTGCTTCGCGCCCATGAAAGAAACCATCCCATCCGTTGGTAGGATTATTTGCCTGAAATGCCTCTTGTTGAAACACTAACTCACCCCACCGATTAAAGATTCTAAAGCTCCTGATTTTTCTCACAACGGGTGCACTGAATATGTAAAGCAAATCGTTCTGACCATCACCGTTAGGTGAGAAAACGTTGGGAATAAAAATAGGTAGGTTCTTATTTATTGCTACGCGAATTTGTGCATCCGCGACGCATAAGTTTTTATCCGTTAGATGCACTTTGTAAATTGTAACAGTAGTTGGTTTGACTATTTGCTCCTTGCAAATAGGTGTTTTTGCACACGCTGAATCGGAATAATAACTCCAAGATGTTTTAAGCAACGAATCTGAATTAGTGAATAATTTCAAATTTAAACTATCTCCTAAATTAATTGTAATTGAGTCTTGACCAAAAGTAGCCGTTAATTGTTTATCCTGCGAAAGCAAAAGCATGGTATCTAATTGGCAACCGTTGGCATCTTGCGTGTAAATATGATAGCTTCCAGCACATAAATTATTGAAATTTTGGCTCGAAAAATAATTGAAGCCATCTAAAGAAAATCGAAAAGGCACTGTTCCACCGACAATAGAGTCGATACGAATAGATGCATCACATTCACCATAACAAGAAGGTTTTGAAGTTAAAACGCGTTGTGATTTTGGAAATGCTTTTATTCTGCTAACTTTTACGGTATCAATAGCGCTACATCCATTCTCTGAATTATTTACCTTAAAAATATATGTCCCTGGTTGATCGACCACTGCGTTTAAAGTATTATCGCCTGAGACAATATTACCAGGCTTTGCTAACCATATATAATTTATGGATTTACCAAAACTTGTACCTTTTGCAGAAAGCGATACGGTTTTATTTCTGCAATTCAATGAATCGGTGGCATAAGCTTTAGCATATGGTGCTAAAGTATCAGTTATAACTGTCACAGTGAGCGAATCAGCGCATTTATTAACGTTGTCCGTTATCACTAATTTGTAATCGCCACCTTTATCAATTTTTGGGAAAAGCGTCGTTGAATCAGATACAAAATGTCCACCTAAGCGAGCGCTCCATTTATATGTAAAATTATTGCCCGTTGAAGAAGCAGTTGCATCAATATTTAAGGAAGAGTCTTTACAAGTGATAGAACTGGGCGGTAAAATACTTACTATGGGTTTCACAATATCTTCTTTTATGAAAACTGTATCAATCGTGCTACAGCCATTTTTATTCAATGTGACTTTCAAAGAATACGAACCACCAACAGTTGCATCGAAATTAACCAACTGGTTAATGGGTGAATCATTAAAAGACCATAAATAACTAACTCCAGCTTTTGGCGTCGATGTTGAAGCGTCTAAATTAATTTTTTTATTTATGCAAGAAATTGAACCCACAAAA
>JAYWBA010000263.1:0-51392 GCA_043781915.1 Saprospiraceae bacterium
GGCTGTTGGTGTGGTAATTGGTGTACAAACCGGTAAAGAAATTCTAGTAGCTGAAGAACCATTGTGTACTGCTAAATTAGAAGGCAAATTCGGTAAACAGGTAATTATACTGGCATCTAAATTTATATTTCTAAGAGAAGCCGGCAACATGGGTAAACAGTAGATATTATTATTATAGCAAGTTAAACCGCCTAAAGTGGAAGGCAAAGTTGGCAAAGTGGTCAGTGAATTATTCGAACAATCTAAGTATTGTAAACTGGGTGGCAATGAAGAAATTGAAGTCAGACCAGCATTAGAACAATATAATATGATTAAGCTAGGAGGAAATTTTGGTAATGTGACAAGCGGATTATTTGAGCAATTAATATAGGTTACGCTTGTAAAACCCTCGATACCTGTTAAGTCAGAAATCGATTTACCAATCGGACTAACGTTGGTTAATGTAGCAGCAGCGGCTGTTAAATTATCGCAAGCGTCAATAACTGTTGGGTACAATGAATGAAGTGCCGCAGCAAAATTCGGGTCAGGTATATGAATGCCCGCCACATAAGGTAATATTGTAAAAGTACTTTCCATGTAAAAAAGTGGACTGTTTCTTGGTCGAACACGGAAGGTATAATCTCCAGTCGCAACATTGAGCGTTAACGAAGCAGATGTTAATGGTATATAACTTGGTGAACCAGAAAAAGAATTTCCTGTAACGAGCGCGTATTCAAAATCGGGATATGCTAAATCTTTTACGTTGTTAGTGAAAACACCCGTTACATTTATTGTAAGCGTGCCTTGAGTTGTGTTCGTACAATTTGGTTGATTTACAGTTCCGCTTGCAAGTAAAATTGAAACCACATCTATAGCAATAGCTCCACCACCAGCATTTGTTGTAGCATTATTACTTTGGTTCGCACCCGTGTTGTACGAAGTGCCACCGCCACCCCCGATGCAGTTATAACCATTAATATTGCCTCCGCCACCGTCGCCACCAGTATAACCGCCACCACCGCCGCCGCCATAATAGCTACAACCACCACCTCCATAACCACCACCGCCATTGGCAGCGCCATTACTCCCCCCTGATGCGTTGAAACCTGTGCCGCCACCATCTCTATAAGAATTTCCATAACCACCAGCACTATTTAATCCGCCACCACCAGCACCACTGTTGCTTCCGTTGCCACCACTACCTGTACCACCGAACGCGGTTGAATTGCTGCCAGCAGCTATATCACTACCACCGCCTCCACCGCCTGCAAGAATCAGAGGTGTTGAAGCATTTTTAATGCGCACGCCCGAACCGCCGCCGCCGCCTGCGCCACCGGTTCGAATATAAAAATAATTTTGTCCCATACTTCCTGCCACATATTCAAATGTTTGATTTGAAGCCGCGAAGAACTCACCAACAGCAACAGCGCCATTGCCACCAATCTGATCTTGAGCAGTATTGGCTGTGCCGCCTTTTGCACCTTTTGCAGTAATTCGAACTTTATATGCAAGTCCACTGGGCGCAGTCCATGAGCCCGAAACACCAGGACCGCCACTGTTTGTGTTCGTGACATTCACGAGGGTTTGCGCTTGCGCAGAAAAAAACACACATTGTAACAACAACATTGCTGTTAAAATAAGTTTAGAGCTACGGTCATAGATCGATTCTAACCCTATAGCGAATTTAAATAACCTTGTAGAAACTAACATAGTGATTAATTTTTTGAATGAAAAAACTTTCTTTAAATTACTAAATACTTTTACAATAGAATTCTAAATTTTTAAAATGAATTCACTTTCTGATTCACAAAAAATAATTTTTAAAAGATTGAAAAATTTTATAAGAAAAGTGATTACAAACTAACAAAACTAGTTTGTCGATTTATTACTACAAATGTAGATTTTCAGAAAGTTCTAATTGTCTCATTCATACACCCCAATCGTATCAGATACACCCCAATCATATCATTCATACACCTTAATTGTATCAAAAGTCAAAAAGCAAAGGGCATAGGGCAAAATTTTGCCCTATGCCCTTTGCTTTTTGCCCTATGCCCTTTACTTTGCTAAACGAGGTATTCCGATGGTAATTTACCGAAGCGTTCTTTGAATTGTTCGGAGAAGTATTGGGGTTTTTGGATACCGATGGCGGAAGCAACAGCTTTAACGCTGCTCATTTTACGCTGCTCTAATAAACTGCGCGCGTGATTGAATCTAATTTCTTGTATATATTGCAACGGTGTTAAACCCGTAATCATTTGAACGCGACGGTAAAATTGTGCGCGGCTCATATACATTAATTCACCTAAAATATCGACTGAAAGATTTAAATCGGAAATGTGCTTGTGTACCATTTTTTTCAATTCGTTCAGCCAAATGTTATTTTCGGTAGAGACGCGACTTATCGCGTTTTGCGAATGAACCTCGTCTTGCAAATATATCGCGTCTTCATTTATGTCATCTGAGGCGCTATAAATCGCATCTCTACGGGCGGCAGCATTGCGCAATAAATTTTTAATGCGCGCAAACAATTCGTCTTCTTCAAAAGGTTTAATTAAATAATCGTCAACACCAATGGTTAATGCTTTAAGTTTATCCTGTATTTCTGCTCGTGCCGTGAGCATCACAACAGGTATCGAGCGCAATTTATCGTCTGCTTTTAATTTTTCTAATAATTGAAATCCATCCATTACAGGCATCATGATGTCGGAAATGACTAAATCAATTGCGAATTTCGAAATACGAATTACATCCAATTGTGGTTGTAATTCGTTACCATTCTGTAATTCGGAATTCGTAATTCGTAATTGTTCAAGGGCTTCTTCTCCGTTTTCAGCCGTAACCACATTGTATTTATCGGAAAGAATGAGTTTAAGGTATTCCCGTAGACTGGGATTATCTTCGACAACTAAAACAGTTGGTAGTTGAGAGTTGTTACTTGATAGTTTGTGATTGTTCTCATCTCTCATCCCTAATAACTCATAACTATCATTGTCGCCATTCACCGCAGATAATTCATCATTCAATTCACCGTTAATACCTCCCAAAACTTCTTGCTTTGGTAATTCTAAAATAAAAGTTGCACCTTCACCAAGCCTACTTTCAACTTTAACAATTCCGCCCATAACCTGAGCCAGTTCGTTTGAAAGCGCTAAACCAATTCCCGTTCCGCCTTCAATGGGTGCGTCTGTTTGATTGGTTTGGTAAAAGCGATTGAAAACGTGCGGTAAATCGTCGGGATGAATACCCCGACCTGTATCAATGACGGCGAGTTGCCAATCGGATGCTGTGTCTGTAACGCGAACCGTAATGCTTCCACCATTCGGCGTAAATTTTAAAGCGTTACTGAGTAAGTTGTTAAATATTTTTTCAAATTTGGGTTTATCGAGCATAAGCGCGCGGGGCACTTTTTTATCGAAATTGAAAACGAGTTTAATGCCGCGTTGTTCAGCATAGGATTCAAATGTGGCGACCAATCGGCGCGTAAATTCATATATTTCGGTAGGCTCCACATGCGCTACCATTTTACCCGATTCGAGTTTGGTGAGGTCTAAAATTTCATTCACCAAACTAAGAAGTTGTTGCGAGTGCTGTCGCGCTAAAGTGGCAAGCGTAAAATTTCTATTATCGAGCGTTTTACTTTTGAGCATTGTGCCGAGTGGCGCCAGCATAAGTGTTAAAGGCGTGCGCAATTCGTGCGACACATTGGCGAAGAAGCGGGTTTTAGCAGCATCGAGTTGTTTTAAAACTTCTGCTTGTTGTTCAATAATTTTGTTTTTTGCCTCCAATTTAGTTTTAGTTTTGCGCTCTTTGTAAAATATAAAAGCAAATGCACCTACTAATAAAAGCGCAATTACAGTTGCAGCTAGTAATAAACTTTGTTGGGCATTTTTTTGAGAAAGCTCCTTTTCTTGTTGCGCAACATTGAGCTGCAATTCGGTTTCTTTTAAACTTTTTCCGTTTTGCTCTTCTATTAATTTAACTTCATCCTCCAAATAAAGTTTATGGAATTTTAAGGCTTCTGCAAAATCACCTTTTATTTCATACGCTGTTGAAAGCTCAGCATAATAATCTAATTTAGAAGCGCGCGTATTAATAGCTAATGCCACTTCGCCAGATTTTATATGATAATTAAAAGCGCTTAATTTATCACCTTCTTTTTCTGCTAACAAACCGAGATTCATATTTAAACTTTCGCGGGTATTTATATTGGCTAATTTGTAATGGTCTAAAAACTTTAATCCTTCAAACATTATAGATTTAGCTTTAGCAGTCTGATTTATGTCTACATAATGATATCCTACATAGTTGTAATATCTTAAGTAAGAATCAATGTCTGTAATATGTGGTAAAATTTCAGCTACTTGATTAAAATAAAAATCAACAGAATCTTTATTTTTAGGAAGTGGTAAAGCTATTTGTTTGGCATAATTTACCATCAGCAGGGCTTTATATTTTTCTGGGCTTCCAAGTGCTTCATATATTTTAAAACTTTTCTCAGCATTCTCAACAGATAACTTTATTTCTCTTTTGAAAGCAAAGCGCATATAATATAACGCTCTATCTAAATATATTTGGGCTTGAATTTCGGGATTAGTTTCATTTACGACTAAATTAGAGGCTTTAACAAAAATATCTTGTGCCAATTTAAACTCTCCAAACTCAATATAAATCATTGATTGATGATAGAGAATGGTGTAAAATAATAAATTACTGTTTTTAGGTTCCGGAATTTTTTCGTAATAACCCAATGCTTTTTTCACCATCGAATCGCCACCAACATAATAATGGCTGTGATATTTAAAAACAATAATTTTAGAATAAACTTCCGCTAAATTTTTAAAATTGGTGGGTTGATTTTCTTCGAGAAGTCGAATGCTTTTATTAAAATAAAACATCGCGCTGTCCTTATCGAATTGAGGTAATGTACTAAACCACTCACCTCGCTTTTGATATGCTTTACTCAAAGCATTAACATTTTCAGAAGTTGAAGCTGATTTATATTGGTTTTCTAAATAAGAAATGTCAAGTTGTTGCGCAGAAATGGTCGTCAAACAAAACGCGTTTATAAAAACGCCTAAAACAGAACGCACTAAAAACAAAATGGAAAAATGTAATCTCATTAAATAATTTGCTAATAAGTGTTTAGACTAAATTAGTTGGCGCTAAATTTCGAAGAAAATTTCCCACAGACTTCGCTGATTTTCGCAGATTTGAGTCACTATTTCTCCGAAAGTCTGCTGGAAATTTTTCACTTTGTACATTAACAAACAGTGCTAATCAATTTTGTTAAGCCACTTAGTATAAAGATATAACACTCAAACTGCAAAACTACATTTTATTTAGTGAAGATAAAAAAAATTGTTCTCGATGGATGAATTATTTGGCAACTCAACAAATACAGACTTAGATAAAGTTAATATCAAGCTAAAAAATCAATGGATGAAAAATAAGACCACGTTCACTAATTTCAATAGCTGGTGAAGGACATTTAAAGAAATTGATGAAATGTTTAAAAATATGCGCGTATTGCGTTCCAGTGGGTAAGCGCGCAAAATCAATGTCGAGTGAAATGTACATTTGCCTGTAACGCGGAAATTGTTTGGTATCGAGTGTGAAATGATTGCCTGATTTATTTTTCCAAACATTTTCAAATCCGCCAAATAAATTTTCAGCACTATAACCCACCGAAAAATTCAGCCAATCAGGCACTTTCGATTCTGGAAAAAAGCTTTTGATATTGAATGATGTCCAGAAAATAAGCGCATTATAATCTTTGAAAAAAGTTTGGACATAATTATCGCCGAATAAATCGCGTGCACGATGATTAACTGTATCGCGCATTAATCCATCATCTGATACAACTTCGAAATTAGGATATTTAATGGGTGAGTTCGATACTTTCAACATAATGCGTTGTTCACCCCAAAGTTTTTCTTGCGCACCAAACAAAGCGGCACCCGTTGTGTTCGCTATCATATCGGAATAAGAAAAACCCCATTTATCGGCAAAACCGTCGAGCAATTCAATACTTGTTTGGAAACCCATACCATAACCCATTGCCCAGTTCGCCGATTTTTTTCTGTCTAATCCTGTCCATAAAAACATTTCGTTCACCCATTTCGATTCTTGATATGCTGTTAAAACATGCCCCGCTTTATCCATCTGAAACCATTCGCCCGTATCATCAAAAAAATGAAAGCGCGAAAGTTTATACTTTGCATACCAAACATTGAACAGAATTATGATAGCAAGAGTATAAACAAATCCCGCACCACCCACAACTGCTCTAAATCTTTTCCTATCAAATTTTTCGGATGATTTAAGCAAAGTAGCAAACTCCAGCTTCCATTTTTGAAAATCGGGGTGAGAGAGCTTTTTGAAAAGAAAAAAAGCGGAGGCGAGATACAACATTTTAAAAAATGAATTATTGGTTCAATTTATAGCCCATCAAAAACATTTCAATCGGCATTCGCTTTCGTCCTTCTAATTGCACATCGAGTAAATGTATGAATCCATTTTTGGCAGCTATTTTAAAATATGTTTTAGAATCTGTTTCAATACTTCCAATTTTGAGATGATGCGCTGTGACTTCTTTATTTGAAGCGAAAACTTTTAAGACCAAACCGTCCAAGGTCGTCCAAGCAGTTGGAAACGGCGACATCCCACGAATAAAATTATAGACTTGTTCTACGTTTTGGTCGAAATTTATTTGACATTGAGCCGTAAATATTTTTGGTGCATGCGAAGCAGCTTCATCAGGTTGTGGTTTCGGAATGACAGAATTATTTTCGATAGCATTCACCGATTTTAAAACCAATTTAGCGCCAATATTCATTAATTTGTCATGAACCGTACCTGCCGTGTCGAGTTCATCAATAAATGTTTTTTCAGAAAATATAATTTCACCCGTATCTATCTCATGTTGCAATAAAAAAGTTGTTACACCCGTTTCTTTTTCTCCGTTAATTACTGCCCAATTAATAGGGGCTGCACCGCGATATTTTGGCAAAAGCGAACCGTGAAGATTCATAGTTCCAAACTTGGGCATGCGCCAAACCATTTCAGGTAACATTCGGAAAGCGACAACTACAAATAAATCGGCTTGAGCAGCGCGTAAAGCAGTTAAAAAATCTTCGTTGCGCAATTTTTCGGGTTGAAGAATGGGTAAATTATGAGATAGCGCGCAGCGTTTCACCGCCGATTCAATTAATTGCTTTCCTCCTCGACCGCCTAATTTATCAGTTGCCGTCACTACCGCAGCGATTGTATGCCCATTATTGAGCAAAATCTCTAAACTTGGTACAGCAAAATCGGGAGTACCCATAAAAACTATCCGCATATTTTTTTTATTCAGTGTTTTAAACCCTACTTTTGCACAAAATTATATACAATGGATAAGATGACGAATTTCGACCGCAAAAATGGGCTTCTTTTTGCAGTTTCTTTAGTAGGTTTTTTGCTTTTGTTCTTTTTTAATGCCAATTGGTGCTGGGTAGCTTTACCTTTTGTGTTTACATTTTTTGTTGAAATGTTGGGATGGCTTAAATAGTTGATAAGTGATAAGTGATAAGTGATAAGTTCTTTACAAATTATCACTTATCACTTAATACCTATCACTTATCAAAGGTGGTCTTTAATAAAATATCTGCGTTTGAGAGGAGATCGGTCTTGTTTATGAACCAAGAGCGGTACTTTTTCAAATATTACATCGTTTGCTTCTAGTCCAAACGCTTTTTCATCCGATTGGCTAAAGCGTTTAATGTAAAAATACGTATTCAAAACAAAACCTTCTTTCATAGAAAGTTCATTTTCGACTGAGAGAAAACGTTCGAGAACGATGAATTTAACATCGGGTTCTGCATTGTATTTCTGGTAAGGCGAAAACTTATCTTCCGTATTTTTAAGCTCATTGTCTTTCAACATGCTTTCAAAAACTTCTTTAAAATAAGTAGCTACGCGTGGTTGAACCCTAAATCCTACTCTGAAGTTTACTTTAATAATTAAATCGTCCACAATTTCTTCCACATCGTATTCCATTGTGTAAGGCTCATTGGTTCTATCAATATGGAAAAACCAATAAATTTTAGCTTTCTTAGGCGTTTTAGAAAAAATAGATTTAATAATTTTTTTCTCGACTTGATGGTTTCTATCGGCACGCGTTAAATACACAACATGCGTAGCAAACAAAGGAATACACTCATCGAGGGCTAATTTTTTAATAACATCTGTATATGTATCAATTGAAACAAATCTTAATAATGAATTATTAATTTTGCGCGCTTTATACCAAATCCACATAACACCAATTAAGGCTGCATCTAAAACGACAAAGAACCAACGAGATTTAATTTTAGAAACGTTAGCAACAAAAAACGATCCTTCAGTTAGTAAGAAAATTCCCAGAATGATAACGATTAAATACATTGGCCATTTCTTCACATAAATGAGATATTGGGATAGCAAAATGGTCGTATTTAGCATTGCAATTGTTATAAAAAAACCATAAGCCGCTTGCATATTATCCGAATTTTGGAAATAGAGTTGCATCGCAACACAGCCAATGAACAACATCCAGTTGACGCTGGGTATATAAATTTGTCCTTTTAAATCAGTTGGATTGCGAACGCCGACACGTGGCCAAAAATTTAAACCGATAGCTTCGCTAATGAGTGTAAACGAACCGCTGATTAAAGCCTGGCTGGCGATGATGGTTGCAACAGTAGCAATAAAAATGCCGAATGGGAGAAACCAATTCGGCATAATTTCATAAAATGGGTTTTTATTTCCAATATTTTTTTCGTTCAAAACATAAGCAGCTTGACCTAAATAATTCAGAATGAGCGTAATTTTTACAAATATCCAGCTTACTCTGATATTCTGTTTTCCACAGTGACCTAAATCGGAATATAACGCTTCAGCACCCGTTGTACATAAAAAAACAGAACCCAAAAGCCAAAAACCATTTGGATAACGTGTCAATAAATTTATTGCGTATTGAGGACTAATAGCCCGAAAGATCGAAGGCATTGTAGCAATATGTACAATACCAAGAATGCCAAGCATACAAAACCAAACAAGCATTACCGGACCAAATAAAACACCAACTGATTTAGTTCCAAATTGCTGAAAGAAAAAAATGCCAGTTAAAATGACTAAAACGATGGGGATAGTAGGTAGATCTGGAACTAATTCATTCAATCCTTCTATCGCAGACGAAACTGAAATAGGTGGTGTAATAATGCCATCGGCTAATAAAGTTCCAGCACCGATAATAGCTGGGAAGACTAACCATTTACCGCGTTTCCTTACTAAGGAATACAATGAAAAAACGCCACCTTCACCGTGATTATCGGCTTGAAGGGTTAAAAGCACGTATTTAAAAGTAGTTTGTATGGTCAGTGTCCAGAAAATACACGATACAGCTCCTAAAACTAAAGTTTCATCAATGGTTTTACCTGAAATGATTGACTTAAAAACATACAGTGGTGATGTTCCAATATCGCCATAAATAATACCAAGCGTTATCAATAATCCTGCTGCTGTGAGTTTGTGAATTTGGCTGTGTGAGTTATCTGAATGCGATTTTTCTATCGAATCAACTGCTGTCAAAGTAGACATATTACTTAATTAAGAAAATGTGCGCGCAAAATTACATTCAAATTCGTATTTAGACGCAAAAAAGCGTAAATAGAACAAAAATTTGTGCTTTAATTAACCTTGTTACGCTCAATTTCATTGAATTGCGTTTGAATTTTATCTGAAATAGGTTTGAGTGAATTTTGTTTTCTTGAAAATGTATCCTGAAAAATTGAAAAAAATTCATCTTATAAATTTTGGACTGAAAAACTTAACCATAACTATAATTGTGACGTTACACGAAATCGTTTTCATCTTTAAAAAATAACTACAAATGTGACGTTACACGAAATCAATTTCAAAATTTAGAATTTGTAAATTCTTTCAATTGAAATCAGTCAGTTAATTTATATTGCGAAGTGAAATTCTCGATTTCATTCACCCCTATTTTCTTAGAATAAATCGTTTTTTTCGGGTAACACAATTGAAATTTTGATACAATTTTTGGGCAAACCTATCAGCTAAAAACATTGTAAAGTTTAGACTTATTAGTTAAGAATTCTTTAGTTTCACTTTTTTGCAAAATTTTTAAAAAAAATCTTTAAGTTTCAAAACATTATTAAATAAATTTAGTAATATATAATAAATTTATTATTGAATTTCGCAAAGCCGAAATGCGTTAATGGAGGCACAATGTTTTTATTTTTTAATTTATCAATTATGACAGCAAAAGAATTATTAGAGAAGTACAAAAGCGGAGAAAGAAATTTCAGCGGAAAAGTTGATCTAAGAGGAGCCAACCTAAATGAAGTAAACCTAACTGGAGCCGACCTAAGAGGAGCCGACCTAAGAGGAGCATTCTTAGATCAAGCAAACCTAAGTGAAGCAAACCTAGAAGGTGCCGAAATGGGTGAAGCAAACCTAACTGGAGCCGACTTAAGAGGAGCCAACCTAACTAAAGCCGAACTAACTATGGCCAACTTAACTGGAGCCAACCTAACTGGAGCCAACCTAACTGGAGCTAACCTAACTGAAGTCAACCTATATAACGCCGAACTAGAAGTTACTAACCTAAGTGGTGCCAACCTAACTGGAGTCGACTTAAGTAGAGTCAAGCTAGGTAGAGTCACGCTAAGTGGAGCTAAGTTAACAATAGGTCAGAAAAAGCTTGCCAGTGATGTTGCAGTCTATAATTGACCTTTACGAATATGAGATATCCATTGAATTAATATTAAGTGGGGTAGAAGCACAATAAACTGATACCCCACTAAATAAAGTTTTCAATGCTACTGATAAAGCCAAACAAAAAGCAAAGCCTAAATGCGTTAATGGAGTCGCAATCTTTTTTACTTTTTTATTTTATGGTTAATCCATACCAATTTATTTACTAAAAATTAGAAAGCAATTTTGACCCAAGTCTATAAGTTTATGTAAATGACTGTGAGAACTTTCTAAATTCGACTCATCAACACTTTGAGCCCTCTTAAAGAAACACAATAATATTTAATGGGAATGTGCGCGCAAAAGCCCAAACTTAACTTCTACTCAGGCATAAAAACTGAATTTAACTTAAACGCTATATTTTCTCAAAAATGGAAGAAATAAATAGTAATTGGATTTTTTCTTAGAAATACCATATTATTAGCTAAATTTGTTGAAAATTACACCAACTATGTTTCATAAAATTATTCCATTATCCGTAGCGTTCTCCCTTTTTATTTTAAATTTTTCATTCTTGGTTTCTGTAAATGCGCAGGCGACTATTACAGATGTGGCAGGTTGTTTAAAATACAGAATGATTGGTCCGCACCGAGGTGGTAGAACCGTGGGCGCTGTTGGTGTTCCGCAACAACCCAATGTTTTTTATATTGGCGTAAACAATGGCGGTGTTTGGAAAACGAATGACTATGGCAGAACATGGAATCCGATATTCGATGCTCAATCGACGGGTTCAGTGGGTGATGTTGCCGTTGCGCCTTCAAATCCAAATACGCTTTATGTTGCGAGCGGTGAAGGCATTCAACGACCAGATTTATCTATTGGGGATGGTGTTTATAAATCAACTGATGCTGGAAAAACTTGGGCGAATACTGGTATAAACGAGGGACAACAAATCGGAGGAATAGCAATTGACCCAACGAATGAAAATCGCGTTTTTGCAGCGGTATTAGGTCATCCTTATGGTGCAAATAAAGAGCGTGGTGTTTATAGAACTTTGAACGGTGGTAAAACTTGGGAAAAAGTTTTTTATATCGATGAAAATACGGGTGCTGTTGAAGTGGTGATTGACCCAAAAGATCCACAGATTATTTATGCCGATATGTGGGCAGGCAGATTAGCGCCTTGGGAAAATGGCATGTGGAACGGTGCAACGAGTGGGTTGTTTAAATCAGTTGATGGTGGAAATACGTGGAAAAAATTAGAAAAAGGTTTGCCAACCCCACATGAGGGTCTTAGTAGAATTGGATTTTGTATTGCTCCTAGTAATTCAAAGAGATTGTATGCAACCGTTGAAGCGGATGAACAAAATGGTGGCATTTATAGAAGTGATGATGCGGGTGAAACTTGGCAAAAACTTTCTGGCGATGCGCGATATTATGGCAGAGGTACAGATTTCGCTGAAATAAAAGTAAATCCTAAAAATGCTGATATAGTCTATTCAGCCAATGTTGTTGTTTGGAAATCAGTAGATGGTGGGAAAAATTGGTCAGCTTTTCGGGGCGCACCTGGTGGCGACGATTATCATCGCATTTGGATTAATCCCGATAACACTAATATCATGCTGATTGCGTGCGACCAAGGTGCTATTGTTACAGTCAATGGAGGGGAAAGTTTTAGTAGTTGGTACAATCAACCGACAGCGCAATTTTATCACGTCAGTACTGATAACGCATTTCCATATAATGTATATGGTGGACAACAAGAAAGCGGTTCAGTGGGTATTGCATCGCGCGGAAATGATGGTCAAATTACTTTTCACGAATGGCATCCTGTCAGTGTTGAAGAATATGGTTATGTGGCACCCGATCCACTTGACCCGAATATAATTTATGGTGGAAAAATAACCAAGTACGATAAACGAACGGGGCAAGTACAGAATATTGCACCCGAAGCCGTTCGGAGTGGAAAATACAGATTTTTACGCACAGCACCCGTTTTATTTTCACCGATTGACCCTAAAACTTTATTTTTTGCTGGCAATGTGCTTTTCAAAACCAGAAACGGCGGAAATTCTTGGGATGTAATTAGCCCTGATTTAAGCCGAGATTCTTGGAGCTCGCCACATAATATTGGAGTCTATAGTACAGATGAAATTAAAAAAATGCCACGCCGCGGTGTAATTTATACTGTCGCTCCTTCCCCTCTCGATTCTAATATTATATGGGCTGGCACAGACGATGGTTTAATCCACATCACTAAAAATGGTGGTGCCACATGGGAAAATATTACACCACCTTCAGTAACTGAATGGGCGAAAGTTTCACTCATAGAAGCCAGTCATTTTGATAAAAATACGGCTTATGCTGCAATCAATAAAATTAGATTAGACGACCAAAAACCGTACATTTTAAAAACTACTGATAGTGGCAAAACTTGGAAACTAATCACAAATGGTTTAGCTGACGACCCAATAAACTGCGTCCGAGAAGACCCGAATACGCGTGGATTACTTTTTGCTGGTTCTGAACGATTCGTTTATGTTTCGACTGATAATGGCGAACATTGGGAATCGCTAAAATTAAATATGCCACCCACATCGATTCGCGATTTGGTTATTAAAGACGATGATTTAGTGATTGGAACACATGGCAGAAGTTTTTGGATTTTAGATGATATTACACCGCTGAGGGAATTAAAAGTGAAAAGTGAAGAGTTAAAAGTCAAAAACGCTCAACTTTTAACTTTTAACTCTTCACTTTTCACTCCTCAGGTAGCAACCCGCATTCGTTGGAATACTTGGCCTGATACGCCGTTGCCACAAGAAGAACCTGCTGGCGAAAATCCACCTGATGGTGCAATAATAAATTACTTCATAAAACCCGAAGCACTTAAAGGCGAAAAATCTTATGTCGTTTCGCTTGAAATTTTTGACAGTCAGAATAATTTAGTTAGAAAATTTTCGAGTACTGATACACCATACATCATTCCTGCATTAAATATACCTACGTATTGGATTCGTCAGCAGCAAATTTTATCAAATACATCTGGCGCGCACCGGTTTTTATGGGATTTACATTACCAGCCTTTAGATCTGCCACCTGCATATCCCATCAGTGCAACTTATAAAAACACCGCTCCTGACCCAACTTCGCCTTGGGTTTTACCTGGCGTTTACAAAGTTAAATTAACGGTTAATGATGAAAAGTTTGAGAAAAACTTGACGGTGAGAATGGATCCGCGCGTTTCAACCTCGATGGCAGATTTAAAAACACAGTACGATATTTCGATGATGTGCTATACGAACAGACTACAGATTGCTAAAATAAATTCTGAAATTAAACAATTTGAAAAAAGACGAGTCGGAATAATTTCGAAAGGAACGTTACCAAAGTCGGGTGAATACGAAAGATTAGATTCTCTGTCAAAAAAAATAAAAGAATTTGAAAGCGCACCCTTAGGAAATAAAGGGCAGAGTTTAAATCGTTTAGAATCTTCATTTGCAACGTTGTATAATATTATTAACGATACAGATATGCCACCAACTTCTCAAGCTAAAGTAAGTTCGAAGGAATTATCGAATACTTTCGAAGCTGTTTTAGTAAAATGGAGTGAATTAGAAAAAAATATTTCGAAGTAACAATAGAGACAATGGCATTGCCTTGTCTTTTAAAAACAAAGAGACAAGGCAATGCCATTGCCTTGTCATGTCTCTACTAGTTAAATCTTTAAAATGAATTAAAAACTAAAAATCATGAAAAATTATTTATTCTTTTTTTCAATTATTATTCTTGGTTCATGCAACAATAAAAAGTATGACACCATTATTAAAAATGGTTTGGTTTACGATGGCAACGGTAATTCACCCATCAAAGCGGATATTGCTATTATTAACGATACTATTGCAGCTATTGGAAATCTTTCGAACGAAAAAGCAACAACTGTGGTTGATGCCAATGGTATGGCTGTAACACCAGGATTTATTAATATGCTCAGTTGGTCGCCTGTAAGTTTAATTGCCGATGGTAACTCACAAGGTGAAATTAGGCAAGGTGTGACGCTCGAAGTTTTTGGGGAAGGCGAAAGCATGGGACCACTCAATGCCAAAATGAAAAAAGAAGCACAAGATGACCAACCTGTTTTTAAATATAAAGTCGATTGGAATACTTTGGGTGAATATATGCACTCGATGGAAAAACGCGGCATAAGCTGTAATATTGCATCTTATGTGGGCGCAACTACTATTCGGACATTCGTAATTGGTGAAGATAATCGCGCGCCAACGCCTGCTGAAATGGATTCGATGAAATCTTTAGTGAAGCAAGCAATGCAAGAAGGTGCTTTGGGCGTTGGTTCATCGCTCATTTACCCACCTGCATTTTTTGCAAAAACCAACGAACTCATTGAACTTTGTAAAGCTGCTGCGCCGTATGGTGGGGGCTATATTTCGCACATGCGCAGCGAGGGAAATAGTTTATTAGAAGGAGTTAATGAGCTAATTAACATAGCGAAAGAAGCCAAAGTGCACGGTGAAATTTATCATTTAAAAGCTGCTGGAAAAGACAATTGGAGCAAAATGGATAGTGTGATTAGGTTAGTAGAAAATGCAAGAAACTCGGGCATAGACATTGCTGCTAATATGTACACCTATACTGCTGGTGCAACAGGATTGACAGCTTGTTTTCCACCATCGTTACAAGATGGCGGATTTGATAAACTTTGGAAAAGGTTGCAAGACCCAAAAATCAGAACTGAAATGAAAAAAGCTATGCACACTAACACTAAGGCATGGGAAAATAACTATGCTGGGGCCGGCTCTCCTGATAAAATTCTTATGCTGGGCTTTCGCAGAGATTCGATGTCGAAATATATTGGTAAAACCTTGGCAGAAATCAGTAACATGATGCATAAAAATCCCGAAGATGCTGCTATGGATTTAATTATTCAAGATAGTAGCCGAGTTGAGGTAGCTTATTTTTTAATGAATGAAGACAATGTTAAAAAACAAATCGCTTTACCTTGGGTAAGTTTTGGATCTGATGCAGCATCCATGGCACCCGAAGGGAATTTTTTAAAACAAAGCACACATCCACGCGCTTATGGCAATTTTTCAAGAGTGATAAGTCATTATGTAAGAGATGAAAAAGTGTTGACTTTAGAAAAAGCCATACAAAAATTAAGCAAAGTTGCAGCTACAAGTTTAAATATAGCTAAGCGAGGCGAAATAAAAGTAGGTAATTATGCTGATATTCTCGTTTTCGACCCAGCTAAAGTGCAAGATCATGCGACTTATGAAAAACCACATCAGTACTCAACAGGTGTGACAGACGTTTGGGTGAATGGCGTTCAAGTGCTTAAAGATGGTGAGCATACCAATGCAAAACCTGGGAGGTTTGTTAAACTCAAATAGCAAAAAGCAAATAGCAAAATTTTTACTTTGCCTTTTGATATTCCTAATTGCTCTTTGCCTTTTGATATTTGAGTTTAACAAAAACCATTTCCGCTACTTTAATTCCTTGTTCATTCCCTTTGTCGCAATCAGAGCGATAATGAATACCTGCAAAAAGGCGACTTGATGATGCTTCTAATGCTGCTTGACGAAACGAAGTGAAAGAGCGAATGGGCAAACCGTATTCTTTTTCTGTGGTATCGGTATAAGCGTAATTGTCGCCGAATAGATTTGTTAATGCCTCTGCTGCTGCTCCTGAAACGGTGCTATGACCAGATGTATAAGCTGGAAACGGTGGCGTAATGAGAAAAGGATGCCACTGTTTTTCAATCTTAGCACTAATGACAGTTTCAGGACGAATACGCAAACTTTTATATTTTTCAGCCCAACAACTAATGAATGCTTCATAAAGCACTGTTGAAGTGAAAGCATAAGCGCGCAAAGATTCGGCAAAATTGGACTTTTTTTCTTTCAAAACCAATTGACAAATCGCCATCCAATGTCCTCCTGGGGTCATTTTTTTATCTTGGAGCATCAAATGCCCTTTATGGCGCGACACAAATGGATTATCATCCCAAAAAGTAATGATATTTTCTTGTTCTTCGTTGAGCTTTTTGCTTATTTCGTGTACTTCAACGACTTCTTTCCAGAAAGGGCTGTTTTTATCTTCGTTATAAGGGGCTGCTTTAGCTGCTCGAATTTGTGATGAAGAATCTAAAACTAAGGTTTTCATTTTCGACCAATTCGGTTCAACGCCATCAGAATAATCAGGTGGCGTTGGCACCCATCGACCAACTAAATCTTTGACTTCAAAACGCTCCATGCCGCGCGTTTCTTTATAATCATCGGTGTTTAATCGTTTTATAAAAACAGTTGCAACACTTTCTCCAAAAGCAATTGAATTATTATAAACAGAGTCAGTCAATCCATTTTTCAATTCCGAAAGTGTTTCGGCTTCAAATTCATCGACATCTTTGGAAGAAAAAACAACTTTTTTAGCCGTTGAGCACAATGCTTTTATGGCTGCGATGGTATAATTATAATTTTTCCCTTTTTCTGGAATTGGCATCGCTTCAAATTCTTTCATCGATGCCGTTAAGGAATTATAGCCTTCTTTCGAAAATCTGCCCGCTTCGTACGCTGCAAGCATAGGATAGACATATACCCGACTCGCAACAGGCGGCGTGAATATATCTTTTACTATTAAATCTGTTAGTTTCGACTCAGCCTTGTGGAGATATTCGACATCAGATAATTTTTTTGTGTTCGCAACTTTAATATTGTTGCATGCTAAGGTAATAAATAAGAAAAATAATAAAAATCTAAACTTCATGGAGTGTTTCGGCAATTTAATTTTAGTATTAAAGTGTATGTATTTTAGGTAAATACCACGCGTATTTTGAATAACGAGATTGTTGCATTCTCAAAAAAATAAAAATGCAACAATCTTGTTATTCAATAATTCTATTTACGTGCCATTTCAATTTCTTCTTTTGATAGAAGCATTCCAGCCATTATTGCAATAGCACCAACTACTATTACGGTTATCCAGGCATTACTATTCTCAACTCCGTTTTTAATAGCTAAAATGTTAAGGATAGTTGTAATGCCTGCATTAATAGTAGTAATGGCAAGTAAAGATTTTCTTCCATGAGAAGGCGCAGCTTTAAGAGCTATAAATCCACCGATTCCAAACGCTATTAGCATGCCACCGTAGCATCTAGAAACGTGTGTTACACTACTTGATAAATTGGTTTTATCAACAGAATACATGTCAAATATACTTTGTGGAGCAAATAACAGTGGTAATCCAAATGCAAGTGCAACAATGGAAGAAAAAATAAATAGATTTTTAAAAGTCATTTTTTGAATTTTTACTTGTTTAGAAAATAGGTGTGTAGGGTAAAATTAATGATTAATATTTAAACAAAGAAATTTACTCCAAATTTTCTATTGAATAATCTTATTTTTACAGAAATTACTTAGGTTTATGATTTTCTAAACTTACTTACTTCACAAATTCACTAAACGATTTAACCAACCAATGTACTTTGTTTGATGGATTTGAATCTAAAATCCACTTATCTTTTTTCTTCGAAGCAGAAATATCTAACAATTTTTGCTCGGCTGGAAAACATATTTTACCTTTTGAAGTTAAACCATTTTTTGAAAAAGATACCAAATCTATATTCGACCAATCAAGGTCTTTCGTCGATTGTGCGACTTTAATATGCGGAATAATTGAACCTTCTTTTACCAAAATTATAGCTTGAATTTTTCCCGCTTCAATTTCATTCCAACCACTTGAATATGATTTATGCGTTTGGTAATCAATCCAATCGCCTTGAGGCAAATATACACTCCTTTTTTTACTATCCTCAAAAAGTGGGGCGACTAAAATATCAGAGCCGAACATATATTCATTGTCGATACTCCATGCACCTTTATCGTTCGGAAACTCTATAAACAATGCCCGCATCATCGGCAAACCGCGTTCGGATGCGTCTTTCGATTGCGCATATATATAAGGCAAGAGTTTGTACCTCAATTCAACGACATCTCTGAAATAATTTTGAAAATCTTCGCCGTAATCCCAAGGTTCTTTGGGTGGTTGTCCATGACAACGCGTTTGAGAGGATAAAACCCCAAAAGGCAACCACCGACGATATAAATTTTCGGGCGTGCGTTTCGTAAATCCACCAATATCATGAGACCAAAATGTAAAACCTGAGAGACCCAAACTCAATCCGCCGCGCAATTCTGCTTGCATGCCCATGTCGCTCGATTCCGCGTCGCCACCCCAATGTAGAGGATAACGCTGAGAACCCGCCCAAGTGCTGCGCGCCCAAATGATACCTTCGCCATTAATTTCTTTGGTTAAATCGTAAACAGTTTTATTGTACCTTAAAGGATATAAATTATGTTCGTAAAAGCCTGTTCTCCCGTTTGAGTAAATGCCATTAAAAGGTGCGGCTTCTCCAAAATCAACTTTAATAACGCTCACACCCATTTTAAGCAAGTTGCCAATTTTGCCACGATACCAATCTACGGTTTTCGGATTTGTAAAATCGAGTACGGCATCTTCAAAAGGAATATTGCCTTTCCAATTTTTGACGTTTAAGCCTAAATCAGTAATTTCTTTAAATAGTTTGTTTTTAGGAACGAAATAAGGCAATTGCCACAAACAAGTTCTGAAACCATCTGCTTTTAAATCAGAAATCATTTTTTCAGGTGTAGGAAAACGCGATTTAGAAAATTCATAATCGCATTGCCAATCGGTTTCGAACCAGCCTGTATCGAAGTGTAAAACATCAGTCGGAATTTTATTAGCACGCAACTTGGCAGCCACGTTTCTACCATCTGCTTCCGAAAAATAAGTGATCCGACTCATCCATAATCCGAATGACCACAAAGGTGGCATTTCGGGTTTACCCGTTAAATTAGTGTATTCGTTTAAAATATCTTTGGGTTCACCCAATAAAATAAACAAATCGAGCGCTTCATCGCCAATCATCAAAGCATTTGATGCGCCATATGTATTTCCAAAATCGCAAGTTATGGGTGTCGAAGTGTGCATAAACATTCCGTATCCGCGACTGCTCATAAAAAACGGAATAGGTTTATACATCCCTTGCGATTCTATGCCGTTTGGATCGCAAGTAAAGAGATTAATTTTTTGACCATATTTATTTAAATTTGTAAACGATTCACCGCAACCGAATATTTTTTCATCGGGTGAAATCGTAAAAACGGCGCCTACAGAACGCGAATAATCCGCAGCCCGACGCACAAAGCAGAATGGAATATGCCGTGTATAACCTTTATTATCTGATTCATGTTCCGTTTTGGTCAATAGTTTTCCATCTTTATCATATATCTCAACTGCCCATGGATTTTCCTTAATGACTACGGAGCCAAACGCGCTTTTGTATTGATGTCCGTTTTTAATTTTTGAGTATTGCCAAGCGCCTATATTATTTGCTGGTTTTTTTACCAACATTAATGACGAATCGCTATTGTTAACAACAGTCCCCGTTTGCATTTTCAATCGCACTACTCTGTCAGTAACAAATTCAACAGCGAAGGGCAAAATTGGATCGGCCGCATATTCGCGCGCAGGAAATTCATTTTGTTCTACATGGTGCAATCCCGCTTGCGTGTAATCGAAAGCATGCGCAGGAAAATATTGCGCGCGTCGCCATTTAACCGCTCCTGAACCTGTAGTTGGATTAAAATTAGCCAAACTATCCGCTAAAAAATATGTGTTGGTAAAATCGTGAAAATCTTTACTCAAATCCACTATTTCATTCAACATGGTTTGGGACGACTGCGCAAAGCAAAATCCAAAAGGCAAAAAGCAGAGGGCAAAAGGCAGAGGGCAAAAGACAAAAGGGCGAAAAGCAAAATTTATTTTTAACATCATATTCTTATTAATTTACTCAACTATGTAACAAATGCACTACTGAACCATATTTAAATTTATTCTTCGAACAACTTTATTATTTTTATCTAAAAACAAAACTTCCTTCACAGAATTATCTATCAATATACTATTCGTTTGTTGCGACAAAAACGAATGTCCCCAATAAAGTTCTTGCAAACGCTTTTGTCCGTTTTTTAAAATTATTTGAGCTTTAGTTTCGCCTTTTTGTGGGTAAATCATTTTAAATTTAAATACGTTTGACGAAAACACTTTTAATTCTCCACTATTTTGTGATGCTAAAAACAATTCGTTATTATTCCCAATATTTATTTTGGCTAATGCGCGTGCATCACCTGGCACATAAAAACCAGATTCATTCAATTCAATTGCTTTAAAATTCCCATTCCCCAAATTTTTCAAAATCAAACCATCAAACGCATCCGCACGACCTTGCAATAATTCCATCCCAAAATCATTTCCTACCATAGCCACATCAAGTAAACCATCATGGTCAAAATCATAAGGTAGCATGCCATAAATAGGCGCAATTTGCGCTTGATACGGTAAAGCAGTAATTTTAAACTTTCCATTACCTAAATTTTCAACATAACTTGAGTACATCCAATTGGCTTTCATTATTTGAGCGTCTTTGAGTTCTTCAGCCGAAAAAACGTCTTTCACTTGAGCTGCACCAAAAGAACCATACGTTTGAAATTTGCGCTTTATGAGTACTAATTGTTTTATCATGTCATCGCGCGTAGGGTAAAAATATTCCTGTCTCTTACCCGTTGAATCGCGAATATAACAAGAAATAAAAGGATCGTAGAGACCATTTTTGTCAAAATCTTTGGCGTAAATCGTCATCGGAAACTCGGCATCGCATTTAAAGTAGGTGTTTTTTCCAAAACTCCCAACTATATAGTCAATATCGCCATCGTTATCAAAATCGCCAGCAGTTATGCTCGTCCACCATCCTGTTTTGTCAGAAATACCAGATTGAGGTGTAACATTTTTGAATTTCCCGCCTTCGTTTTGAAAAAAAGTAATTGGCATCCATTCGCCTGCTAAAATTAAATCGGGTTTACCGTCGCCATTAAAATCAGAAAAAATGGCATCGCTGATAAGTCCAATATTACTCAATTCTGGGCAAACTTCGGCAGTAACATCCGTAAAAATGGGTTTGTCTTTTTCTTTTGTATCGTTTCTAAGAATAAAACTTCTGTCTGTTTTCGGGTAAGAATTTGGCAAAACGCGACCACCCACGAATAAATCTAAATCGCCATCACCATCAATATCAACCGCTTTAACGACTTGCCCACACGCTGTTTCTTTCGGTAAAGCATTTGGCGCTATTTTAAAATTGCCTTTTCCATCGTTAATACACAACACATCTTGATAAAAAGGAGAACCAACCGCGTATTGTGGGCTTCCATGAACGATATACAAATCTAAATCGCCATCACCGTCGGCATCGAATAATAATGTACCGAGTTCTTCTTCTTGTTTTTTAGGATCGAGTTTGTAAGCTACATCTTTTCGATTGAATTTTCCATCCTTCGTTTGGATAAACCAAGTTCCATCGTAAGTCGCACTGCCCGAAATGTAAAAATCTTCCAAACCATCGCCGTTGACATCGCCCACAGAAATGCTTGGGCCGTATTGCGTGAATTTATGAGGTATTGTTTTCTGAAAATTGAAATCGATGAAATCGTTTTCTTTGTGGGTAAAATGTAGCAATGAGCTTTGAGCTATGAGCTGTGAGCTATTCTTGTTCGTCAGCTCATGGCTCATAGCTAATTGCTCATTGCTAATAACTGTTTCTCCATTAACTTTTAACTTTTCACCACTAATCGTTTCCTGATTCCTGACTCCTGATACTTGACTCCAAACAATTTGAACTGAATCCATTTTTGTAGCTGCACCCAAACCAAAATGAATAATGTGTTCAGATGTTGACGCATAACCCCTACCCGACTCTATCGATGCAGCTTGCATTTTCCCATCAAAAAAAGCTGTTATTTTAGCCCCAATTGCATCGGGATTGAGTGGACTTCCAATAAGATTCAATCTTACATAATTTTGTTTCGTTTCTTTATTATCGTTCAACGTATTTTGAAAAACAAAAGCCTTCTGATCAATATTGTTGATTACCAAATCTAAATCACCGTCATTGTCTAAATCGGCATAGGCAGCACCGTTCGAAAACCCAACTTTATCCACGCCCCACGCTTTCGATTGATCAGTAAAATGCAAATTACCTTCGTTCTTAAAAATAAACTTAGGCACTTTAATTTGTGGTATGGATTTTTGCAATTCCAATTCAGGAATTAAATAGCTTATTGTGCTTCGATAAGCGCCAAAATCGTGATCAGTTACATCTCGTGGAAAACCGTTTGTCACAAAAATATCGCGCAAACCATCGTTGTTAAAATCTGCCATGAGCGGTGTCCAACTCCACTCCGTTTCTTGCACATCACCCAAAAACGACACATCGCTAAAACTTGGCAAACCAGTTTGTGGATTTATTCCGCGATTAAGTTGGAGGGTATTGCGTGCATACTGATATTCAAAGCCATATTTATCGTTGTTCGTATAAGTGGTATAATTATTGGCATTAAGGAAAAGTTTTTTGCGTTTATTGGTGTAAGGTAACATTTCGGTAGTGAAAAAATCGAGTTTGCCGTCGTTATTGATATCTGCTACATCGCTTCCCATAGCAGATGCCGATTGGTGTTTAAATATCGAAGCAGCTTCATTTTTGAATGTGCCATTTTTTTGGTTGATGTAAATCAAATCGTTAGTAACATAATCGTTGGCGACATAAATATCTGGATATCCGTCTTCGTTAAAATCGTTAATGAGGCAACTGTGGCTATAACCTTCTAATTTAATTCCCGCTTGTTGCGATACATCGGTAAATACAGGATGTCCTAATTTTGCATCCCAATCATTGCGGTATAAACGGTCGCGATTCGGTGATGAACCATCTAATACTTTGGGGAAATATTGATTGGGATATTTAGTATCCATAAAATTAACGGCAATGAAAACATCTAAATCGCCGTCGTTGTCATAATCAAAAAATTGTGTGCTCGATGAATGCGTTGTGTCGGCGAGACCGTATTCACCCGCTAAATCAAGGAACTTAGGAATGCCATTAGCATCGTTACCTTGATTGATGAAAAGTTGATTTTTTCTTAATTCTGGGTTTTTATTGAATGTATTGCAGACATAAATATCGAGTTTTCCATCGCGATTGATATCTATAAAATTAATGCCTTGCGACCAAACGCCTGATTTTTTACTTATTCCCGACTTCTGAGTAATATCTTCAAATTTGAGTTTGCCTTTGTTCAAATACAGTTTATTGTCAACTTGGTTGCCCGTAAAAAAAATATCTTGCAATCCATCACCGTTCAAATCTCCAATACCGACGCCCCCACCATTATAAATAAACTCCGTATTCAAAATATTGAGCGAATCGTATTCGGTTATTGTGTTTTCAAATTCTATACCCGTCTGTTTGCTATCGAGCAGAACAAAAAGGGTTTTCTCGTTCTTGCAACCTAAAAGCAAAATGCAAAGAGCAAATGGCAAACTACAAAGAGCAAATGGCAAATGGCAAATGGCAAATTTTGCTCTTTGCCATTTGCTCTTTGTAGTTTGCTCTTTACCTTTTCCCTTTTGAAGTTTGGAAATTTTTAAAGTTTTTTTCATAAATGAAAATTACAGAAATCGGCGATTTCTTAGAAAAAAGAATATTACAGTGAGTGATTTTTTAGAAAAATTGAGTTTAGCAGCAAATATATAGCTTCTGTGCAAAATACGGTTAAAATTGGAATTATTTCAGTGGGTTAAAAAAAAATAAAAAAATGTGAGGGCGACCCTTGCGGTCGCCCTCACTAATGCAGAAGACACTCATATTACCTCGCTCCCAGAAAATGAACGTTTACCAACATTAGGAAACATCATCGGCGCGTTCAAATCATTAGTTACGACAAGCTATTTAAAAATTCTAAAAGATAGAAATCCAGATATAATCCTTGGAAAGTTATGGCAACGTAATTATTTTGAAAGAATTATAAAAAATGAGGAAGACTTGAGGAATGCGACCTTTTATGTTCAAAATAATCCGAAAAATTGGGAGAAGGATGAATTAAGATAATTGGCGTCTCTACAAACGCGCTTTAATACCAACCGTCAAACCCATCGTGAAATTTTTGAAATAATAGTCTGAATGAGTTCGAATAGATAAATCAGAATAAACTGAATTTTTTTCAGAAAATAAATATTCTATGCCACTACCTATTGTTGGATAAAATAAATAAATAGGATCCCCTTCTGTATGACTTAATGCCATTTGAGTTACATCTTCTTTAGTTCTATTATCAGTAATTAAATTTTTGTACTGAAGTTTGATATTAATTGAGTTTCCAATCAAAATATATTTCCTTAATTTGTCCCACTTATGAGAATTAAAAGTGTATCTGATGATGATTGGGATATCAAAAAAACTTTCTGATGATTCGCGTGTAAAAAGGCAATTCGAATTTGAAACAGTATAAATATACTCAGGAACGTATGCTAAACTACCAACAAATTTATTTTTAATAGTATCAACACAATTACTAAAATAATTCAACTTAGAATAACTCGGTCTCATAGAAACAGACCAAGACTTATTAAAAGCATAATCAACGTTTAAACCATAAGTGAGACTTAAATTATTGGGGTTGTTGGTGTAAAATGTAAATTCAGGATGGGTTAATATTGGCGCAACAAATGCACCCACATTAAAACCTGATTGTGCATTTGCAGCTATCGAAAAGAAAAATAAAAAAAAGAAAAACGTTAACTTGTATAATTTTCGTTGCATGGGTTGGGTTGTTTTGCCACTGAATAAATATTCAAAGCAATAACGCAACAAAAGCCCGATTTTATTTGAGGAGCTAAAATTTTAACAATAAAATTTCTGAAGGCTAATTCTTATCTTCTGTATCTTTCTTAATTTGTCTGTATTTTTCTTTCACTGACTCAATATCTAAAAACTCATCTTTTTTAGTGTCATAAGTTTCAAAAAGGTTTTTAATCCAATTTGGTAAATCATCTTTCTGAAAAACAAGATTGCCTTGCTGAAGTTCAGAACATTTTATACTTTCAGTTGAGTTGTCAATGAGAATCAAGTTGTTGGGAATATTTTTAAACTGCTTCAATAATTTTAATCCTGCATCATATCGCATTTTGACAGTCTGTGGGTTTACGAAGTGTCCGCCTTGCAAAACACGATATGTTATTCGATTGTTACAAATTGCAATATCATCAACACAAAAAAAATAAAGTTGAAGATAATAACCCAATTTTTGAACACCCATTAAAAATTTCCAAGTTTCCAGATCGGCGAGGTTTGTTTCGATGGCGAAACTTTCTTTTCGCTCAATAAATTTATTCATTTGTTCAATAGCTTGAGCATTAGCTATTTCCTGAAGATTAATATTCCCCATACGTTCGCGCAATTGGCGTGCAATATCATCTGCGTTGATATATGTAACACCGTCCGGAATTGCGAAATAATTTAGAGTTGTTTTACCAACTCCATTTGGACCAGCCAAAACATGAATAACTGGGGTTTTATTCATTATAAAGCCTAATATTTTTACCGTTTTCTCTTACAAATTTCTGACCATTTGAATACTCAGCTATTACTAAACCATTTTTACCAATAATTATAGGCAAACCTCGCGAAAATGCAGCTTCTTTAGCACGTACATAGGCTTTCGAAAAAGCAATTTTTTGCTCCGAATCTGTCATTTCTGCTAAAGATTTTTCTGCAATGCCATACATGAGTGTAAATTTGGGCTTGACTTCAATATCTTCAAACATAATTAGTTCAATTAAATATCCCCAAAGTTATATCTCAGTAAGAATAAAAACCAAGTTTTCAGGAATTTATTTTTTCAATTACTAAACATCGTATCAACCGAAATCCAAGATCCTGAATTTGAATCTTCATAATTTTTGCGATAAGGCTTAGAAATTAATTTTCTTGTTGGTTTAACATTTGTATTGCTCACAGTTAAAAGCTGTGAGCTTTGAGTAATGAGCCTTGAGCTATCGCGATTATGAGAAGGCTCAAGGCTTAAAGCTAATGGTTCATTGCTCGAAGAAGGCTGAAAGCTGATAGCTACTGGCTGATTACTAAAAATATTATTCTCGTTCAAAATTGACATATAGTGCGCACTCCCTTTTTTATTTGCGTGTTGATAATCGCCAAACTCATCGCGCTCATTGAGTGCTTTAGAAAAATCGGCAACTGGCATTTGCGTTTCTTGTTCTACATAGGATTTTAACGGTGCGAGAAATGAGTCACGCACCACATCTGCAAAGGCAGGATAATACGGATTAATCACCAATTTAACGGCAATATTTCTGGCACGCGCGGTATCAATTATTTCTTTTAAATCGGCAACACGCTCTTTAAACATTCTCACTTGATAACTCTTAAATGCGGTATCGTTAGCAGCTAATTCAGTGATAACCCTATCGTTTATGACATCCTTATCCGTTTTATTTCTATGAAATAAAACGCGTTGAAATAGTTCATTGTTGTACCGATATAGATGACTTATCATGCTTCCAAACATTATTTTCTTGCCAATGCTTTTATTCTCTGGCGGATTTATGCCTCGAACAAGCGTATCCAAACGTTTTGAACTGGGCGTAAATAATAAAAAACCTTGTTTCAATGGGTCGTTATTCCTATCGCACATTGTAACATCAATTACAACTATTTCAGGTTTAGGATGATGGTCGAGATAATCGAAAAAAAGATTTTTAGAGAGGTCGGCAGGCATGCCATTATAACTCAAATTCACGCATTTTTTTTGCGATACAGCTTCAGCCGCTGGCAGATAAAATGTCAACCCACGCGAATTGCCTAAAAAAACGACATCCGCAGTGTCGTTAGAGTTGTACAGTTTAGAAAATCGGAATTGGCTATTGCGCGTCACTTTTGAAAAATAATAACCAATAGCTCTATCACCTAGAAAAGCTAATAATAAAAATGAAGCAACCCAGAGTAACGATTTCATCATGTATGTTACAAAAAAACGTAAAGTTAAATTCAACTTATTTAACCCACAAAATTAAAGCCAAGTTTCTTTTTTAAGGAATAAGTAATAGGGAATAGGGAAAAAAATTTCCTTATTACTTACTTCGACGTGCAGAAACTTGTATCAAATTAATTCTTAAAATATAAAAATCTGCTTCTTAAAATCAGATTAGTAAATTCTCTTGCTTGCAATTGTTAATTTTGAAAATTCAATTTGAAATTTTCTTTTTCATAACATCAGTTACTTACCCTCGATTTCTTAACTTAAAAGCCCAGCTATCGCCGCAGACAAATAAGAAGTAAGTGTACCAGCCAACAATGCGCGCAAACTCAGTTTTAATAAATCTTCACGACGAGAAGGTTCTATGCCACTGATTCCACCAATTTGAATGCCGACTGAAGAAAAATTGGCAAAACCACATAGCGCAAAAGTAACAATGGTGATTGAACGAGGATCTAAACCACCACCTAACATGGTACGCAATTTTGAATAAGCTACAAATTCATTCGCGAACAATTTTATACCCATTAATTCTCCTGCTGCACCTGTATCTTTCCACGATACACCGAGTAAATACGCCACTCCGGAAAAAGCTTTGCCGATAATCGCAGTAAGTGTTAAATCATTAATTTTGAAAAACGCCGAGAAAAATGCCGCAGACATATAATCGAGTAATCCAAGCAATGCGATAAAACCAATGAGCATAGCAGTAACGTTTAATCCGATGGTTAAGCCGTTGCTACAGCCCGAAGTAATAGCATCCATTAAGTTTGAAAACTGTTTCGGCACCGTCATTACTACATCCCCTTTTGTTTGAGATATTTCAATTTCAGGATACAGAATTTTTGAAATTGCCAAAGCCCCTGGAGCTGCCATAATACTCGCTGCCAATAAATAAGAAGCAGGAATACCAAACGAAATATAAGTTGCCATTACGCCACCCGAAATACAGGCAAAACTACCGGTCATTGATGCCATGAGTTCGCTGCGTGTCATGGTTTTAAGGTATGGTTTAATCATCAATTGCGCTTCAACTTGACCAACAAAAGCGCTCGCCATATTCGAAAGTGCTTCAGCGCCACTCACATCCATCAACCATTTCATGCCTTTAGCCAAAATGGAAACTATAAACTGCATTATTTTTAAATAGTAAAGAATATTTACTATTACAGCAACAAACAAAATAGTTGGAATAACCTTAAAGAAAAAAATAAAGCTATTGTTGCCACCCCAAAATTTTCCCAATAAATCGACGTCAACCATGGGTCCGAAAACAAATGCTGCACCTTTATCTGAAAATTTTAAAATATTGGTCACACCATCGCCAATAACTTTGAACATGGCAGTTCCCCAGCTCGTTTTTAAAATAAATAGTGCCAAAACCCATTGGAGTAACAATCCTGTTAAAACAGTTCTGTAGTTAATCGCTTTTCTATTTTTTGAAAAAAGGAAACAAAATCCCAAAATGAGCGCTATTCCCAGCACGCCGATAAATTTTTCCATATCGAATTAAATATCTTTATTTATTTTGCAGTCGTAAAAGTAATAAATTTGACCAAGATTTAACAGAATTAAAGATTTTCATGTTTTTTACATCAAGAAATTTTTTAATTCTGTTAAATCTTGGTCAAGTTAGCAGCAAAATAATATTTTAAATGGAAAAGAAACCAATTCTGATTGGATTAATTGGCGCAACAGGTTCGGGTAAAACAACTTTTATCAATACTATAAGCCAGCGTTATTCGAGCGATAAAGTTTGTATAGTTTCACAAGATGAATATTATAAACCGATTGAACAACAAGAACGCGATGCGAATGGCATCGAAAACTTTGATGTCGCTAAAAGTGTAGATAAAAAATTACTGCTTCGTGATTTAAAAAAACTATTGAATAACGAGGAAGTCGTCAAAGAAGAATACCTTTTCAATAATTTAGAAAAAAAACCAAACTTAATTGTTTTCAAGCCTGCTCCTATAATAATTGTTGAAGGTTTGTTCGTCATGCATTATAAAAAAATTCGCGCACTCATGGATATAAAAATTTATGTGCACGCCTCAGATCACCTCAATATCATTCGACGCATTAAACGCGACCAAATTGAGCGTGGTTATCCGATTGACGACGTTTTATACCGCTATGAAAATCACGTGATGCCCGGTTTTCGAAAATATATTAAGCCATACAAAGATGAAGTCGATATTGTTATCAATAATAACAAAGGCTTCGAGAAAAGTCTCGGCATATTTTATGCTTATTTAGATTCAATTGTTTGATTTTTAAACTCCTTACCTACTTGTAAGAAAGAAGTTTACAAAAATGTTCTGTATGAGGAAATTATTTTTACCTTTTTTGCTATTTATGTTTTGTGGTACTCTAACTACAAATGCTCAGGTCATTAATGTGGAAGATATTATTCTAAGACTAAAAGACAGTGTCAATTTTTCCGGATTTATTAACGCTAATTTTTCGATATCACAAGCTTCTAACCGCGTTTTAGTGTTTCATAACGATGCACAAGTAGAAAAACTTCTTGACAAACATTTTTTTCTCGGTATTGGCAGTTACAATTTAATCAGTAGCGATAATAACAATTTTGTAAACGATAATTCATTGCACTTGCGTTATAACTATGAGTTTCACCACCGTTTTTATGGTGAGCTATTCTTTCAAACACAAAACAGTCCATTCGCAACGATAACGAACAGAGATTTAGTTGGATTGGGCATTCGGATTAAAGTTCAACATGGAAAAATATTTCGTTTATACACTGGCATCTCTTTTATTTCAGAAAAAAATATCTTTTTAGGTGATTCAGTATATCACTATTATAATCGAGTTAGCTCTTATATGTCTTACAATTGGCTAATTAATTCAAATCTTCGGCTTGTTCAAACTATTTACTATCAGCCTTCGTTCGATAATATTTCAAATTATCGCGTTTCAACCAAAGCCAGTTTTTTAGCAATAATCAATCAACATTTTTCATTCAATTCTTCTTTTATCTTAGAGTCTCTCAATATTCCGATCGTTGAAGACAGAAATTTGAGAAAAAATAATTATGTTTGGTCTAATGGGTTGCGGTACGATTTTTAAATTTTCAAAACCTTTTTCCAAAAAAAACATTAAGTGTAGGGCAAAGCAAATTAAATAAATGTTCTTTCTTTGCGTTCTGATAAAAAAACACCTTGACTGTATATGCAACCAACGATTAAAACATTGGGCGAATTGAAAGCCTCTGGATACGTTTCGCGCAGTGTGAAACTCGAAATGCGTGAAAATTTAATTAAAGCTCTAAAAGAAAATCGTTCAGCGTTTGAAGGTATTTTAGGATTTGAAAATACGGTTATACCCGATGTGGAACGTGCAGTTTTAAGTCGTCATTCAATTTTGCTTCTCGGTTTGCGCGGACAAGCTAAAACGCGTATTGCGCGTTTATTGACAAATTTACTCGATGAATATACACCCGTTATTGCTGGTTCTGAATTAAACGATGACCCATTTCATCCTATCAGTTTTAACGCTAAAAAAATGGTGGCTGAGCTCGGTGATGCAACACCTGTAGCATATATGCACCGCTCTGAGCGTTATGTCGAAAAATTAGCAACACCCGATGTAAGTGTAGCAGATTTAATCGGCGACGTTGACCCAATTTTAGCTGCAACTTTAAAATTGCCATATAGTGATGAGCGCGTAATTCACTTCGGTTTAGTACCACGTGCGCATCGTTGTATTTTTGTGATTAACGAATTGCCCGATCTACAAGCGCGTATTCAAGTGTCGCTGTTTAATATTTTGCAAGAAGGCGATATTCAAATTCGCGGATTTAAATTGCGTTTACCTCTTGATGTGGAATTTGTTTTTACAGCCAATCCAGAAGATTATACCAATCGCGGTTCTATAATAACGCCGTTGAAAGATAGAATTCAATCGCAAATTTTAACACACTATCCCGAAGAAGTTGAAATTTCCAGACTTATCACTGAACAAGAAGCGAAACCTGCTCTTGAACAACAAAAAATGGTGCATATACCTGAAGTTTTGCGCGATTTACTCGAAGAAATTTCTTTCCAAGCCCGTGAAAGTGAATTTGTGGATAGCAAAAGTGGTGTTTCTGCGCGTTTGAGTATTTCTGCTTTAGAGAATTTATATTCGTCTGTTGAGCGCCGTTTGATTCTTAATGGTGAAAAATCGGGAATAGCACGCGTGAGCGATTTTTGGGGAATTATTCCTGCCATAACAGGTAAAATTGAATTGGTTTACGAAGGCGAACAGGAAGGTCCGTACAATGTAGCGATGTCTTTGTTCAGTGCTTCACTCAAAGAAGTATTTTTACAATATTTCCCAAATCCAGAAGAATTAAAACGTAAAACCGATAAAGACCCTTATGGTGTCGTTCGCGCTTGGTTTTCGGGTGGCAATACGTTAGAAATTCTGAACAATGTCACTGAAAAGGAATTTAAAAAAGAATTAGAAAAAGTGGCTGGTTTGAAAAAATTGGCGGAAAATACGGAATGTAAAGAATCAGAAGTGTACACTTATATGGATCTAGCTTTGCACGCTATGGCTGAATATCAGATTGTGAATAAAGAAATTGTCGATAAAGGCTTTAATTTCAACGATTTGCTTGGCGATTTGAATTTATAGTTTTGACCAAGCTTTATAGTATTAAAAGATTTTCAGGATTTATTAATTCAAACGTTTTGAAAATCTTTTAGTCCTGAAAATCTTGATCAGAAAGTGACAACAAACGACAAACCCGTTACGGAACCCGATGCAGAAAGTGGTGTTTCGATGATACTCGGTTTGAACGAAAATTTGATGTCGTCCTTGACATCAAAATGCGCTAAATGCGCCGTTGTATAGGCTTCTAAACCTGAAAGCAAATAACCAATTCCAACGAAAATATAAGACAATTCGAGACTGTTAAAACTCGCATCGCGTGCTTGCTTAATAGCGCTGGCATCTGAATTTTCAAGTTGCGCTTGTGTATAAATTGAAGTATCAAAAGGTGGATGTTGAACATTAGAATTATTAACTTTAATCGAATGATTATATGCTAAATTTGAATAAAGATTATTGTTGACAACAATTCTGTTAATTCCAAAAGCTAAAGCGCCATAAACTATGGGCAAACGGATATACAATGCTTTATTATTATAAATTTGTCCACCACCTGGAATAATTGACCATAATAATGCTTTGCGTGGGTTGGGAAAACTATCATTATAGCGTTTAGGTTTAGGTTTTTCAACAACTACTTTCTTTTCTATTTTCTTTTTTGCTAAACTTGCAGAGTCTTCAATTTCAACTGAACCAACAATGGGTGTTTTAGGTGCAGGTGTTTGCTGTGCACAAACTTGAATTCCTGAAAAAGTGAGGACTAAAAATAAAGAAATTTTAGTTATTTTTTTTAGGAGCATAGAGATTTCTAATTTTCTATTAGATGTTTGGAAACCTATTAGTTTGCGCAGCATCCCATTAGGTTTGAATTACGATTAATGGTCAAACCTGTCAGGGTTTTATTTTTTTTCAGTATCAATACACTCTAACAAACGCTGAAAATCTTCTTCCGATCTAAAATTAATAGTAATATTACCACTGCCATCGGATTTACGCTTGAAATTCACCTTAGAACCAAAAAACGCATTGAACTGCTGAACCGCTGCTTTGTAGTGAATATTATTTTCTACTTCTGGTTTTTGAGTTTTGGTATTTTTCTTTAATTTTTCTTCCGCGTAATTTTTGGCAAGTTCTTCAAGCATGCGCACACTAATTTGGTCTTTCAGGATGGTTTGATGGAGAGATAATCTCATGCCTAAATCATCAATACCTACTAAAATCTTTGCATGCCCTGTTGAAACCTTTCCTTCTTTAATTGATTGCTTTATGGCTGGCTCCAATTTCAAAAGGCGTAACGAATTAGTAATGGTTGACCGGTTTTTTGAAACACGCTCACTCATTTTTTCATGTGTTAAATTACACTCGTCAATGAGACGTTGGTATGTAATGGCAATTTCAATCGGATTGAGTTCTTCGCGTTGAATATTTTCAATCAATGCCATTTCGAGCATTTCTTGATCATTAGCCAGACGAATATATGCTGGAATTTCGGTTAAATCTGCCATTTTAGAAGCGCGAAATCGCCTTTCTCCCGAAATAAGTTGGTATTGATTATGCGCTAAACGCCGCAAAGTAACGGGTTGAATTAATCCATGTACTTTAATTGAAGCAGCAAGTTCTTCGAGTGCTTGTTTATCGAACTCATTGCGCGGTTGCCACGGATTTGTTTCAATATGCTCTAATAAAACATTCGCTGTTGTATGCGAGAGTTCACGCACAATTTCTTTGGCAGCTTCGGGACTTTTATTTACTTCCGATTCAATATTTCCTAAAAGCGCGGCAATTCCTCTGCCTAATTCTGATTTTTTGACTTTCACAATCTTAATAATGATTAATGGATAATGGTTAATGATTAATGGTTAATGGTCAATGGTTAATCGAAAAAATTAACCATTGACCATTAACCATTAATCATTAGTTAAGCAACTAAATTAGAGCGTTGTACCGTATCTTTATTTCTGATTAAAAATTCTTTACACAAATTTAAAAAATTAGTAGCTCCTTTCGAACTCACATCATATTGTATGACGGATTTATGTGCATTCGGTGCTTCTGAAACTTTTGCTGAACGGTGTATAATAGTTTCAAAAACATAATCTTTCGAATGTTCGCGCACTTGATCAACAACGATATTAGCAAGCCGTAAACGTGGGTCGTACATAGAAAGCAATAAACCTTCTATTTGTAAATTCGGATTCAATGCTTTCTTGACCATATTAATGGTGTTGCGCAATTTATTTAAGCCCTCTAATGAAAAAATTTCACACTGAACAGGAATTAAAACTGTATCGGCGGCAACCAAAGCATTGACAGTTACTAAACCCAACGATGGCAAACAATCAATAAAAATATAATCGTATTTGTCTCGAATTTGATTAATGCAGTTTTTTAAAACGTACTCGCGCTTTTCTCTACTAATTAGTTCTAAATCGGCACCAACCAAATCTATGCTCGAAGGCAGCAGATCTAAATTAGGTGTTTCTGTGTGTACAATAGCATCTGCGATGGGCGTATCATTCACCATACAATCGTAAATAGTATATGTTTCATCGTTGGCAAAAACATTAACGCCCGATGAAGCATTTGCCTGTGGATCGCAGTCTATGAGTAAAATTTTCTTTTCTAAAATGGCAAGTGCTGCAGCTAAATTAATAGCAGTCGTCGTTTTGCCAACTCCCCCTTTCTGATTTGCTATCGCTATAACCTTTCCCATAAAATCTACTTTAATAAAAGTTATTTAGTTAATATTCCAGTGAATAGACGTTCGGGGAACTTTAAAAGTTCCCCGAACGTTTACGACCTGATTAGTAACGTTATTTATTTATCTCTACCTATTGTTTAACTCCTTTTGCAATTCTATCGCCGTTTTTCTGCTTCCGTCATGGCTCCAACCTGGCGCTTTAAAAACATAATTTAGTTTTGTACGCACATTTATATCTTTTCGCTTTAAATCTGAAAAAATATTTCGCCATTCGTAAAAAATAACATCTAACGGATTATCAAGCCTTTCTTTTTTCAATAAACCATACTCCGTCTTAATGCTTGGCATTTCGTCCGCAAATGTACCAAATAATCTATCCCAAACTATCAAAAACATCCCCATGTTTTTATCTAAATATGCAATATTACTGGCATGATGTACACGATGATGCGCAGGTGTTACAAAAAACCATTCCCATACTGGAATTCGACCTATAAATTGCGTGTGAACCAACAATCCATAAATCTGAGTTACTGAATAAATCAGAAAAAAATCGAGCGGTTGAATACCCAGAATTGACAGAGGCAGAAAGAAAACGAATCGAAACAAGGGTTCAAATACAGACGACCGAAAACCTACTGAGAGATTATAATACTCTGATGAGTGGTGAGTTGAATGTGTTGCCCAAAAAAAACGCGAAGTGTGCTCTAAACGGTGCAACCAATAAAACATAAATTCCCATCCGATGACAACCAAAGACCAATAAATGATGGGAGATGATATTTTTAAATTTTCTGTATTAAATATACGCCATTCAAAACATTTATTCAACATCAATAATGTGATGAAACGCATCATGCCGTCGAGCATAGCGTTTAAAAGCGTCATTATTAAATTTGTAACGGTATCTTTTAGCGAATACATATTTTTCTGACCATAATAATTGCTCAGAATAATTTCTACTAAAATAATAAAAGCATAAGACGGTACCGTTATAACAAGCAAAGTTTGCTCAAAATTATTGAGTATCGGCATTTTATAAAAATGAAGGAGTTAAGGAATGAAAGAATTAAAGAATGACCGAGTTAAGGAATGAAGAAATTAGAAAAAAACCGAGGCATTGTTTAATTCTTTCATTCCTTAACTCCTTCATTTTCTAAGTCCACTCATATTCATCATTAATCTTCGGCAACAATAATTCTAAACCTGCTTCAGTGAAAACTTTTTGAGCGTCCTCAGTATCAATTTTGATGATATCGAAAGTGTCGTAATGGCAACCCACTATGGTTTGACAACCAATAAAATCTGCAGCAGTGACAGCATCTTTATAACCCATAGTAAAATTATCGCCAATCGGCAAAATGGCAAAATCGAGCGCAGGGCAAGTCATCGGAATAAGTTGCATTTCGAGGGTTAAACCTGTATCTCCTGCATGATAAAAAGAAATCTCATCGTTATATACTACAAAACCTGCTGCTACACCGCCATAACTTCCATCGGGCAAGCTCGACGAGTGAACAGCGTAGACACATTTAACAGTTCCAAAATCAAATTCAAACGAGCCGCCAATATTCATTTTGTGAACATTTTTCACACTATTTTTCTCTAACCATTTACCAATTTCATTGGTAGTTATCACAAAAGCACCAGTTCGATTCGCAATTTCTTCAACATCAGCTATATGATCGGAGTGCGAATGTGTCACAAAAATATAATCAACTTCCAAAGTATTTATATCCACCAAACCTTTAGCGTAAGGATTGGGCGTTATAAACGGATCAAAAAGTAAATTTTTACCGTTTGTATAGGCATTGAAAGTAGAATGTCCGTAATGTTTAAGTATCATAACACGAATTCAATTCAAAATGAAAAAATTTTGTTTTCTGCAAATTATAGCGCAAAGGTAAATAAGTAATAAGTGATAAGTGATAGGTGTTAAGTTTTTTTCATTATCACCTATCCCTTATCACTTATCACTTAATATAAGTCTTCTATAAAAAATTAAATCAGTGCGTGGTAAAGCACCTTCAATTCCTAATGAGCGACACATTGTATATAACTGTCCACGGTGCATGGTGGAGTGATTGCAGCAGTGAAAAGCATAATTGAAAGGTGTGTCATTAAACTTTCCAGAAATATGGGAAACTATTTCTATCTCAGTTTTAAAATAATCCTCTGATTGATCTTTTACAAAGTCGAGAAAATCCTGAGATACCCTTAACCAATTATTCAACAAATCGTCGTGGGCGCCTTTAAAGCCGTCGCTGACGAATTTTTGTGGCGAATTACCTTTTATGCGTTCTAACCAAACATCTTCAACACCCCATAAATGCAGTACCGTTTTTTCAAGAGAAGGAAAACTGCTTTCAATGTGTTTTGTAAATAAATCTTCATTCATCAATCGAAAATAGTTCGCAAATTGTGTATTTGCCCATAAATTATACTCAACGTATTCAGTAATAATTTTTTTCATAAAACGTGTATTTAATTTTAAATTTGCACAAAAATAACGAATGTTAGTAATAAACAATAAAATTCTCGATTTAAGCATGCCCAGAATAATGGGAATACTCAACGTTACGCCCGATTCATTTTTTGATGGGGGTGAATATACATCTGAAAAAAGTATTTTAACTCAAGTAGAAAAAATGCTGTCAGACGGCGCTGATATTATTGACATCGGCGGTATGTCAACGCGACCAAAAGCAGAATTCATAAACGAGGAAACCGAAACTCAGCGTGTTCTTCATGCACTTAAATTAATAAAAAAAGAGTTCCCAGAGGCGTTAATTTCAATTGATACATTCAGAAGCGCATTAGCGCGAAAATCTGTGAGCGAAGGTGCGCACATTATCAACGATATTAGTGGGGGAAATTTTGATTCAAAAATGTTTCAAACTATTTTAGACACCAAAGCGACATATATCTTAATGCACTCACGTGGTAGCTTCGAATCAATGATGCGTGAAACACGCTACAATAATGTAGTGACTGAAGTTTTAGATGAATTAATAAGGAAGTTGCGTTTTTTTAAAGACAATAATTTTAATAACCTTATTATAGATGTAGGATTTGGCTTTAGTAAAACTGTTGATCAAAATTTTGAGTTGTTGAAGAACCTATCTGTTTTCAAAATAATTGAGTGCCCTTTGCTCGTAGGTTTATCGCGCAAGTCAATGATTTGGCGCACTTTAGAAATTTCAGCGGCTGACGCCTTGACAGGTACTGTTAGTCTTAATTTTTTTGCATTACAGAAAGGCGCGCAAATTTTACGCGTTCACGATGTGTTTGAAGCAAAACAAACTGTAAAACTTTATAAAAAAATGCAATTTTAACGCCAGTTTTTAATATTTTATTTGTTAATGTAAACTTTTTTGCTCAATTTTGTAACTCAAATACTTCAACAGGTTACATACTATAGGCAACTTCTCAATTGTTAATGAATCAATGGTTAGTGGTTAATTTTTTTTAACCCTTAACCATTAACCATTATCCCATTAACCATTAGCTTTAATGCCTTAGTTTATGATTAAAAGTTTTGAACATATTAGCGAAGATTCCATTAAAAGAGCTGCTTTAGGTTTTCTTAAAACTTACTATAAGTTCCGACCAAGAACAGGTGAAACCAAAGTAAGCTCGGACAATATCCATCCATCGGGTATTGTTGCTGATGGTTTTTTAGAATTTCCAGACGAAAATAATAAAACTTTTACTGCAACATTCGAGGCTACATCGGTAGATAAAATTAACGAAGTCCAATTTTCGATTCATACCAACGATTTATATTGGGATTCATTTGTTTTCGCTTCCTTAGGTACTCTTATCTTAATGGCTTCACTATGGAAATTAAATCTACTCACTTTAGCACAATCCGGATTTGTTGAGAGTTTAGGTTTTATGCTTTTATCGCTTTTTGGACTTTCTTTTATTTTTTATACGATAAATAAACCAAACTCAAAATACCGCTATATTTATGCCATCGAACAATTCAAGCGATACCATGCAGATGAACAATGGATTGCATTGGCAGCAGATGCTTTTGATAATTTAGAAGATAAAAACTATGTAGAACTTAGAAATCAATGTATAAAAAATGGCATTGGTCTGTTTTTAGTACCGAATGATGAACAAATTGATTTAAAAATTACGCCAGCGCGCGAAGAAATTTTTCACAATCAAAGGAAAAAGTTACAATTTTCTCACTCAATTAATCCAAACTTTAATCCTTCCGATTATTCGCGGTTTTCGAATCAGCATTATGGACAAATAATAATGAGTTTTGGTTCATTAGCACTTATCGGTTCTTTGTTTTATGGTCAATTTGCCCAATCAAGCAATAATCAAATTTTTGCTACGGATGCCCGTTTAAAAAATTTAGAAATGCAAGGAGCTTTACCACCTGAAACGCACGATGTGTTTATTTCTGAAGTCAATAAATTACCCATTGACAAATCAAACAAAGTGAATCAAGCCAAAAACGATGAAGTTGGTTTATACGTTTTTGTGCCTGGCGCAGATTATGTCCCTTATCCGTGTGAACGTGTTAACATAAAAGGCAACAAATTTATAGTCCAAGACGGGGAATACCCAACATTTCAAGCTGCTAAAAAACGCATTGAATATTTATCAAGATGCGAACTTATTGCAAACTGTATATCTCTAAAATGTTTAAAGAAGGCAACTAATGGCTACGCTGTGTACTTCGAATTTATTTACAAAAGCGAAGAAGACGCTACCAATCGTTACAACCAAATTAAAACACAATTTGAACAATACAAACTTTCAACTTCTGGACTCAAAACACGCATGTTAATCTTCTAAAGGTGCAAAGCACCTTTAGAAGATTAAATGAAAGAATTAAGGAATGAAAGAATTAAGGAATCCGTTGCACACTCTTTAATTCTTTCATTCCTTAATTCTTTCATTCCTTAATTCTTTCATTTATTCAGACTTTAGTTTATTAATTGGCAAAGCCAATTAATAAACTAAAGTCTGAATAGCATGTGGCAAAATCTCAACCGCCGCTTTCTGATTGCCGAGATATAAATTATACGCCACTTTCTTATCTGATTGATTCATCACTACTGTCACAATCTTTCCATCTTCATTCATAAACGAAGTGCTTAATAATTGACTTCTACTTGCTACACTACTAATGCGCGTAGCATTAGGGCGGATAAATTTAGAGAAATGACCAATGTAGTAATAAGCGGGCGTGATAATAATATCCTTTGTTTTTGTATCAGCATGAACTGGTGAAAAACAAAAATTACCGACGTGGTTTGGCCCACCCGTTTCATCCAAAAGCACATTCCAATCTGTCCAACCAATGGTGCCATTGTTAAAATCATTAATCATAGATTTGCCATAGCGCTCACCATTAGCCCACGATTGATAGCCTTTTGTATCGAACGGTCCGTTACAACCTTCGGTGAATAATAAATTTTTAGAAGGATAAGACTCGTGAACTTGCATAACATTATTGAACATTTGCGTTCCACCCGACCAATCTTCGTACCAGTGGTAGCCAATTCCCCAAACATATTTAGCTGCTTCGGGGTCATCTAAAATTGTGTTAACTCGCTGATTGATTAAGTCGCGATTGTGATCCCAAACGATTATTTTTTTAGAAGCCAAGCCATTTTTCTTAAAAGTTGGCCCGAGATAATTTTTCAAGAAATCACGCTCATTGTCTGCGGTATAAACACACGATTCCCAAGTTTGTGTCGCCATCGGTTCGTTCTGAATCGTCACTCCCCAAATATTGATACCTTCTTTTTTATAAGCATCAATAAATTTTGTGAAATAATTTGCCCACGATTGGTAGAATTCTGGCAATAATGCGCCACCATGCAGCATATCTTTATTCGATTTCATAAAAGCGGGCGGACTCCACGGGCTGGCAAACAAGGTTATTTTGTTGTTCGTTTTTTCTAACACTTTTTTTATGAGCGGCAAGCGATATTTCCTATCGTGGTCGATATTGAATGTTTTCAATTCCGCATCGCCTTCTTTGATGTAAGTGTAAGAATCAGAGCTAAAATCGCAACTGTGAATATTGGTGCGCGCCAAAGTATAACCTATGCCTTTATCCGTATCGTAATACAGATTCAAAAATTGCTCTTGTTTCTCTTTGGGTAATTTGGCGAATGTTTCAGCACTTGCATCTGTTAAAGCACCACCAATACCGAGAAATTTTTGAAATTTAACTTTCGGATTGACAAATACGTGCAATTCGCCTTCAACGGGCTGACCTGCGTGTGTAAAAACCAAATCAGGGCTTTTGCTGAGTTTTAAATCAGTGTTTTCAGCAGTATTGTAAACTGCAACGGATTTTCTAGCTACGTTTTGAGAATAACCAGAAATAAAAAGGTTGGCAAATAGAAAAAGGACAAATACTTTTTTCATGTCTTAATTTTTAGAAAAATGAATGACATTGAATTTTAATTCCAATGTTCAGCAAATCTAAAAATAAAACTGGAAAACAAGTCGAATAGGACTTGAATTCAACGAATTTTAGGAAATTGTAGAATTCAAAATAAAAAAATTCCAAGAAAACAAACACTTTCCCTTTGCTACCTCATAATCTGCACATACCCGCTAAACGAAGCGCCATCTTTCAGTCCCACTTTATAAAAATATGTACCATCTGGCAAATTTTTATTGTTCCAATTGCCATTCCAATTGTTTTTATAATCGCTCGAATAAAAAACTTCATTGCCCCAGCGATTAAAAATGGTGACTTGTGTTTCAGGAAAATCTTCGATGCCTTCAATAGTGAAATAATCGTTAACACCATCACCGTTTGGCGAAAAACCGTTGTATACAATCAATTTACCGCAACCGTTGGTGATGTAAATATTAGCTAAATCGCAATATTTGCTACCCGTGCTATTTGAATTACATACCCGATAAACAAAAACATCAGGATTTATATAACTACACTTCAAAGCATCAGGTGTATATTTAATAGCGGGTTCTAAATCCAATTGCACCACTTCAGCTTTGCCTCTGCTTGGAATAGAGACAATCTCTAAACTCGATTTATTATTAACGTACTTATCGTTTCTAAGGGCGTATATAATAATCGGATTACCGAGATGTGTTTTTGATGTATCATTTATGGCAATGGGTTTTATGATAACTGGTGTTGTATCTATTTTTGGAGCAACAACTACGTTAAAGCTATCAGTACAATTTTTAGTCGAATTTTTAAAAAGTATGATGTGCGCACCAATGCTGATTGGCATACCTGCATTACCCAACGTATCGCAAACTGACATTCGAGAATTATATAGAGTGCCATTATCGAAAATAGTGAATTGAGATATTGAATCGAGCAAAATCGATAAGCAATAAAAAGCAGTTGTTGCGCCACTTGGCACATTAATCGTCACAGATTTATTTGAAAACAAATTACAACTCACTTGATTAGAAGTTGAATCTATAACAGTTGATACTTTTTGTAAAACATTTTGAGTAATTGTAGCGGAATTACCGCAAGCGTCCGTCACGGTCCAATGAATTATCCAAGATGTATCGCTACCAATAATCGCATCCCTTTCTATTTTATAAGTGGATGTTATACTTGAACAATAATCAATGGCATCGGGCGGCGTTAATGTAAGGGCGACCGCAAGGGTCGCCCCTACAACGGTTATATCATCAAAAGTGGTTAGAATAACTGGCGGCGCTGAATCGACAAAAAATAGTTTTGCCACTTTATTCGTTGTATTGCCCGATGAATCTTTGGCAGAAATGGTGTATGTTTTTTGCAAAACAAATCCAGCGTTTGCACAATTAGCAGGCACATAGATGATTGAATCAATTTGTATTTTGGGCAAACTATCGACATTATCGGTTGCGCTTAAATTATCTGTCGAAATTGAAAAACTATTGTCGCAACTTATTTTAAAAGTGGTATCAACACCCGTCCATAAATTTAAACCTGAATCACCATTGATAAAAATTTGCGGCGCAATTCTATCAATGGTCGTATCTACGCGGCGCACACTTAAAATTTTAATCAATTGACGCGCTTCTTTAAAATTGCCACAAGCATCCGTTGCTGTCCATGTGCGCGTAACGAGTGAATCCGTTTTTGTTTCGTTAAGCACAACCGTCGGCTTATCGTCACAGCCATCAATGGCATAAATAGTTGAGAGTTGAGCGTTGAGCGTTGAGAGCTGTGCGATATTAAATAACGTAGTATCGGTTGGAATGTGGTATAGTTCGGGTGGTGTATTGTCAATAATTTTTATAAAAATCTCAAATTGCGCTGTATTGCCGCATTTATCAGTAGCAATCCAAGCGCAGTGCATTAAAATAGTGTATCCGTCAATGGCACAGATGCCTCTTTTACGCGCAATATCTGTGAATTTAGAACTTGGATTAGTGTCGCAATTATCCGTGTATTGCATATCGCTCATATCGAAAATGGGCGGATTGATGCAATTAAACGTGAGCGTATCGCCGGAATGCAGATTTAATAGCAACGGATTTTTGGGTGTGATAGTCGGTGCAATTTTATCGACTTGTGTTATTGATTGTATTGTGCTTAAATTCTGCGGATTTCCATTCGCATCCGTAAAATTAGCCGTCCAAGTGCGCGTAATTTTTCTGCCGCAGGATATATTACTTACAAAATCTGATTTATTAAAAACAACTTGCGTATTTGGATTGGGCGAAATTACGGGCTGATTGGTTGGCACGTTGGCGGCACAATCGACGGTTGTATCGGGAATAGAGATAGAGAAGTTCAATTTAGCTACTGTATCTGCTAATTCAATTTTAAAATAGGCAGGCGCAATACACTTACTGCTGTCTGCTTGCGCTTTAATGGTTGTTATTTTTTTTGTAGGCGAAAACACTATGAATGAATCGCGACTTAAAACTTGATTGGTCGTTGAATCAATCCACACAACTGTAAGTCCATCCGCATTGCTTAATCGCACCGAACTGCCGGCATTAATTTTTATATAATTTCCGGAAGAAGGCAGCACAGAAACAATTTTTATAGCATCGGAACCAATCGGAATTTCATAAAACTGTTCTCCGTTCGATGTTGTAATTATACTCGCCGTACAAACAGCTTGGCTTTTAGTGCACAGCAACGCTTTTTGAATGGTTGTTACCAATGAAATGGAACGCGTTCCACCATTGCACGACATGGTATCGGGAGCAACGACTTTAAATTTTAAAACTGCTTCTTCATTCAATTTTAAACCCGTTGGCATTTGCCACGATACATTTTTAAACCCTTCGATAATTTCAGTTGAAGGTTCTGCAATCACCCAGCTTTCAGGTGATGTGCCAATAGAAGAATTAGAAACAATTTTTACATAATTCGGTAATCGAACAGTAATTTTTTCACGGCTATCGCTCGGTTGTGATGTTAAATTTTTAATGCGCAATTCTATAAACGATTCCGTGCCGGGTGAAAATTTGCTATTCGGTTTGAAACTGACAGCGTATAATTTCTGCGTATCGAGCACAGCACCATCAATTTGCAATGGTAATGATTCGCCTAAGGTTGTGTTAGAATTAACTCCGCAACTCGTCTTGCCTTGAAATGCAAAATACGATAGCGTGCCAGATTGAAATCCGCAATCGTTCGTAAATCGGTATTTTATTTTAAATTGATTAGAATCGTTCGGCGCATTGGCATTAAACCCTTGCAAACCATTGGCGTTTAAAAAATTATCTAAAGGCGCAAAGTTGGCAAACTGATATGTTTTGCCTTTCGGTGTGCTATACAATAATTGAGGTGGCGCAATCACATCTCTGTAGGCACTTCCCGCAGGATAGGCAATTTGAATTGAATTAGGCAATAATGTTGCACCTTGTAACGGAATCGTAATTTGGCTGCGCAAAGCATATAAAGTGCCTAAATCCGTATTTTTAACCAAAATTTCAAGCGTAGTTGTATCGCAAATACCGGGTTTTACCAAAGTTTGATTGTTGTAAGCGGCTTCAACAAAAGGAATGGTTAAATTCACTTTAGCATTTAAAATTTGATTGTTACAGTTATCGCTCAAAATATCGTACACAATTCTATTGCCTGGTGTTTGACAAAACCAACCACACGTAAATTTTAATGGTATGGAGTTACATTCTGTTGAAACAGCGCGAATTCTGATAATATCGCAATAATCGTTCAGGTTTTTGCCTGGCGAATTAGTGCTTAAACCATTGCCAAAAATATAAGCCGATGACGAATCGGCTGCAGTATATTGAATCGTTAAATTATCAATCGCTAAAGGGTTTGTAATATCTTCGAAAGAAACAATTTTAAATGCACTCACTTGGTTGGTAGGAATAACTGAAAACCAAATTTGATTGGCTGCGCCTTTTGTTGAATTGTTGCAAACTTTAATTACCCACGTAGCTGTATCGTTCGAAGTCACTGCACTTAAATTAGTGAGTGGCGTAAGACTCAATTCAGGCACATTAGTATAAGTTAAATATTGATCGAAACTACGCGCTGAATCTAATTGTTGCTTCGAACATGAACCATCGCCAAAATGTGAAGCATAAAAATTGCTGCGGTAATACATATTGGGCGCAAACAAGTAGCGATTATCGGAGTTTGTGCTACCAATAAGCGATTTACAGTTAGGCTGCACTTTTATTCTGAAATCGAAAACATAATTACCCAATTTACCCAATGTTTGGAAAGCGGGTAAAGTATCGAAACGCGCAACGTATTTGCCTGAATTATCAAATGGTTTTAAAAGGTAAAAACTATCTTTGTAAAATGGATGACTCGGCAAAGAGACATCTACTTTCGTAGTAAATGCCCGATACAAAGCAGTATCCATCAGAAAAACCAAAGAATCTATTTTAATAATTTGGCGAACTTCTGAATTAAAATATTTCTGATAATCGTTATTGCGAACAATCAATTGATAATGCAATTCTGTTTGCGCACAACCCTGCGGATATGAATATGAACCTGGATTGCTAAATAATATTTCAGCCCTACCAACGCGAAATGTTTCGCCATAATCTTCGCACCACCACTCTTGACCTCCATCCGTGAAATAAGAATACGCTCTAAAATCGTGAATTTTTTCGTACGAAAAAGTAATCGGTGCATCCGTATTGATACTGAAATTACCATTAAATAAAACGGAATCGCCTTTCTGAAGTGTTATACCTTTGCCAATTAAACACGCATTCAAATCGAAATACATGAATTTAGTGGTATCAGAACGCACATATTTCACATCTGCTTTGGTTAAATTGCAGATATTCGCTTGTCCATTATGCCACAAATTCACTGTTCCTTTATCGAAAATGAAAATATCTTTTAGTTTATTGCTATCACCTTTAACAACGTTGTCGTATCCAATTTTAATGCCCAGACTATCCGAAAAAGATGTATTACCCACCACACTGCGCAAAACCATGTTCACTGAATCGCATGGCATAGCGACTTTCAGATTTGCTTTTTGTGGTGAAATAAGATTTGTAAAAGTCGAATCAGCATAACCCAAAGTCGTTCTATTCGCACTAAAAAAAACAGTGTTTAAACCTTTTTGGCAATCGAACGCAGTGTTGGCTGGGCAAGGTGGATTTGAATAATGCACACGTGGACCTTTAACCGTATCGCAATACCAAACGTGTTGGCAATTACACGGCGGACAAATGAAAGACATTTGTGTCGGAAAATTTGAAAACCCAGGTTGTGCGTTGCAATCGGCAAAGAAACCCATTTTCGCAAAATAGTCACCATTAAGAGAAGAAACCAAATGTGCATCAAAACGCATCGTAACAGTATCCGCCACGCGATTGAATGAAATGAGTTTAAGCGTATCATTAAATCTGGTTAGAAACATAGAATCTTTAATCGGCTGAATGCCTTTTGGCAATGTAACTCTAAGCTCAAACTGCTCCTGTCCATTGCAATTTTTGGAAAAATTAAAAATACTTCGGCGTTCCATGTGCTGAACCATGAAATATTTTGAATTCGTTGAACAGTCTGGATCTGAACAGTTTTCAACCAAAGCATTGCCATTAAATGGCGAAAAGAAACCAGGGTGCGCATCCGTATTTGAAAAGCTACAATTATCATCATATTGAATAATCGCGCTTAAACCCGTCGAGAAATTATTGAAGCATTGTTTATCTAAAGGATTATTAAATGTACAACTGACATCATAATCCACTTCAATTAAAAAAGATTTTCCAATCGGCAAATCATCGTAAACACCATCGCCATCTGCATCAGTTAGTCCAACACCAGCGCCATCCGGATCGGTTGAAAAAACATTTCGTAGAGACGCAATATTTTGCGTCTCTACAAGCGGGATATTCACACCAGCAATGCGCATTGCAGTTATAGTGTAACCATTCGCCGATTTCAAATAATTCCCCACCCCAATTCCTGCTAAAATATTGTGCATTGTTGCAGCGCCTGCATCAATTTCGACACCATTATTTCTAAATATAACCGATGCGCGTCCCGATTTACAATACCCACCAACAATATCCGTATTGTTGGGGTTTGAAACGAAACCCACACTGACTGAGCCTTCGCTTTTTTGTACTAAATCGGTTGATGAAATCGTATTACAATACGCATTATCACATCCCCAACTTGCCGTGTGAGTACTACTTCTACTTGCTGAACAACTGAGTAAAATTAAATCTTCGGTAACCGTCACCGTTTCATTGGCATCGAACAGCGTATCGTTATTGGCAGTTCCGGAGTTATTGACAAATAAGTTGCCTTTAATTTCGTAAGAAATCAGCGAATCCGCAGAAGCGCCACCAACAGGCATTTTAGTAAAATTGACGGATGTGCCATTCACTTTAACCCCCACAACACTCACACCCGCACCTTGTGTATTGATATATAAAACACTTTTCAGCCATGCACCAATACTCGAATTATTAATTTTAACCGTACGCTGATATTTACCCCCTACATGACTATTTGTACCCGCATTGTTACTCACAAACATTGTCAAATACGGAATTCTTATTTGGTCGCGGTACTGGGTAGAAGTTGTTTTCTCGAATAAATTACTTTGGCTACCTTTAGAAAAATTAAAATTCCAGGAATCCGTTACATCAATGAGATTGTTTTTAGTCAGCGTATCGGTATAATCGCAATTGGCGCGTATGGTATAAGAAATATAAACGGGATTGCCTGCAGAGAGAGAAGAAATCGAAAATTTTGGGCTAAATTTATTATTATCAATTAAAACAATACCAGCAGAGGATTGACTTGGAATAAAATTTACCAACTGAACACCCGTAAAAAATTGCACTTGCGCGCTAATGTTTGTCAGCATTAAAGCATCCAAACTTGTATTGGTAATTCTTACTGTAACACTCGTTTCATTTCCACAGACAATTAAATTACGAGGAGAAGATGCGGCATCTTTAAAAGCAACACTAAAATTATTTTGGGCACTAAGCGATGTGACAAGTGAAAAATGAAAAGTGAAAAGTGAAAGAATAGTTATCAGTTGACAGTTGACAGTTGACAGTCGTTGATTGAGAAACAAACTGTCGACTGTCAAACGACAACTATCAACTATTTTTATAAAATTTCTCATAGATAGTATCCTAAAAAGTTAAGTAAAAAATATTACTCAAACAATTTACTAAACTAAATTCATGCCATTGATTAATGAATAAGGATTAGGTGTCAAGTTTACAAAGGCTTTAATTTAATTGTGCTTAGAAAGTTGAATGTCAAAAAGTTTTTGGCTTCAAATAGAAAGTGATTTTGAAGTTAATTAAATTGCCCATTTAGCTGGTGTTTCTGTCGAGTTTATAGAAAAAGTAAAACTCGAACTCTCGCAAATGTAAGATGATAAAATTTCAAATCCACTCTCTCCCACTTTAGTAATTTTTCCTGACAAATTTCTAAAATATTTAAAAATAATTTAGAAAATAAATTTGTTTGCTGTATATTTGCAGATTATTTTTGCAATCCAAAAAAATCATCCTTGTACCATACTATTAAAGTAGTAAAAAGTGGTCTAAATACGCCAAAATCAATCGCCTAACGCACTGTAATTTGCAGCGTGTCGGGCTATTATTTTTTTAGAATATCCTTGTTGAATTTTAAAATAGAAATATGTCAGTAAAAAATGCAGTCAGCAAACCGATAAACACATTCGATAGCATTACTATCAGTCTTGCTTCACCGAATAGTATCGAAGATCGCAGTTATGGCGAAGTTTTAAAACCTGAAACAATTAACTACCGTTCGTATAAGCCTGAGCGCGATGGTTTATTTTGTGAAAAAATATTTGGACCCGTCAAAGATTACGAATGTTATTGCGGCAAATACAAGCGTATTCGCTACAAAGGCATCGTGTGCGATCGTTGCGGTGTGCAAGTAACGGAAAAGAAAGTGCGTCGCGAGCGCATGGGTCACATCAAATTGGTTGTGCCGATTGTTCATATTTGGTTCTTCCGTTCATTACCGAATAAAATCGGCTATATGCTCGGTATGTCGTCTAAGAAATTAGATTCTATCATTTATTACGAGCGTTACGTTGTTATTCAATCGGGTGTATTGAGTGGTGAAGGTAAAAACGAAGGCGATTTATTGACTGAAGAAGAATATTTAGCAGCTTTAGATTCTTTACCAAAAGAGAATCAACAAAAAGACGATACAGATAAAGATAAGTTTATCGCTAAAATGGGCGCAGAAGCAGTGAAAGATATGCTGATGCGTTTAGATTTAGACTCTTTGTCGTATGAATTACGTCGTATTTCAACAAGCGAGCCGTCTCAACAAAGAAAATTAGAAGCTTTGAAACGTTTGCGCGTTATCGAAGCATTCCGTGAAGCAGCATTAACGATGGAAAACAGACCTGAGTGGACTGTTATTCAATATTTACCTGTTGTTCCACCCGAATTACGTCCGTTGGTGCCTTTAGATGGTGGTCGTTTTGCATCTTCCGATTTGAACGATTTATACCGTCGTGTGCTTATACGCAACAACCGTTTGAAGCGCTTATTAGAAATTAAAGCGCCAGAAGTTATTTTGCGTAACGAAAAACGCATGTTGCAAGAGGCGGTAGATTCGCTTTTTGATAACTCACGTAAATCGAACGCAGTAAAAGCTGAAGGTGGTCGTGCGTTGAAATCACTTTCTGATATATTAAAAGGTAAGCAAGGTCGTTTCCGTCAGAACTTATTGGGTAAACGCGTAGATTATTCTGGTCGTTCGGTTATTGTGGTTGGACCTACTCAAAAATTACATGAGTGTGGTTTGCCAAAACAAATGGCATCTGAATTATTCAAACCGTTTATTATCCGTAAACTCATTGAGCGTGGAACGGTTAAAACGGTTAAATCGGCTAAAAAATTAGTTGATAAGAAAGAGCCTGTGATTTGGGAAATTCTCGAGAACATATTGAAAGGTCACCCAGTTTTATTAAACCGTGCACCTACGCTCCACCGTTTATCCATTCAAGCGTTTCAACCGCGTTTGATTGAAGGTAAAGCGATTCAATTACACCCATTGGTGTGTTCTGCGTTTAACGCCGATTTTGACGGTGACCAAATGGCGGTTCACGTACCTTTAAGTCATGCAGCAATTTTAGAAGCACAAGTATTAATGCTTGCTTCGCACAATATTTTAAATCCACAAGATGGTTCGCCAATTGCAGTGCCATCGCAAGACATGGTTTTAGGCTTATACTACTTAACGAAAGAACGCAAGAGTATTCCTGAAGCACCTGTTCGTGGAGAAGGTCGTAGATTTTATTCAGCGGAAGAAGTTATTATTGCTTACAACGAAAAGCAAATTGACTTACACGCTGCCATTAAATGTCGCGCGCGCGTTGAAGAAAACGGACAACTTGTTATCCGTTCTATCGATACTACTGTTGGACGCGTTATTTTCAACGAAGCTGTTCCGCACACTGTTCCATTTATCAATCTTGAATTGAAGAAGAAAACATTGAAAACAGTAATCGGCGATATTATCCGCAGAACAAACTTTGGTGTAACGGCTGATTTCTTAGATGCTATCAAAGAGATTGGTTTTATGATGGCGTTTAAAGCAGGCCTTTCATTCTATCTCGGTGATTTAATCGTGCCAGATATTAAGAAAGAAATCTTGAAGAACGCTCAGAACGAAGTTGATTTAATTAAAGATTCTTACGAAAATGGTTTGATTACCAATAACGAACGTTATAATCAAATCATCGACCGTTGGACATCAGCAGATAGTAATGTAACGGGTGCATTAATGAAAGAATTGCGCAATCACAAACAAGGATTCAACTCTGTGTTCATGATGCTTGATTCAGGTGCGCGTGGATCACAACAACAAATCAAACAGTTGTGCGGTATGCGTGGATTGATGGCGAAACCGAGAAAATCGGGAGATACTGCACC
>JAYWBA010000264.1:0-24116 GCA_043781915.1 Saprospiraceae bacterium
TTATCACTTAAAAGAAATCCTTCGTAGAGAAATCGACGAGGGATTTCTTTTATTGGCACTTTCCTCAAAATATTAAAAAAAGTAACTGCTTAGCTATATACAAAAAATATTAAAAAAATCTATAGAAATGTGACTTAACTTTACTCAATTGAGTTTTAGTTTCTAAACTTGTTTATGGAACTTGTTTAAAATTTAATTAGAAAACTTTTACAACTTCAAGATATATTTTTACCTTAGCGTAATCAAATATTCTTTCGGAATAAATTATTTTAATTTTTATTTTTATAACATTAGATAGCTACTTGAAATGAAACCGTTCAGACTCACTTTTATTTTGTGCTTATTAGCGCTTGCAACAACAGCACAGAAAAGCATTCAGGTAAATGACCCAATATTTAAAGATCTGTATACTGCATTTCAACGCGTTCTAAAAATTTGGCATGTTGCTGGCTTTGCAGTAGCTGTAGTTGAAAAAAACAAAGTGGTTTATGCCAACGGTTTCGGCTACCGTGATCTTGAAGCTAAGCTCCCTGTTACACAGAACACGCTTTTTGCTATCGGATCATGTTCGAAAGCATTTACATCAACACTCATTGGCAAACTACAACAGGATGGTAAGCTTGATATTGATAAACCAGTTAATAATTATTTGCCTTCGCTCAAGTTTTTTAACGACGCTATGAACAATTCGATTACACTACGTGATATGATGAGCCATCAAACGGGTCTTCCTCGGCATGATTTGTCATGGTACTTTTTTAATTCACCTTCTACAGATAGTCTGTTACAAAGAGTACAGTTTATGGAGCCTACTTTCGGCGTTCGCCATAAGTGGCAGTATAACAATTTTATGTTTGCAGCTCAGGGTGATGTTGTTGAAAAGCTGACGGGTTCAAGCTGGGAAGAAAACGTTAAAGAGAAGATATTTAAACCCCTTGGTATGTCGCGTTCGGTTTTAAATATTCCCGATATGCAAAAAATGGATGACATTGCAGTGGGTTATGGATTGAAAAAGGATACTATAATAAAAAAGCTTGATTATTACCATATCAACGGTATGGCACCTGCCGGCTCTATAAATAGCAGCGTTGTTGATATGGCAAAATGGGTAACAGCCTGGATAAATAACGGTAATTTTGAAGGAAAAGAAATAATTCCTGCCAGCTATCGAGACCAAGCAATAAGTGCACAGTCTGTAATTAATGCAGCGTTGCCTTCAAAAGAGCAACCTGAGTTATATTTTGCTAATTATGGTTTTGGTTGGTTTTTGTCTTCGTATAAAGGGCATTATCGAGTAGAACATGGCGGTAATATTGACGGATTTTCAGCTAGCACTTGTTTTTTTCCGTCTGACAGTGTTGGAATAATTGTGTTAACAAATCAGAATGGGTCTGTTGTGCCTTCTATAATCAGAAATTTATTGTCAGATAAAGTATTGAAATTGAAATATTACGATTGGTGCGACTACATGAAAAAAACTGCCGATAAAAACAAACTGTCAGAAGGGAAAAAGGAAAAGCCGTCTGCATTAAAACTAAACGCGCCAACGCATGAACTATCAGAATATGTTGGCGATTATAACAATCCAGGATACGGCACCTTAAAAATTCGCCTTATAAAAGATTCTTTGCAGGCTAAAACTTTCAACAACACTCTTTGGCTGAGACATAATAATTATGATATTTTCGATATCTTAAATCCCACTGAGGAAATAGATACGGCAGAAACACCGCAATTGAAATTCCAGTTTCAGATGGATTTTTCGGGTGAAATAAGCGGTTTTATTGCCCCTTTAGAACAAGGTATTAAACCCATCACTTTTACAAAAACTTCCATTGCTAAGCCCATAACGGCTCAAGAAATGCAAAAATACGTTGGTGAATATGAATTATCAGGCGTGAGAGCGAAGGTATATTTGAAAGATCAAACATTGTATGTATTAGTTCTTGGACAACCCGAGTATGAAACCGTTCCAATTGGCAGCGACAAATTTAGCCTTAAAATATTAAGCGGTTACTACGTACAATTTAGCCCCTCCGGCGATGAAAATATTACTGAAATTACATTTATACAACCAAACGGAAGTTTTAAAGCGAAAAAGAAGTAGTTATAAGTATTAATAAAATGAACGGTTAAAAACTATATTGAATTGTGAATGGTGAATCGAGGGTGACTCTCTGCTGGTGTACCATCTTCCAAACACGCAATAGATGCTGCGCCGTTAATTCAAGTATCAGTGTGTTAAATACAAACATAGTGCCAGCGGGCGAATTCACAAATGCGAGTTTAAGTATTAGTGCCCATGCTTGTTCAATTCTTAGTTAATAATGTACTCAGATGACATTTTTTCTATAAACGCACTCGCAACAGCTAAATCTTGTTCAAAATTTCCTCCTGAAACACCCACGCCACCAATTGTTTTTCCATTTTCAACAATTGGTAATCCGCCCTCAATCATCATTGCATCTCCAGGTAATTTCTCAATTTCGATAGAGAGTTTCGGTACTTTATCAACTATGAGTGCCAATACATGACTGGGGCATTTAAACAAAAAAGCTGTTTTTGCTTTTCTACGTGCGGCTTCAATCGTCATGAAATTAGCATCGTCCATGCGCAACGTCAAAATTGCGTGGGCACCGCTGTCTAAAACAGAGATGCAAATTGATAAGCCTAAATTTGTTGCTGCATCGATGGCAGCTAAAGCTGCAGCATTTACTTTTTTAATTTCCATTTTCTATTGACTATTTAAGTATTTATTTCTGTAATTAAATAGAAAAACCACTAAAATGTTTAGCGGCTTTTTTTATTTTTAAGTAATGAAGTTTTTCTTCAAAAATCAGTAACATTTTTTCGACTTAGTGTAATATAGTAAATGTACTGTACAATACTGTCAAACACTGGCGCATTTTTATAAACGCCAATTGCAAGCGAGCACAAAACATCAGGTATAATACCCACGGCTTCATCAAATCTATATCCAGTAAATCTTTCTTGTCCCATCTAACGGAGCTCGCAGCCGTTAATAATTTTCAAACCATTCAAACTTTTGTTTAATAATATTCATTTTCTCCGTTTTTAAGTAATTTAAAAATGCAAGTGCTACCGGTGAATGATTTTTTCCTTGCAGCCAAATTAAATTCCAGACCGATTTAATGGGAAACCCTTTCACAGGAATAATTTGCAATTCTTTATTTTGTAGTTCATTTTTAATCCCAATAAGTGGCATTATAGAAAAGCCTAATCCTGCTATCAATGCTTGTTTAACCGCTTCATTCGAAGTCAATTCTAACTTCTTCTTTATAGAAATATTATTCTTTTGAAAGTATTTTTCCATTATTTGACGCGTTCCCGATCCTTTCTCGCGATATATCATGGGAATAGTCTCAAAAATTTTCTTTTCGTACGCTTTTTTTTCAAATATTTGGTTCATGTTACCCACCAAAAATAACTTATTCTGAAGCAATTCAAGTTTTTCAATTCGGATATTCTCGGGTAAAACCGAGACTAAAGAAAAATCAACTTCGTTTTTTTCTAAATTCTCTAAAACGCGCATTTTATTCGTAACATCTAATATCAGTTCTATACCATCGTGTTGCTGCAGAAAATCAGCTAAAAAATAAGGCATAACATATTTCCCGGTAGAGACGACTGAGATTTTGAGCCGACCCGTAAGCTTTCCTTTGAAAGCCGATGTTTTAAAATTTATAGCCTGAATTTCATTCAAAATCTTTTCAGTAGCATCAGCTATTTCTTTTCCAAAATCGGTTATGTAAATTTTCCGTCCTACCATCTCCGTCAAAGGAATATCAAACTGCCCCTGCAAGTTTTTGAGCTGAATAGATACCGCTGGTTGCGATAAATACAACTCTTCGGCAGCCTTAGTAATGCTCTGAGTTTGAGTAATTTTTAAGAAGATTTGAAGCTGGTTGAGCGTATAATTCATAAAATTATTTTATGGTAATGATATCAAAGATAAATAATAATTTATGAATCTTACTACAGACCTTTGCAAAAATTCAAATTTTATTTTAATGATGACTAGAATTACGGTAGCAAAAGGAGATGGTATCGGTCCAGAAATTATGGACGCTTCGCTAAAAATTATATTATCTGCAGGTGCGCAAATCGAAATCGAAGAAATTGAAGTAGGAGAAAAAGTATATCTAGCTGGTAATACTTCAGGAATCGCGTCCGAATCATGGGAAATTATTCGGCGCAACAAAATTTTCCTTAAAGCGCCAATTACTACGCCCCAAGGAGGCGGCTACAAAAGTCTTAATGTTACGATTAGAAAATTCCTCGGATTGTACTCAAATGTTCGACCTTGTATGAGCCTTCATCCGTTTGTCAAAACAAAACACCCTGTAATGGACATCGTCATTGTTAGAGAAAACGAGGAAGATCTATATGCAGGAATTGAACACCAACAGACGGATGAAGTTGTTCAGTGCTTGAAATTAATCAGCCGACCGGGATGTGAAAAAATTGTGCGTTATGCTTTCGAATATGCTAAGCAATATGGCAGAAAAAAAGTAACCTGCTTTACTAAAGATAACATCATGAAACAAACAGATGGGCTCTTCCATCAAGTATTCGACGAAATTGCTAAAGAATACCCTGAAATAGAAAATGAACACTGGATTATCGATATCGGTGCTGCTAAAATGGCTGATACGCCTGAAGCATTTGATGTACTTGTGATGCCCAATTTGTACGGCGACGTTCTTTCTGATGTAGCAGCTCAAATTGCAGGTTCTGTGGGATTAGCGGGTTCGGCTAATATCGGCGAAGAATGCGCCATGTTTGAAGCGATTCACGGCTCAGCACCGCGCAGAGCTGGACAAAATATAGCGAATCCTTCTGGTTTATTACAAGGTGCAATTATGATGCTAACACACATAGGTCAAACAGAGGTTGCTGAAAAAGTACAAAATGCTTGGCTCAAAACTTTAGAGGATGGAATTCATACCTACGATATCTTTAAAGAAGGAGTGAGTCAAAAAAAAGTGGGTACCAATGAGTTCGCAGACGCCGTCATTGCTAATATAGGCGAAAAACCCAGTATTTTAAAAGCGGTTCATTATAAGAAAGATGCTGTATTACAGCTACCGCGTTACACAAGAAAAGCACCCAAAGCTAAAGAACTTGTTGGATTGGATCTGTTTGTTCATTGGAGCGGAACTGATCCGAATCAGTTGGCATCCATTATCAAAAAAATCGAACTTCCACATTTGAAACTCTCCATGATAACCAATAGAGGAATAAAAGTTTATCCGGATGGGTTTCCTGAAACATTTTGTACCGATCATTGGCGTTGCCGCTTTAAGCCAACTGTGAAATACAGCATGACTAAAAAGGATATTATACAACTGCTTAGAAATGCCATTGATTATAATATAGATACCATTAAAACTGAAAATCTGTATAATTTTGAGGGTAAACCTGCATATTCACTCGGTCAAGGTCAATAAAAACATGGCTTATTTCAACATCAATAAGCTTTATTTAAGATTAAAAAAATAATGGTTCGAAAATTTTATGAAACATAAATTCACTTTAATTGACGGAAAATTCTTTTCATCCGATGCGGCACAATTACTTCAAAGTCTTTTAAGGTATAAAATAGACTATCACGAGATGGCTTTATTGAGCGAAGAAGAAAGATTCAATATGGATGTATCGAATTCTAAAAAACGTATTGAAGAACTCAATAAAGTCGATGATGCCATTCGTGAAATAGTAAAAAGGTATGCCAACACAGATAAAATCCTTAAAATTTCAAGTTTTATTGAGATTGAAGTTCAGGATCAGTAACAATACCAAAGTTTCATCAACACAAATGGTTTTCAATAAAAAAAAGCTTCACAAAGAATTCTTGCTATTTGGTTTTTTTATAAACTAAATGAGTCAGAATTCTTTGTGAAACCTTTTTTCTTAATGCCTTAGTTATGAAAAACCTAATTCACATGATTCAACTTAACCGATTGAATCGTCTCGCCATCCACTAAAATGCGTGCAATGTATAAACCTTGTGAGTTATTTGCGGCATTCCATTTGAGTTCGTAATTACCAGCTTCGCGGTCAGTATCTTCTAATACCTTAACCAATTTACCAGTAATATCGGAAATTAAGATCGATACATGTGCATTTTCAGCAAGGTGGTAGTTTAACGTCGTTTCATCTTTGAAAGGATTTAATCCTGCTGATAAAACGGCTGCATTTGTACTAATACCTAATTTGCTGCGTGTTTTTAAAACTGTAGGGTCTGTCATGCCAAAATCATTCGCAGGGAAAGTCGTTCCAGCAACTATGCCACCACAATTACCAAAACCAGAGTGTGGATTAGCTAAATAAGGGAAAGAAGTTCTAAACACCTTATCATTTTTCTCAACACCCGTAGTGTACGTCAAAACACTCAATAAATTCGGTGTTAAAGGCGATTTTCCTAACGGACGATCATCGTACCATAAACCAATTGCTGCTAAAACTACACCACCTACTGCTTGTAATTCGATACGCGTAACGTCATCTTCGAGACGGCGACCGTTCGGGAAACCATCCATATTCGGAATCAATTGTAGTGCGTTCGATTTATTATACGCTGTATCTGTTAAACCAGCAACTGCTGCTGCCAATAAACCTTCACTGCTAAACGCGGCACTTGTACGCGATGTAGGTGGCACTGCCATATTCAAACGTAACATATCGCCGAAACGAATATCGTTTGGAATGAGCGACCAAGAAGGCAAAAAGTTATTGATAAAAGGTTTACCAGCTGTTAATGGATTGCCATCCGTTTTGCCTGTTGCTAATTGATAAGGCGCAATATTCGGCACACCTGCATGGAAAATCGGCACTAAATCGACTGAACGCGGCGCACCTTTTCTTAATAAATAATTTCCAAAAACAGCATCATCTAAAGCAGTACCTGCTAACGCAGCGTTTCCTTTAATGACCCACAAACCATCGTGTGTATTGCCAAAATCAACAGCTCCTAAAACGGTTTGCGATTTAGTTTGAATACGCAATGCTTTTAAACCCGGAATAGCCGTACCGAATAAACGATCATCCATATATAAACCTAATTCAGGGTTTTCCAAAAATTTCTCAAATCCACTTTCACCGGCATACGGTGTACTTGAATTCCAAGCATCTTTTGCACCGATTGGAATAACTGCTTCGTTTGTTAAAGGCATACCTAAGCGCGAAACTTGCACCCAATCGCCAGAAACCGTTGGTTTTGCACCTCTATCAGCTAAAGTTGTAACACGCTGACGGCTTGCAGACGCCCACACACCGATAATAAAATCACCATCGAGAATGTTTTTAGCCGTAGAAATAGCGCGTAAATCTTTCTGAAGCAAGTTAATCGGAATTTGCATCGCAATAGCATGCACATTCAAACAGCCTACACCATCTCTTGCACCCGCACCAGCACGTGTCTGTCCGAGGTCAAAAATACCGCCCAAATCCACAAAGAAAGGGTCATCCATTTGTCCGCAGAAAATCTTCTCACCAGTACCTGTTGTAGAAGTTACAATAGCATCTTGTACGAGTTGATCATACGATTTACCCAATCCCAATGTAGCATTATCGATCGAGCGCGGTCCGATATTCGGCGGTGTTACAGGACCGTTGTCGTAAATCGTCACAAACTGTCCATCATTTCCAAAACGGCGTTCTACTTTATACGTCGCCTTCAAGTTCTGTTTACCCAAACGAATGTTAAAAAACGTTGTCGGGTCTTCGTTCGTGCGCTTAAAAGTAAAGCGATACAGTACATCATCTCCAAATGATAATGGGTTGGTTTTAACGTGAATCTCGTAGCGGATGTCTTCACCAAAAGTCGCATAATTCGGTCCACCTTGCGGTAATTCCAGACCGATGTAGTTCGCAATAATTGTTACCGTGTTCGGTGCGTCGGGGCTTCTGAAAGCGTAAAGGTCAGTGTTGTCTGCTAATGGATCGTTAGCAATCATAGGTGCTTCGCGGTGACTTGATGCCTCAAGATAACGAGTTTCAATGCCAAAATAAGCAATTGTACCTGTAATGAGCGCAACAAAACCAACTTTTAGAAAAGTTTGAGTGAACTTTGTCATTGTGCTGAATTTAATTAATAAAATAATAAGGGTGAACTGGTTATTAAGTTTTTCGAAAATGTCGTGCCGTTTGTTGTTTAAAAGCTCTTTCACTTCTGTACGTATGTACGAAAGGGATATGCCGCTTGGTTTTTTAGAAAAAAGAAAATGTTAAATTTTTTTTATAATATTTGTTAAACTGCCAATCCATGTATTTAAAGTTAACAAAAACAAGGTTTTGAACATTAATAACTTTCAGATAAACATAGAACTGAGCGTTTTAAAGTCATTATAGGTTCACGATTATAAATGCTGATAACAATTCAAAAATATTATTAGCTTCTAACAGGGTTCTTTTGCAATAATTATTTACTTTCGCATCTGTATTAATCAAACTTTTCTAAGAAAAAAGAGACTATGCGTTATTTATACTTTGCACTCAGTGCTTTAGCAACATTTCTATTGGTGCGCACTTTAAACGCGCCACTTGCACTCAAAGGGAAAACTTTACCCGCTCTTGGAATGTTTTTCAGTCCGTTTGAAGGTTTTTGGCACAATGCTGAAGCAGTAAAGGCGCAAAATCTTGCGGCTCTGCAACTCCCAGGTGTTTCAAAACCCGTAAAAGTTATTTACGACGATAGAGATGTGCCTCACATTTTTGCAGAAAACATGACCGATGCTTTGTATATGCAGGGTTATATTCATTCACAAAACCGTTTATGGGAGATGGATTTTTTGTCGCATGTTTCGGCTGGCAGACTTTCTGAAATTTTAGGCGATCAAAAAATTGGTAAATCGAACACGATTGAAGTAGATAAACGGATGCGCAGAATGGGCGTGAGTCATGCTGCAGAACGTTTGGTAGAATATTGGCAAAAAGACAAAGCTAATTTTGAACTATTAGAAGCTTATTGTAACGGCGCAAACGCATACATATCTTCGCTTCAAACCAAAGATTACCCGGTTGAATATAAAATTTTAGGCGTAAAGCCTGAATTATTTTCCCCGCTAAAAATTGCTTTAGTCTCTAAATATTTATCGCTCGATTTGGCGCGAACTGATAACGACTTTGCAGCTACGAATGCTAAAACTTTGCTTGGTGGCGATTTCGATGCTATTTTCCCAGAGTATTTTAAAGACCAATCGCCCGTTGTACCGAGCGGAACGCCTTGGAATTTTAAGTCACAAAGCAATGAATGGTCAGCGGTGAGTGGTAAGAAAAACATCCCTCAGCCCTCAGCCCTTATCACTAATAACGCATTACCCCTTACTTATAACACATCACTACCTGTTCCCGATGAAAATAACGGTAGTAATAACTGGGCAATAGCAGCATCGAAAACAAAAAATAAAAAACCTATACTTTGTGGCGATCCGCACCTTTCGTTGCGCTTACCTTCAGTTTGGTTCGAGCAACAAATTATTACGCCCGACATGAATACCTACGGCGTTACGCTTCCAGGAATACCGATGGTGCTCATTGGTTTTAATAATAATTGCGCCTGGACAATGACAAACGTTGGACACGATGTTGCAGATTGGTATAAAATTGCTTGGATAGACGCGCAAAAAACGCAATATACTTTAGACGGCATGACAAAAAGCGTTCAATTGGTTCAAGAAAAAATCTACATAAAAGGGCACGAGCAACCGCTCATTGATACAGTGCGTTACACGTTTTGGGGACCAGTTGTTTATTTCGGCGATAGCACAACTAATAACGATTTAGCTTATAAATGGCTCGCAAATGAAAAGCCTGAAATTGACTTAACTTTTTTAGCAGGTTTAAACAAATCAAAAAATTACGAAGATTACCGCAAAGCACTCGCCAATATGAATGTGCCTGCGCAAAATATTGCATTTGCGTGTAATAATGGCGATATTGCTTTAATGTGCAACGGCGCGATGCCGATAAAAAGAAAAGAGCAAGGGCGTTTTGTGCAAGATGGTTCGCTCAGCGCTAATAATTGGCAAGGGTTTGTTCCGCGCGATCAAATTCCACAATATAAAAATCCTGCACGTGGTTTTGTTTCGTCTGCTAATCAGCACAGCACCGATCCATCTTATCCGTATTATTATAATTCAGAAGGTTTTGAGACTTTCAGAGGTCGTATCATTAACGATACGCTTTCTAAAATGAAAGACATCACTGTTGATGATATGAAAGGATTACAAAACGATAATTTCAGTCTTTTAGCGAAAGAAGCACTCCCTGCATTGATTAAAAATCTGGATGAAAAGTCATTAAGTGCGGCTGAGCAAGGTATATTAGCGCAACTCAAAAATTGGAATTACTATATGGATGGTGATAAAGTTGAACCCGCCTATTTTATGAGTTGGTTTGAAGCTGCTTACGCGGGCACATGGGATGAAATTTCGAAAAGCAAAAATGCCGATTATACTTTAAACCCAACGCAATGGCGGACAGTTAACATGCTGCGCGAAGAGCCAACGAATAAATACTTCGATGTAGTAGCCACAACGGATAAAATTGAAACGGCTAAAGATGTAGTAACTGCTGCTTTCCATGCTATGATGGCTGATATGGCTAAAAAAACAGCTGAAATTGCCACCGCTTATCCTAAATCACCGACCGTAAATTGGTCTAAAGTGAAAGACACTGAAATTCCTCACATTGCCAATATTCCAGGTTTTGGAAGAAGCCATATTGATGTTGGTGGGCAAGCGAAAAGTGTGAATGCCATCAAAAAAAATCACGGTCCATCGTGGCGCATGATTGTCGAACTCGATACTGTTCCGCACGCTTGGGTTGTTTATCCTGGTGGACAATCGGGCAATCCGGGGAGCAAAAACTTTGATGCTTTTGTCGATACTTGGGCGAAAGGACAATATTATGAAGCGATTTATATGCGTAGTCCAGCAGAAACGAATAAGCGCATTGTTTTAACACAAAATATAACAAAGTAGTTGACAGTTGTTAGTTGACAGTTGACAGTCGTAGAATGTGTCACAAACTGTCAACTGTCAACTGTCAACTGTCAACTAAATTCAATTATGGATACAACAACAAATACTGAAGCTGCACCAAAAGCTTCGATGATGGAAAATTTAAAAAGCGTAGGTTTAGCTGGCTTATTTCTTGTTATTGCAGGATTTGCAGCACAATCCTTTTTTCCTTGGTGGTCAATAGCCATAATGGGATTTATTGGTGGTGCTATTTATTCAAAAACTTGGGGCGGTGGTTTCGTGCTCGGCTTCTTGGCTTTTTCGATTTTATGGGCGGTCTATGCAGCGTTCCAATCATCGGCAAATAGTAATTTAATGGCTGGTAACATTTCAAACTTATTAGGTGGCGCTGTAAGTGCAACTTATTTAAGCTTTGTATCTGGTATAATTGGCGGTTTAGTCGGTGGATTTGCAACAGCGAGTGGTGCTTTGTTCAGAAAATTACTATAGAGACATCGCATTGTTTTGTCTTCCAAAACACATAGAGCCAATCACATTGTTATTGGCTCTACTTTAATCACATTGATATTGAATAAGACGCTTAAAATAATTTTACTCCTAATCTGTATCGCAGAAATGCTTTTAATTTCTAAATACAGAAATATATTTGGAGAATACATTAGCCCTGTTTTGATTTTACTCATCGGGTTATCGATTGGTTTATTACCCCTATTTTTTTACAAAAAATCGACACATCAACTAATAAAATTAAACTCAAATAAACCTTGGCAACTTGCAGCCTGCATTATATTAGCTACATTCGGTTTTTTTGAAATTTACGAATTGTGCAAGCAAATTTTTAACAATTATCCCATTTCGGTTCAAATTTCAGACATAATACCGTTACTTCAAGTTATGGTAAATCGAGTTGAACATTTATGGTATCCTTATAAGCCTTTTTCTGATTTTGGTTACGAGTTATTTCCTACATATTTGCCAGCACAATGGGCACCATTTGTAATTGCTCAAAAATTTCATTGGGGTTATAGAGAAACAGCGACTATAATTTTATTTCTAAGTTTAGCATACCTATTTTATTATGTTATAAAAGCTCAAGCACTCACTTTTATTGAAAAATTATCCCTCATAGCGTTTCCTATTGTAGGTATTTATACTTTTATTTTATACGACAATATTAATGTTGGTGTATCAATAGAGCAAATGATTATGGGATATTATATTTTACTCTGTACAACTTTGGTTATGCAGAAAAATATTTATATCCGCTCATTTGCTATAGTCTTATGCTTACTTTCACGATTTTCACTTTTATTTTGGGTGCCAATCTTCTTATACAGTGTCTATATTTTCGAAGGTAAGAAAAATTTAAAAAGAGCTGTTGGGTTCATATTTTTATCTCTAATGATTTTTTACGTCCTGCCCTTTTTAATTAGAGACCCGTTTATTTTTCTGAAAGCTCAAAAAGCTTATACTATTGCCGCCTTAGGTGAATGGGATAGAAAACCATCTCCACATTTACAAAATGGTCTGGGAATGGCTATCTATTTTGTAGATTTTATTAAAGGTGATAACCTAAATAAGTTGAGAATCTTACAATTCACTATGTTGGGGTTAAGTTTAATTACGATGATTATTTTGGGAATTTTTCTAAATAAAAGGCAAGAACGATTGAATATTGGCATTTTCAATATCGCCTCTTTAAAAATTATCCTCTCAATCTTTTACGCTTTTGTGCAAGTACCCTATTCGTATTTATATTTCGTGCCATTAGGTGTTTCGGCAGTGGTTTTGTTTGCTGCAATAAATCAAAAATTCGTAATTCGTAATTCGTAATTCGTAACAAATTATTCATTATTTTCTAATAAACCAGATAGCATACCGAATACTCCTCCACTCTCTTCGCGTTTATTGGTCGGTTGCGCGTACGCTATAATTCTACTTGCTAAACGCGAAATCGGAATAGATTGTACCCAAACTTTACCAGGTCCGCGCAATGTTGCAAAAAACAAACCTTCGCCACCAAAAATGACGTTGCGAATGCCTTTAACAAATTCAATATTGTAATCAATCTGACCAGTAAACGCCACGATACAACCCGTATCAATGCGCAGTGTTTCTCCAATGGCTAAATCTTTTTCAACCACATAACCACCCGCGTGAACAAATGCCATGCCATCGCCTTCGAGTTTTTCCATGATAAAACCTTCACCACCAAATAAACCCGTGCCGAGTTTGCGCTGGAATTCAATGCCGATAATAACACCCCGTGCTGCACATAAAAAAGCATCGCGTTGTGCGATAACCTTTCCACCGAGTTTCGATAAGTCTAAAGCAATAATTTTACCAGGATACGGCGCAGCAAAAGTTACGTGCGATTTGCCCGAACCTTGGTGCGTGAAAGCGGTTAAGAACAAACTTTCACCCGTGAGTACGCGTTTACCTGCGGCAAAAATTTTAGACATGAAAGATGTATCTTGCGTTCTGCCGTCACCAAAAATGGTGTGCATAACAATACCATCTTCCATCATCATAAAACTGCCCGATTCAGCCAGCACAGTTTCATCTGGGTCGAGTTCAATTTCTACGCATTGCAACTCTTCGCCGTAAATTTTGTAATCGATTTCGTGATTCAGCATTTTGAAACAAGTGATAAGTGATAGGTGATAAGTGATAGGTGATAAGTGATATATCTAAGGCAAAAATTATCACCTGTCACCTATCACTTATCACCTAAAAAATTATTCCACTACCGATATTTTAATCATATTCGTTCTGGCCCGTTTATAAACGGGCATTGACCCTGTATTTACAACAACATCGCCTTTTTTAATTTTACCGGCATCTTCTAAAATTGCCATCGTTTCTAAAATAGTTTCGTCGGTCGATGTGTTTTTATTATACAAATAACCGCGCACCCCCCAAACTAACCCCAAAGTGGCAATCATATCAAGGCGGTTAGAAAAAATATAGATTTCGCAATGTGGTCGAAAACTTGACACTTTAAAAGCTGTATAGCCAGAGTTTGTAAACCCAACAATGGCGCGGGCGTGTAAATCTTCAGCCATCTTAGCGGCGCCTAAACAAATCACATCGTTATTAAAAACAGTCGATTTCGCATTGGGTTCAGGGCGTTTAAAATGAGCGGGTTCTTTTTCGGTTTCGCAAATAATGCGTGACATGGCTTGAACCGTTTCAGCCGGGTATTTTCCCACCGAAGTTTCAGCACTGAGCATCACGGCATCCGCACCATCAAGCACCGAATTAGCAACATCTAAAACCTCAGCACGGGTAGGTGATGGATTTTGAATCATCGACTCCATCATTTGCGTTGCCACGATGACAGGTCGGGCGCGTTGAATACACTTCGATACGATGAGTTTTTGAATAACCGCTAATTTTTCAATCGGGAACTCAACACCCAAATCGCCCCGCGCCACCATAACGGCATTCGTTTCTTTAATGATAGCATCTATGTTTTCAATCGCTTCCGGCTTTTCAATTTTAGCACAAATGAGTGCACTGTGACCCACTTTATTAATCCGTTGGCGCAAATCGCGAATATCCTCCGCACGACGCACAAACGAAAGTGCAATCCAATTCACAGGCTGTGTCAGTACAAAATCGAGATCGACTAAATCTTTTTCTGTTAAACAAGGTAAAGAAGTTTTCGTATCAGGCAAGTTCACGCCTTTATTCGACGATAACACACCACCATAAATAACCATCATTTTAACTTCGCCGATGCTGTCTGTACTCAAAACTTCGAATGTAAATTTACCATCATCGAGCAAAACTTTTTCACCGGGCGTTACATCTTTAGCAAAACCCTTGTACGACATATAAATTTTATCCTTCGTACCTAAACATTCTTCGTCGGTAAATGTAACAATATCACCCGCATTGAGTTGCAAAGCATTATTTTCAATTTTGCCCACGCGTAGTTTTGGTCCTTGCAAATCAGCCAGAATACTCAAATGCCAATTGGTTTCTTTATTGAGTTTTACAATGTTTTCAATTACCGCCAAATGCGTTGGATGGTCGCCATGCGAAAAATTCAAGCGAAAAACATTCACGCCCGATTGAGCCAATTCTAAAAGTTTTTCATAACTACTGCAGGCAGGACCGACAGTGGCAACAATCTTCGTGTTTTTTCTTTCTGCTAATTCTTGTTTAACAATTTTACCTTGCGATTGGGTACTTACCATATTTTTCTATGTTAATGTTTGACTAAGGTGAAGTCCTTAGAGATTTTATTTAAAGAAGAAATTTTCGTTGTTTATTATCGCAAAATTAGACTTATTCTACTTTATAAACAAACTATTTTACTCAGAAGCTGTTTAAATTTTCTGTTTAGGTTGAAACTAAGTCTTTTTAAATCAAAGATTCCAAAATTTTCTCAATGTAGCTCTGCTATATATCAAAAATTTTAAAATCCCTGATTCAAAAATACAATACTTTCATTTCAAAACAGAAAATCTAAACAGCTTCTCAACGATTAATAAAGTAGATTAATTTAATGCAAAATTAATCTTTTAAAGCTATTTAGATAATTATTGAATCAAAAAGGGCTAAAAAACATGGAATAATTTCCCTTCTTTTTTAGCCCTTTTTGATTCAAATCTCATTAGCAAATTAGAACTTACACCATATTAAGTTCATAAAACTGCCATTGGCTGGGGATTTAATTTTTTTTCAGCGACTAAAATATTCTCGATACCTTTTATCAAAGCATCTGGATTAAAAGAGATACTATCAATGCCATTTTTTACAAGAAACTGTGCATATTCAGGATAATCGCTTGGTGCTTGTCCGCAAAGACCGACATGAGTTCCTGTTTTTTTTGCTTTCAATAAAGTCATTTCAATAAGTTTGATAACTGCTGGATCAAAAGGATTGAAAATATCGCTTAACAATTCCGAGTCGCGATCTGCACCTAATGTAAGTTGGGTTAAATCGTTAGAACCAATGGAAAAACCATCAAAATATTTTGCGAATTCTTCTGCTAATATTGCGTTGCTCGGGATTTCAATCATAACATACAATTCCAAACCATTTTCTTTTCGGTTTAAACCACAACTTTTCATTACAGCAATAACTTTTTGAGCCTCAATGATAGTCCTGCAAAAAGGTATCATCAATTTTACATTCGTTAAACCCATATCATTGCGTACAATTTTCATTGCTTTGCATTCCATCTCAAATGCTTCTTTATACAAAGGATGGTAATAGCGCGATGCACCTCTGAAACCTATCATCGGATTTTCTTCATTGGGTTCAAATTGTTTTCCCCCTAACAAATTAGCATATTCGTTCGATTTGAAATCGCTCATTCTAACAATCACTTCCTTCGGGTAAAATGTAGCTGCCATTTTTGCAGTGGCTTCTGCAAGTTTTTGTACAAAAAAATCCTCTTTAATTTTGTATTGCAGGGTCAGTTTACCAATTTTTTCTTTAACGGCTTGGTCGGTAATGTCATTAAATCTTTTTAAAGCCATTGGATGTATACCTATTGTATTACTGATAATGAATTCCATGCGCATTAACCCAACACCATCATTAGGCAATAAAGAATATTGATAGGCTTCATCAGGATGTGCTAAAATGAGCAACACTTTTGTTCTTGGTTTTTTAATAGCAGCAATGTCAATTTCTTTTTCTTCCCATTTTAACAACCCATCATATACAATTCCTGTATTACCTTTTGCGCACGAAACTGTAATCATTTCACCGTCTTTAATATTTTGAGTGCCGTTTCCAGTACCTACTACTGCAAGCGCACCGATTTCACGTGCAACTATTGCAGCATGAGAAGTTCTTCCGCCTTGATCAGTAATAATAGCAGTTGCTTTTTTTAATATTGGATCCCAATCTGGGTCAGTACGTTCGGTTACTAAAATTTCTCCTACATTTAATTTTGAAATTTCATTTGGCGAGTGCAAAATTCTGGCTCTACCAGAAACGATTCTGTTTCCTAAACCTGCTCCAGAGCAAAGTTTTATGCCATCATCAATTAATGAATATTGTTTAAATAAAGTTTGCTTTTTATTCTGATGAATTGTTTCTGGTCTTGCCTGAACAATATAAATCTTTCCATTTTCGCCATCTTTTGCCCATTCTATATCCATGTGTCGTTTATAATGCACTTCGATAATACAAGCCCATTTTGCCAACTGAATGATTTCTGGATCAGTTAGTACCCATTGATTGCTTTTCTCAATGGTTGTAGTAAGATTAACGACAGCATCTTCAGGTCTAACAATATCAACCATTTTTACTGAAGAATATAGCATTGTTTTCAACTTACTTCCCAATTTGCGAGAAATTATCGGTTGAGTAACTTTGTCTAAAAGTGGTTTAAAAACAAGAAATTCATCCGTATTGATAGAACCTTGAACCACATTTTCACCTAATCCCCAGCCGCCAGAAATCAATACTACATTTTCAAAACCCGAATCTGGGTCAATAGTAAACATTACGCCTGAGCTCGCTAAATCTGAACGAACCATCATCTGGACGCCGATCGAAAGTGCAACCTTCATGTGGTCAAAACCATTATCAACCCTATATTTAATGGCGCGATCCGTAAAAAGTGATGCGTAGCATCGTTGACAAGCATTAATTAAATTTTCCTCACCATTTACGTTTAAATACGTCTCTTGCTGACCAGCAAAGCTTGCATTTGGCAAATCTTCAGCTGTGGCACTACTCCTTACAGCGTAAGATTTCCCGATACCGCAATGAGAAACCAATTGTTTATAAGCATCTAAAATTTCAAATTTTAAGTCTTGCGGGAATTTTGCATCGAGCACAGTTTTTCTGATTTTTTCGCCAATTTCAGAAAGGTTATCAAAAGTTGTTGTATTGAGTTTTGAAAGTAAATCAGTTATAATTGGAACTAACAGATTTTCATTCATAAATTTCCAGTATCCTACCGATGTTACAGCAAATCCTTCTGGAATCAACACGCCTTTTGATAAAAGCGCCGAATACATTTCGCCAAGTGAAGCATTTTTCCCGCCAACCATTGGAATATCTTTTATTCTTATTTCTGAAAAGTGTTTTATTGATTTCAAATTTTTCATAAGCTTTAAAATTTGTTTATTTAAGTAGGAAATATTAAGTTTTTTTATTTGAACTTGTTTGAATATTTTTTAATGAAAAAAAATGTTCAAACAAGTTCAAATAATATAAGTATAAAGATTTATTGAGATGAATATTTAATTTTGAGTAAAATTCAGCCATATTCCTCAATTTATAGATGATAGAAATCATCGAACAAGGTGATAGTTTGATGATCAAAAATATATTGCAAGTTGTAGGCAAGTTTCCAGTTAAACCAATTCAATCTATCAGAATAATAAAATACTACTCAATTATTGAAATAGGTAAAAAAAATTGTTTCAATTCAGCTTTTCATTATCATTATTATGTGTCTCACATTTTGTTAGGCAATAGTGGCTCCCTCTGTTTTCTCCTAAATAACTAATTTTAATTCTTGATTGTCAAAGTAGAATATTTAAGCGCAAGGGACGCAAAGTTTTTAAACAACTGGACTTTGCGAACTTTGGGTATTTAACTTTTGCGTCCCTTGCGCTTAAATATTCTACACTTTGCTTAGTTATCTTATCTTACATTGGAATTAATGAATCTCTCTAACTTTGTTGTTAAATTTAAATTAATCTGTAACAATCAATTAATTCTACTGAATATCAATTTTAATAACTACTTTTGTACCAAGGATTTTTAATTCTTATTTTTAATTCTTTCATTTCTTAACGGGGTGCTGTTTAACGGCTGAGATTATACCCATAGAACTTAGAACAGGCAATGCTGTTTAAGGAGGCAATTCGGATTGCTGTCACTACTGCGTAGCGACTCTGTGTTTTCGTATTTTTTCGTTTTACAGTGCTGTAAATGCAATTTTTATGCAAGTACGCACAAGTTTTTTTCTCCTTTCTTTTTTATTGGTAACAAGCCAAATTTTTGCACAAACTTTTGCCGATTCATCGACAATGTTGCAAAGCGTAACGGTTCAAGCATCAATGGCGACAGATCGTATGCCACTCACTTTTAGCACACTTAAACGCAATGACATTGCGCTTAGAAACAATGCGCAAGATGTCCCTTACATCTTAAAATATTTGCCTTCGGTGGTTGAAACATCGGATGCAGGAACAGGTATTGGTTATTCGGGTTTACGCATTCGCGGCACCGATGCTTCGCGCATCAATGTGTGTTTAGATGGTGTACCACTCAATGATGCCGAATCACAATCGGTTTATTGGGTGGATGTACCCGATTTTGCCAGTTCGAGTTCGAGCATACAAGTGCAGCGCGGCGTGGGCACATCGAGTAATGGCGCGGGTGCATTTGGTGCAACTATTAATTTAATAACATCACCAAATACTGAAAAACAAGCAGCGATACAAACGGTTGTTGGTAGCTTTGGTACGTTCAAACAAAATATTACACTGTCATCCGGATTAATTAATAATCATTGGATGTTCGACGGTCGAGCGAGTTTCATTCATTCCGATGGTTATGTCGATCGCGGCAGAGCGGATATGAATTCTTATTTTGCATCTGTGCATTATTTAGGTGCGAAAGATGTTTTTGCGCTGCGTGCCTTTGGTGGCAACGAAAAAACGTATCAAGCATGGTATGGCATTCCAGAATCGTATTTGAGCGATGCTGTTTTGCGCCGTTACAATCCGGCAGGAACAGAAAGCACATCACCCTACTCGAATCAAATTGATAATTATTTTCAGCAACACGTCCATGCTGCTTGGTCGCACACGTATAATGGAAATTGGTTTTCAAAAATAACGGCACATTATACGTATGGAGTAGGTTATTACGAAGAATATAAAGCAGATCAACAAGTTTCGAACTATGTGCCGAATGTGAATGACACATTGCAATCGGATTTAGTGCGCAGATTGTGGTTGCAAAATCATTTCTATGGTGCTATTTATGAATTGCATTACAAAAATAACGACGTAGAAAATATCATCGGCGGCAGCACCAACGATTATATTGGTAAAAGTTTTGGTCGCGTAGCGAGTATTATTAATAACACCCCATTCAATCCCAATGCTAATTATTACGAAAGCAACGCCAATAAATTTGAAACCACTCTGTACGATAAAATAATGTGGTCGCCAAAAAATGCAGCGTTGAGTTTTTATCTCGATGCACAATATCGCTTTATAAACTACACTATAACGGGTGTAGATAGAAATCAGCGCAATTTAACGAACGCGACAACTTATAATTTTTTCAATCCAAAAGCAGGATTGACGTATGTGCTCAATCCTCAAAATACATTGTACGCCTCTTATGCAAGGGTTAATCGCGAACCGAACAGAAGCGACATAACAGATAATACGCAACAAACGATTCCTCAAAGCGAGCAATTGCATGATTTTGAACTGGGATGGCGTTCAAAAAATGCCACTGTTCAGACGACAGTGAACGGATTTTTTATGTACTATAAAAACCAATTAGTTTTAACAGGTAAACTAAATGACGTCGGTGATGCTTTGCACCAAAATGTTCCAAGCAGTTACAGAATGGGTATTGAACTCGAACAAAATTGGAGTTTGACAGATAAAGTAGCTTTGAACAGTTCCATCTCAGTTATGGAGCATAAAATTTCTGCTTTCAAAGAATTTATTACCAATTACGAAACGGGTGATGTCAATTCTGTTTCGCACGATAATACAAATATTGCGCTTTCGCCCAATTTTATTGGCAGTGCTGAAGTAAAATTTAAACTCACCGATAAGCCCAAATTTGAATCTGATATAAGATGGGGAAATAAATATGTCGGCAAACAATATCTCGATAATACGTCGAACGAGAATACAGTTTTAAGTGCCTACTATACTTCTGATATTCATTTCGATGCGCAATTAAAATTTAGTCGCCAAAAATTATCGTTCACACTCTCGGTTTTAAATCTGTTCGATGCCCAATATGCCAACAACGGCTACGCATCGCGCTATGGTGGTTCCGAGAAAAATGCCTATTTTTCTACTGATCCGTATTCAAAATACGAAGGCAATAGTGTGTATAGTTATTCTGGTTATTATGCGCAAGCAGGAAGACATTGGCAATTGAGTGCGAAATGGATGTTTTAACATTTGACGTCCTCAATCTACGCAAACGATTAACAGTAGAGACGCCATGTTGGCGTCTCGTGTTTAGTTTTCGATTGAGATGTAGTGCATTTAAATCGCGTGTGAGACCCCAACTTGGCGTCTCTACTGTTTATTGTTCGTTTAGAAAGTGCGGTGTCAACTTGGTCTGCTCACTCGAAAGTTTTTTCAACGATTTTAACTATTTTCTCCCAAAAATTACAAAATCATAAAAATTGTAGCTAATTTTGTGTGTTTAGAAAAAAGTGACTCACTAAACATTATTATTTAACAAAAATTATCCTTTGGCAAAAGTTTTCAGACCGCGTAATAATAACATGCCACTTCGTAAAGAAGTTGAGGCAGAACACCGTATTAATGAATTCATTCGTGCCCCCGAAATTCGTTTGGTGGGCGACAATCTCGAAGAAATCAGCACAAAAAATGGTTTAGCTACGCCAATCACTGCGGGTGTTTACAAAACATCGGAAGCACGCGTATGGGCTGATAAAGCTGAATTAGACCTGATTGAAATTACACCGAATGCCAATCCGCCCGTGTGTAAAATTCTCGATTATGCTAAGTTTCTATATCAGAAAAAGAAACGCGAAAAAGAAATTAAATCGAACGCCGTAAAAACGGTTGTGAAAGAAATTCGTTTCACCGCCGAAACAGGTGAGCACGATATTGATTTCAAAGTGCGTCATGCCATCGAATTTCTTGGCGACGGCGCACGCGTGCGAGCGTATGTGCAGTTTAAAGGTCGTGGTATTACTTTTAAAGATCGCGGCAATTTGGTGTTGTTGCGTTTCTTGGAAGCACTCACAGAGCACGGTATTCCGGAGTCTTTACCGATAATGGAAGGCAAACGTATGACCGTTAACATTCTTCCTAAAAAGAAAAAGTAGAATTTAGCACATAAAGTAGTGATATGGTTTGTAAATTCGATTTACATCCTTTACTTTTGCGCCTCAATTAAAAGAGTATGCCTAAGATTAAAACAAATTCGAGCGCTAAAAAGCGTTTCAATGTAACTGGTTCGGGTAAAATTAAATTTGCTCATGCGAATCACCGTCACTTGATGCGCAAAAAAACGCACCGCCAAAAAGATGCTATATTGGGTACGTCTATCATCGCTAAGGTTGATACACCGCGCGCACTGACGCTTTTGGGTAAAGGTAGCAATAGCTAAGAAAGTCATTTTTATTTAACGAGAGCAAAGGCTTAGAGCGATATTTTGTATCCCCTTTGTTGAACTAAAATTTTTTATATGCCACGTTCAGTGAATTCTGTTGCTTCGCGCAACCGTCGTCGTAAAATCCTCAAAGCAGCCAAAGGTTATTTTGGTGCGCGTTCAAAAGTTTATACAGTTGCTAAAAACGCTGTCGATCATGCTAATGCTTACGCTTATATTGGTCGTAAATTGAAAAAACGTGCTTTCCGTCGCCTTTGGATTGCGCGTATTAACGCAGCAAGCCGCGAGTTGGGTTTAAGCTATTCTGTGTTTATGCACAAAATGAAATTAAACAATGTTGAATTGAATCGCAAAGTGCTTGCCGATTTAGCTTTAAACAATCCCGCAGCGTTTAAAACTATTTTCGAGCAGGTTTCGAAATGAGATATTTGTAGTTCTAAAACAAAAAAAGCTGTTCTTTTTAGAACGGCTTTTTTTAATTAAAATCGTAGAATCTATCTCATTTTTAAATCAAATTACACTTTTACAAATCAAGCTTTTAACATAAGGGATATAATTTCCACAAAATGTTATAAAATGACTTAGTTTCAAAAATAAACGGTCTTATATTTGCAAACTGTTTAGAAATATAAACATAACTGACATACAGTTACAACAAACAATGTCTAACGAAAGTGTTAAAGCATAACTTATTATTAATAGTAGCGTATCAAACTACGGAAAACTAAAATTATGAAAAGAGTATTAATCACTGGTGCTGCTGGTTTTTTAGGGTCGCACCTTTGCGATAGGTTTATTGCCGAAGGCTTTCATGTCATTGGCATGGATAATTTAATTACGGGCGATTTAGTTAACATCGAGCACCTATTCCCTCACAAAAATTTCGAGTTTTACAATCACGATGTTTCGAAGTTTGTTCACGTTCCTGGTAATTTAGATTTTATTTTACATTTTGCCTCACCTGCAAGCCCAATTGATTATTTACAAATGCCCATTCAAACCCTAAAAGTGGGTTCGCTTGGTACGCATAATTTATTAGGTTTGGCGCGCGTAAAAGGCTCGCGTTTTATGATTGCTTCAACTTCAGAAGTTTATGGCGACCCGTTAGAGCATCCGCAAACTGAGGAATATTGGGGAAATGTAAATCCTATTGGTCCGCGGGGTGTTTACGACGAAGCAAAACGTTTCCAAGAAGCTATAACTATGGCTTATCACCGTCATCATGGCGTTGAAACGCGCATCGTTCGTATTTTCAATACGTATGGTCCGAGAATGCGTGTGAATGATGGTCGTGTTTTACCAGCCTTTTTTTCTCAAGCTATTCGCGGTGAAGGTTTAACTGTTTTTGGTGATGGGAGCCAAACGCGTTCTTTCTGTTATGTCGATGATTTAGTGGAAGGTATTTACCGTTTATTACACAGTGATTATTCTTTACCTGTCAATATCGGTAATCCTTCGGAAATTACAATGATGCAATTTGCACACGAAATTTTAGAATTAGTGGGTAATCCGAAAGCGTATATCGATTACAGACCTTTACCGACAGATGACCCGAAGCAACGTCAGCCAAATATTACTAAAGCAAAAAATATTCTCGGTTGGGAACCCAAATTCGATAGAAAAGCGGGTTTAGCTATTACTTATGAATATTTTAAAAAGGTTGTAAAAGTACCTGAACACGCTTGATAAGTGATAAGTGATAAGTGATAAGTGATAAGTGATAAGTGATAAGTGATAAGTGATAAGTGATAAGTGATAAGTGATAAGTGATAAGTG
>JAYWBA010000265.1:0-51326 GCA_043781915.1 Saprospiraceae bacterium
AAAGAAGTGATTGATATTTCGTTCGAACAAATGAATCATTTTGCAGGCAATATGCTGCAAGTTAAAAACGATTTTGGCGAAACTTTTCTGCTCATGTCGTCTCAAGCGTATAAAAGTTTGCATTCTCAACAGATTGCGCACATTAATCGGCACACCACCATTTTACATTCCGATATTAGCACCATCGAAAAATACGGCGGCGGCTCTGTGCGTTGTATGATGGCTGAAATTTTCCTTCCTTTGAAATAAGAAATGGGTTGATGGTTTGAGTACAAAACCTATTTTTTTTGCAGTTGTTAAAATTCGAAGCGAGAATCGCTGCTATATCTCGATTTGTGGCATAAGCAACCATTAAATCTTCTTCATCAAAATTTTTTCTCTCCAAAAAGCGTATCAAAAACTTTTGCGCGATACTGCCACACGCCTTCGAGTTGCTTTCTGACAAAAACTTTATCAATAAACGGCTCGAGAATACCGCCAGGTGATAAATAATGAACATGGTCGACCATTAAAACATAACCGTCTTTTTGTTCAAACGTGTGTTCGTGATGCCACATAATGTATGGTCCGCGAATTTGCTGATCGACAAAACGATAGGGTGGTTGCCAAGATGTGATGAGTGTGCGCCAATAAAAAGGAATTCCAAACAGTTTTATGCGGTAATCGATGAGTGTACCGACTTGTATTTCGATAGGTAAAGGCGTTAAAAAAGAAAAACTTAGATTTGATGGCGTAACTTCGTTCAAATTTTCGGCTTTGCTAAAAAATTCGAAAACTTCGCTCAATGGGCGATACAATTTGGTTTCGTAATACAGTTCGTGTGGCTTCATTAATAAGTGATAGGTGATAGATGATAAGTGATAAGTGATAAGTGATAAGTTTACTCACTTATTACTTATCACTTAATACTTCTTTATAAAAAAGGTTTAGGTTATGGAAGAAAAAAAACTCGGCGCATTGTATTTATTACCTGTTCCAATTTATGAAAATGCGCTGCAAACATTGCCTCAATATACAGTTGATGCTATTTTATCGCTCCGATTTTTCATTGCCGAGCGTGCTAAAACAACGCGACAACATCTTAAACTTTTCAATCCGAATATTAATTACGCTGCGATAGAAGTAGTTGAAATGTCGGAAAAACCGCCGACGGTTGATTACGGTTGGTTGCATAAAACGCTACACGCGGGCGAAAATGTAGGTGTTGTGAGCGAAGCAGGCACACCTTGCGTGGCTGACCCAGGAAATACTTTGGTGGCGTGGGCGCATAAAAACGGATTTAAAGTTGTTCCGTTTGTGGGTCCGAATGCGCTAATTTTAGCGCTTATGGCTTCAGGTTTGAATGGTCAGAATTTTGCTTTTGTGGGCTATATCAGTGCCAAAAGCGGCGAAACTGAGCGTGCAATTAAACGCTTGGAGGAGACATCGCACCGATTGCGCCAAACGCAAATGATGATTGAAACGCCGTATCGAAATATCGCTTTGTTTCAGAATATGCTTAAAATACTTTCGCCAACCACGCAATTGTGTATTGCTGCAAAGATTACGGCGCCCGATGAATTTATTGTAACGCATACCGTTTCTGTTTGGAAAACAAAACCTGAACCGCCGATTCATAAAGAGCCTGCTATTTTTCTTATACAGTCGTAATAGGTGATTGGCTTTTCTTAATTTCTTCAAAAATAGTCTGTGCGTGCACGCGCGAATTCTCTATAAACCACACATGTGTATCCATTCCGCCGCAAATTACGCCCGCTAAATAAATATTCGGCAAATTGGTTTCTTGCGTTTCTTTATCGTATTTCGGGTAAAATTTACCATCGGCACTCAGTTCAATGCCTACTTTTTTCAAAAATGAAAAGTTTGGCTTATAACCCGTTGCTGCTATGACGTAATCATTTTCGATCCGCACAATGCCTTCTGGTGTTTTAATATCGACATCATGAGGGTGGATTGCTACAATCTCAGAATTAAAATAAGCTTTAATGCTGCTCTCTTTAATTCGATTTACAATATCGGGTCGCACCCAATATTTCACGCGCTCACCAATTTCGTGTTCGCGCACCACCATCGTAACATCTGCACCTTTCCGATACGTTTCTAAAGCTGCATCAACAGCCGAATTATTAGCACCTACTACAACCACTTTTTGTCGATAATAAAAATGTGGTTCTTTGTAATAGTGTGTGACTTTCGGTAAATTTTCGCCAGGCACATTCAACAAAACAGGAATATCGTAAAAGCCTGTGCTGATAATGATGTGTTTTGCTTGGTATTTTTTCTTTAAAGTTTCGACGAAATAATTTCCCCTTTGTTCATCGCGTTTGATGGAATCAACTTCTTCAAATAAATGGACGTTCAGTTTGAGCGAATCTGCCACGCGCCGATAATATTCAAGTGCCTCGCTGCGCGTAGGTTTAACATTGTTCGAAACAAATGGAATTTCGCCAATTTCTAATCTATCAGATGTAGAAAAAAATGTCATGTTCGCCGGGTAATTGTACAATGAATTCACGAGCGTACCTTTTTCTAAAACCACATACTGCATTTTGGCGCGCTGCGCTTCAATCGCACACGCTAAGCCAATAGGTCCTGCGCCGATGATTACAACATCCATATTTTCCATAAATTATTTCTTATAAATTTGCTACAAAGTTAGCGTAATATGTTATTCCAATATAAGGAAACATAACTTTGCAAGCTTAGAACACTGAAACTAAATTTGTTTTACTATAATTCAAACTTGACAGGTTTGTAAAACCTGTCAAGTTGATGATATTTAACTTGTTAGGTTTTACAAACCTAACAAGTTTGAATTTAAAAAAGAATACAAAATAAATTGGAATGAACGACGGAATAAAAATTTTAAAGACGGAAGTGTTGGCTAATAATTGGTACACGCTTCGAAAAATTACGTTTGAATACCGCAAAAAAGATGGTACTTGGGAAACACAGGTGCGCGAAGCTTACGATAGAGGAAATGGTGCAACAATTTTGCTTTACAATAAAGAACAACGCACAGTAATTCTAACCGAGCAATTCAGGATGCCTACCTACTTAAATGGCAATGAATCGGGCATGCTCATTGAGGCTTGCGCGGGATTACTCGATACTAAAGGTGCAGAAGATTCCATCAAGCGCGAAACTGAAGAAGAAACAGGCTATAAAATTACGGAAGTGCGCAAAATTTTTGAAGCCTATATGTCGCCTGGTTCTGTAACAGAAATAGTTCATTTTTTTGTGGCAGAATACGCTAAGGAAATGAAAATAAGCGAGGGTGGCGGATTAGACCACGAGCAAGAAAACATTGATGTACTCGAATTGCCGTTTGAAAAGTGTTTACTTATGGTGAACAATGGAACAATAAAAGATGCCAAAACAATAATGCTTTTGCAATACGCACAAATAAATCGTTTGGTTTAGTTATTTTTGTGTTTTAAAAATTTTAATAATGAGTTTAGAGCAAAAAATTGGAAAGGATTTAATTGAAGCCATGAAGGCTAAAGATGAAACGCGCTTACGCTCAGTTCGTGCTATTAAAGCTGCCATTATATTAATTAAAACGGATGGAACAGGCGTGGGGTTAGATGAAGAAAGCGAAATAAAACTGCTACAACGTTTGGTAAAAACGCGCAAAGATTCGCTGGCTATTTTCGAAAAACAAAACAGAGAAGACTTGGCTAAAGGCGAACGCGATGAAATAGCCATTATTGAAGCTTATTTGCCACAGCAACTCAGCGCTGATGCCGTTGAAGCGATTGTTAAAGACATTATTGCTCAAACAGGTGCTACTACTATAAAAGATATGGGTAAAGTGATGGGTTTGGCTTCTAAAAAATTAGCAGGTCAGGCAGAAGGTGCGGTTATATCGGCTGCAGTTAAAAAATTATTAGCTTAATCACACTATACAACAATGCTAATCAATGGGAACGCGGATAACGCGGATTTGGCGGAGTACCGCAGAAAAATCCGTTTTCATCAGTTAAATCCGCGTCATCCGCGTTTCCATTTCGTTTAATTGTAATTATCTAAAATGAACGAAATTGAAGTTGATTTTTTTGAACCCGAGCCTTTCGAAGAAGCGATTGAGTTTTTTTCGGAAGAAACTAATTTTGGATTAACGCATTCAGAGTCAGTTTCAAATTGGTTGAAATCTGTAGCAGAAGAAGAAAAAATGGAACTCCGACACGTAGTTTTCATTTTTTGCTCTGATAACTATTTGCACCAAATGAATGTGACGTATTTAAAACACGATTCGCTTACGGATGTTATTACCTTTCCTTATGCCACAGATGTAATAGAAGGTGATATTTTTATTAGTATTGACCGCGTGGAATACAATGCACAGAAATTAAAAATTGATTTCGAAACTGAATTGCGCCGCGTTATGGTGCATGGTGTATTGCATTTGTGTGGTTATACGGATAAAACGAAAGAAAAAACTTTAGAAATGCGCGCTAAAGAAAATTATTATTTGACTCTAATTTGACTCGAATTTGACTCGAATTTATAGAATTAGAGGCAATACTTAGTTAAAGCTAAATGTTTATCAGTTTCCTGCAGATATAGCAGATTTTCTCGCAGATTTTGCAGATTAATACTTAAAACGCTATAAAAATCAGCGTAATTTGCGAGAAAATCTGCTATATCTGCGGGAAATTTGTCTTGCCGAACAATTTACTATATCCGTAAGTTTTCTCACCTCTAATAACTTGCCACAGCTTCTCCCGAATTTTTCTCAATTTCAGTAATATCTAATTCATTGAGTGATACCATGACTTCGTTGAGGTTGGCTTCATTCAACTCAATTTTCAAGTTTTCGAGTTGATACATCAAATCGCTGTATTTTCTGTATGTACCAAACACATTTGAATTAGAATTTTTAGGCAACGACAATTGGTTGTAATTTACAATATCGTACAATTCTAAAACATCAACATTGTTTTGTTGGTGTGTAGAAGGCTGAAAGCGCGACATCCAAATATTCATTTGGTGGCGAACAATATCGAGTTTTGAATCGATGATACGATACACTGTTTGAAAAAGTATCGTCTGATCATTTGTTTTAGCATATAGCGAACTCACATTCATAATTAAGCATAGTATTAGTAAACCAATAAATTTCTGGGATGAGCAGTACGGAAAAAATTTATGTAGTAAGAGTCGTTATTTGAGTAAATGTGTTAAAACCAAATAGTAAAACCTAGAAGTTCATGGATGCTTTGTTAATTAATTATCTCATATTAAATATTTTTCAATAATTATGCCAAATATAAAAAAAAATGAGGTTACTTTTCAATAACCTCATTTTTTTTCAAATATTATATTTAAACAATCTATTGACCGCCCATTAAGTTTAAAAAGATATTTTTAAGCTGATCATTTGTTTCAACTTGTGCAATTTCTCCCACCATCTTAGTTAAATCTGAAAAGGTTGAACCTGACTGACCTTTGTATTTTTTACGAACTTCAGTAATGCCTTTTACCACTGCGAATCGTCTCCAAGGCGATGTGTCTTTAATAGCCAAGTTTTTTAAATTTGTTACTTTAGCTAATAAAGCTTCAGTGTTAGTTGATGTTTTGCTGACCAACTGCAAATAGTTACTAACAAAAGTAATTGAAGGCTGCCCATCCACTTTACTCAAATTATCTTCAAAAAAAGATGCGTTCTCAGCCATAGGTGTTTTAGCGTATAATTCACCTACGCCATCTAACAAATCGGCATTACCCGTTTTTTCTAAACTTTTTGCCGCTTTCAGCGCCGAAATACTATCAATTCTATTCAAACCTTTTAACGCTGCTGAATTGACACGGTACGATTTGTCGTTTTCCATAGCACTTGTGAGTGTACTGATAAAACGTTTATCTTTCGACTTCCCCAATTTTTCGATTGCTTTTGCTCGAACAGAATACCTATCGTCTGTTTTAGCCATCTTATCCAAAGCAGCAAGTGTTGTTTCACTATATGGCTTTTCAAGATTATCGATTGCCTGCTCACGAATCGCCCAAAATTTATCGTTCAAAGCACTGAGTATTGTCTTTTTACTGTCAGCATCGGTTGCACTCGATAGAATGTTAATCGCTTCTTGACGTGCTAAATAATGTGTGCTTTGCGCATAAATAGTGCTCCATTCTGCCTCAGAGTGTTTGTCGAGTTTTTCACCCACTAAAATTCTATCCGCATCGAAATCTACAACAGCATTAGCGTTATTGACATCGAAAAGAAAAGTTTGTTTGCGCTGCGTCATCATGACGGTTTGACGTTTTGGTGCGCCACCATCGTAAATATCGAAATCGATCGGTAGTTGAAAAACACGCGGTTGACCATCTTTAGCGGCTTGCGTTTGCGTAACCGTTGCACTCGCTTTTTTTGTGATGGCATCATACCCATAAACAATTTCTACCGTTGGGTGACCTGCTTTGTAATACCATTGATTAAAAAACCAATTTAAATCCTGACCAGAAACAGCTTCGAGTGCTAAACGCAATTGGTGCGCTTCACCCGTTTTGAAAGCATTGTCAGTCAGATATTTTTTCAAACCAGCAAAAAAAACATCATCGCCGAGGTAATGACGCAACATGTGCAATATGCTGCCACCCTTATTGTAGCTATGACCATCGAACATGGCTTCACGGTCGGCATATTTAAAATCTACCAACGGGTGGATTGTACCTGCTGCTTGGCGCAAATAACCATCTAAAACATCTTTGCGATGGTAATCGCCATAATCTTTTCCGAATTTATGTTCGAGCCACAATCCTTCCGAGAAATCAGCGAACGATTCATTCACCGTTAAATTCGACCAACTTTCAGCGGTAACGTAATCGCCAAACCAATGGTGGAAAATTTCATGGCAAATAACCGTCTCGTTGTATTCGCGTTCAGCTAATTCGCGCTCGTCGCCATTCAAGAAATCGCCGTATAAAATCGCAGTTGTGTTTTCCATCGCGCCGCTAACATAGTCGCGCGCAACAATATTGGCTAATTTCTGCCAAGGATATTCAACACCGAGACGCGTTGAATAAAATTCCAAAATTTCAGGCACGTATTTGTAAATAATTTTACCTTGCCCTTTATATTTAGGTTCTAAATAGTACTGAATTTCTTTGCCACGCCACATTTCTTTTTCAATCACCCAATCTCCGGCAGCCATCATAACTAAGTAAGGAGCATGCGGCAAATCCATCACCCAATGGTCAGTGCGCGTGCCATCCGAATTATTTTTAGAATCTTTCAACAAACCATTGCTCAATGTTTTAAAACCATTTTCAACGGTCATGTAAATTTCATCCGTCATACGCTCGTTCGGTTTATCGAAAGTTGGAAACCAACGACTATTGCTTTCGCTTTCGCCTTGCGTCCAAACTTGGCGCGGTTTATCCATCTCTTTGCCATCCGCATTGATAAAATACAAACCTTTATCACTCGTTATAGCAGCACTCCCACCCACAGGACCGTCGTTCGGTTTCGCCACATAGTCGATATAAACCGTGTATTTTTCATCGCGCGTGAAAACTTTGCCTAAGTCGATGAAAAGTTTCAATCCATCGTACGTATATTTTAAAGGCGTTTTACTCCCTTCAAACGTAATTTCATTGATATCAAACCCTTTAGCATCGAGTTCCATAGTTTGTGTTGGATAAAAATACGGTTTTGCCGTAATCCAAGCTTTACCGAGCAAATGCTGGTTCACCCAATCGAAATGCACATCGAGTTTGGTGTGTAAAATATCGTTCGTCAACGTTGCTACAGCGCGATAAACAGGCACAGAATCTGGATTTTCTTTAGTTGCAACAGCATCACTGTCCAAACTTGTTGAATCAACCACGGCTATAGGATCCGGTTTTGGCATGGGTTTAATTTCTGCTTCAACTTTCGGTTTTGCAGGTGTGGTAGCAACCACGGCTTTTGGTGCATTACATTCCCAAAAAAGCAAAATGGCTATGGGGAGTATGAAAAATGCTTTCTTCATTTTATAAAAAGGTATTTAATTAATTGATAGAAATATAATGGTTAATTGTCAATGGTTAAAATAAGAGAAAAATTAACCATTGACCATTAATAATTAACCATTATCAAGGAATAGAATCCATAGTTGGCAAACTTTTACCAGAATTGACGCTGCCTTTTACCATCATTTCTTCTGGTACCGTTTCGCGCGACATACTTTTCATACGTTCGCGTAGCTGTTGCGGCGTTAGTTTAGTAGCAGTATCTAATTTAGTAATCTTGGATTTATTATTCGAATTTTGAACATTCGCACCGTTCGAACTTGTTGCGCCTTGTGGAAGCTCGCAAGCAGAAATAAGCAAAGCAAAAAAAGAAAATAGTAAAAGTGATGAACGTAAAATACGCATGACGATTTATTTTTTGACAAATATACGGTTAGCAATAATAATTTTATTCATTCGACGATTACTAAACGTTAAGGACACACAAAATGGTACATAAATCGAAAAACACGCGCTAAAAAATATTTGAACTAATATCTTTGGTGAAAAAGAAAGCAAGGCTTTCGAAGTATTTAAAACAAGTACTCATTCTCTCTTTTTTACGTAAGTTTAAAGATATAACACTTAAAATAATTCGGCGACAAAAAATAAAAAAATTATTAATAAAGCGTTTGCGAAAAAAATCAAATTGAATTTTTGCTTTTTTGCTTTTTGTCATTTGCTTTTTGCAATTTGGTGCATCATGCTGTATCTTTGCGCATGGAATATCTAAATCACTCTGATAGTAAATTTTTAGGTGATGCGCTCACCTACGACGACGTTTTGCTCGTGCCCGCTTACTCTGAAGTTTTGCCACGCGACGTCGATATCTCAACGCAACTCACACGCGAACTAAAACTAAATCTGCCTTTTATTTCGGCTGCCATGGATACAGTGACTGAAAAAGCTTTAGCTATTGCTATTGCACGTCAAGGTGGTATGGGAATAATCCATAAAAATATGTCGATTCAGCACCAAGCAGAGCAAGTGCGCTCGGTTAAAAGATCTGAATCTGGAATGATTATCGATCCTGTTACTTTAAATCCCGATGCCAATGTTGCTGACGCGCTCAATTTAATGCGCAAATACAGCATCGGCGGCATACCAATTGTGGAAGGCAAAAAATTGGTGGGTATTTTAACCAATCGCGATTTGCGTTTTGAACTCGATGTGCGCAAAAAAGTGCGCGAAATAATGACAACCCAAAATCTTATCACTGCACCCAAAGGCACCACTTTAGAAAAAGCCAAAGAAACACTTCAACGGTATAAAATAGAAAAATTACCAGTTGTAGATGATCATTACAATCTCATTGGTCTGATAACTTACAAAGATATTATGCGCGTGTTCGATTATCCGAACGCGTGTAAAGATACGCTCGGCAGATTGGTTGTGGGTGCAGCGCTCGGCGTAAGTGCCGATTTACACGAAAGACTCGATGCACTCATCAATGTCAGCGTTGATGTGGTGGTGATTGATACAGCGCACGGACATTCGCGCGGTGTACTCAATGCAGTGCGCGATGTGAAGACGCGTTATCCGAATTTACAAGTTATAGCAGGCAATGTTGCCACAGGTGAAGGCGCATTGGCGCTCGCAAATGCTGGTGCCGATGCGGTTAAAGTAGGCGTTGGACCAGGTAGTATTTGCACAACGCGTATTGTTGCAGGTATCGGTGTGCCACAACTTACAGCCGTGTATGAAGCAGGTTTGGCTTTGAAAGGAAAGAATATTCCCATCATCGCCGACGGTGGCGTGCGTTATACGGGCGATATACCGAAAGCAATTGCAGCAGGCGCGAGTTGTGTGATGGCAGGTTCGTTGTTTGCAGGTGTAGAAGAATCGCCCGGTGAAACGATTATTTTGGATGGTAGAAAATTTAAGCTCTACCGTGGCATGGGTTCAGTAGATGCCATGCGCGCAGGCTCGAAGGATAGATATTTCCAAGATGTGGAAGACGATATTAAAAAACTTGTACCCGAAGGCATTGAAGGGCGCGTACCGTTCAAAGGGTCATTAGCTGAGGTGATGGTGCAATATATTGGTGGTTTGCGCGCGAGTATGGGTTATTGCGGTGCAAAAAATATTACTGAATTGCAAAAAGCAAAATTCGTTCGTATGACCATTGCAGGCGTAGCCGAAAGTCATCCGCACGATATTTTTATTACGAAAGAGTCCCCGAATTATTCGAGGATGTCGTAATCAATTACATATTACGAATTTCAAATTACGGAAAATGTAGAGACGCGACGAGATGTAATTTTTATCGCGTCTTTTTTATAATATTTTCAACTTTTCTCTACTATATTTCGAAAAACAGATTAAATTTGCTGAAAAAAGAAATAAAGTGAATTTTTTGCAATTTCAAAAACAGTTTTCGGCATTCCCTGCTATCTCTATTCGAGAAATCGAGAAAATGGTCAGTGGCTTTAATATGCGTAATTTAGCAAATTGGCAGGCTAAAGGGGATATTCAAAAAATTAGAAATGGTTGGTATTTCTTAACCGAAAAAAAAATGAGTGAAGGCTTGCTTCTTGCAATTGCTAACCAAATTTATACACCTTCATACATCTCTTTAGAATCGGCTTTGTCTTGGCATGGTTTAATTCCCGAAGGCGTTTTTACAATCACCTCTGTTTGTACGCGTAAAACACAATTATTCGAAACACCAATTGGAAAATTCACTTATCAAAATATTCAACCAGACCAACTGACAGGATTTCGATTGATTGAATCGAATGGTTGGCGATTTAAAATAGCAGATGTAGAAAAAACATTGGTAGATTTTTTGCATCTTCATGTACAATATGATACTATTGAATCTGTTGATGGTTTGAGGCTAAATCCATTAATTATGCAAGATATTGATTGGTCTAAAATTGCTTTCTATGCAAACCTTTTCCAGAATAAAGCATTAGTACACCGCTTACAAAATCTAAAAAATGCTTTCACTCACTGATATTGAATCATCTTATCCACCCGCAGTTCGTCATTTAAGCCGTTTTCTTTTGCGCGAATACTTGCAATGCAAACTCCTTGAAATTATTTTTTCGAGTGAATATGCCAATAGGCTTTGTTTTATTGGCGGCACTTGTTTACGACTTTTACATGGGAATCAACGATTTTCGGAGGATTTAGATTTCGACCATTTCGGTATGACTGAATCAGCTTTTGATGCGCTTGTTGAACGATTAGGTCGTGAACTTGAATTACAAGGATTTAAAGTAGAATTGCGACAAATTCAAAAGGGTGCCTGGCATTGTTACCTAAAATTTCCAGATTTATTGTTTCATGCAGGGCTTAGTGGTCACCGCGAAGAAAAAATATTGATTCAACTCGATGCCGAAGCACAAGGTTTCGAGTTTACACCTGAAAGAAAGCTTTTGCGCCAATTTGATGTATTTACAAATGTATTAGTGCCATCGCTAGCTTTACTAATGTCGCATAAAATTACAGCCATACTTCAACGCCCTCGCAATAAAGGTCGCGATTTTTTTGATCTCACATTTTTACAACCTAAAACAAAACCCGATTATGCTTTCTTAAATGCTAAATTTGGAATTACAAATGCAGAAAGCCTTCGTGAGCGTTTGTTAAAGCATTGTAGCACTTTAGATTTTAACGATATGGCAAACGACGTTCAGCCATTTCTTTTTAATCCACGCGATGTAAACCGCGTTTTATTTTTTATTGATTTTGTAAAAGAGGCTGCGTTTTGAAAATGAGTTTGCGTTTGTTCAGTTTTTCAATCGCTCTAACAATTTTTCAGCTTCCTCGCTTTTAGGATTATTTTTAACATTGGCTATTGTTTGCAATATTTCTTTTGCTGGTGCTATTTTTTGCAAAGCCAACAAGCACAGTGCGCGATACCAATTGGCATCCTCACTGATTTGACCTAAATCTTTGGATGATAAGTTCGAGAATATACTTTCAGCTTCTTCGAAGTTTTTTAAATTAAATTGTGCGTGTGCTAACAACGCTTGAGGTAGCATATTTTGGTTGTTACTTTTACCCATTGTTTGAACCAACTGCACAACTCCCGAATAATCTTTTTTCTGCCAAAATTCCAATAAAGTTTTAAGCGTGTCAGCAATTTTTTCATCAACACTTCTGAATGCTTCAGAAAAATCGGGCGATTGATAAAATGAATTTGCCAAATTTACATAAGCCAAATCAGAATTCTCAGTGGCTTCATTTATATTCACTTTCGGATTTGTTCTTAACCTAGTCCCTACTATGTCGGGTCGAGGTTTGATGGGTAGGATAGATTTCGGAGAATCTTGTTTAATTTCAACCTTTTCAAACTCTTCAACCTTTTCAACCTTTTCAACCTTGTTGTCAATACTCGGCGATTCCGTTTTTACTGTTTTATTAAAATTGAGCCATGCAAACAAAGCAACAAACAAACCTAAAATGGCATAGCCGAGTATCCACCATAATTTAAAGGCAGGTTTTATTGGAGATGTTTTTATTTTTTCTTTGTTGGCTTCTCGTTGCGCCTTCCAATCTTTCATTTTTTGCCTCAAATCGTTTTCAACCAAAAGTTGGGTGGCTTTTTTCTCAAGTTTATACACATTCACTTCGTTTTCTAATGCTTTGTCCGATTTCATAGCACTTTCAAAGGCAATTAAATCCGCGTCATTTAATTTACCGTCTAAGTAATCATCAATTTTGCTGAAAGCGTCCAAGCTCATTTCCGTATAATTAATTTGAGTGTTAAATTTAAATGTGGATGCTTAATTAAAGTGCGCAATTTTTCTCGACAGCGATACACTTCTTTTCGCGCCATATCAGCACTGCTGAAGTTTTTTAAGGCGGCTAATTCTTTATTCGATTTTGTTATGCTTGCCATCTGCAATAAATCTTTGCATTTCGTCCCGATTTGAGCCAAAATGCCGTGTAAAAGTTCCTGCTCATCTTCTTTTATAATTCCCGATTCAAAATCATCCTCTACTTCAAAATATTGGTCGTTTAATGCTATAAACGTTTTTTGCTTTCTGCGTTCAGTATAGAAATACCATTTGGTAATACCGAAAAAGTAGGTCTGCAACGAACTATTTCCTTTAAATTTGCCTTCCCGAATACTTCTGTCAAAAATAATGACCGACTCTTGAAATACATCTTCACCATCGTATTGCGAACCACCTTGATTTAAGACATAATTCACAACGCGTTGAAACAAACTTTCGTTATTAAAAATAAAATGTAATGCCGCCTCGCGTTCAGCGAGTGAACCGCAAATAGCCTCAATCAGTGCCGTATCCGATTTTTCAAAATGCGACGTATCCATTATTAGTGCATTTTTTCTGGAAAGAGTCTCATAGTTCCAAATATTTTTTCAAAAATAACAAGTATTTTGTTAATGTTGATGCCAAAACACGTTTTTGTGCGCAGAAATAAATTGTTTTGATTATTTTTATCAGTGTTTTTAAACGAATTACTAATTATTTAGCTAAAGCTAAAATACACGACAATGGAAACGCGGATAAAACGGATTTAGCGGATCATCACTGATCCTTTTAATGAAATCCGCGAAAATCTGCGTAAATCCGTTTCATCCGCTTTTGTATTGATTAACATTTCAGCTTTAGCTGAATAACTACACCATCTATTAATGTTTTAAACTAAAATCCAACAATTAATGAAACATCTGTTATTAGTACTCACAACATTTTTAGCTTTAACCCATTTATTCGTTTCAGCGCAGAGCAGAATATTTTCAAAAGCAGATACTGCTCTCGCTAATAACTTGATAAAAGAAGGTTTCATATTGGCTACAAAATCGAAAAACGCAGAGGCACTCATCAAATTAGACAGCGCACAAAATATTTTAGAAAACTTCGTTGGGGTTGATAGTTTGGTTTTGGCGGAAGTTTATAGACAGAAAGGCGGAATATACAGAGAAACCAATAAGTACGATGAGGCTATTGTTTGGCATAATAAAGCTCTTGCGCTTCGCAAGAAAAAATTGGGGTATGAAAACGTACTTGTTGCGCAATCACTTAGCTATTTAGCAACATTATACCGACTAAAAGGCGAAAGCAAAAAATCGCTTGATTATTTATTGCAATCTACACACATCAGAGAAAAAGTGCTTCCCGAGAATAATCGGTTATTATTGACTTCATATAATAATTTAGGCTTTACTTATGTGGCAGAAGATGATTTTGCTAATGCGCTTTTATACGACCAAAAAGCTTTAAACTTTTTATTGAAATTTGAGCCTGAAAATATGGATTACATCGCCAAACAATATGGTAATATTGCGGTAGTATTTGATAAAACAGGGCAATACACTACGGCAGAAACATATTATCAGAAGGCGTTAGAAATTCAAAGAAAAATTTACAAGACAGAGGGCTTAGATATTTCATACACCTATAATAACCTTGCTACTTTGAACAATAGCCTCGGAGATTACGATAAAGCTATTGAATTTTTATACAAAGCCTTGAATATCCAATTAAATATTCCGAACAATAAAAAGGTTGAAATTGATGAAAGCTATAGAAACTTAGGTATTTCTTACTTAAATAAACAAGATTACGATAAAGCAATATTGTATTTCAGTGAAAGTGCCAAAATAGTTCAGAAAATAAAAGGTGTAAATTTTCCAGAATTCACCAGCGCTTATAACAATATTGGCTCGGCTTTTTTTAAGAAAGGTAGTATAGATTCAGCCATGTATTATTTTCAATTTGCCCTCGACACGAGGTCAAAATTTTCACCCGATGCAGATTTAGAAACCGCAAAATATTTATCTAACCTGAGCTTATGTTACGATTTCCAAAAAAATTATGATAAAGCTATAGAGTTGGCAAACAAATCATTGAAAATAAATGAAAAATTTTATGGAAAGGAAAGTTCCAATTTGACAATCAATTATAATGCTTTGGCTTTAATTTATGCACATAAAAAAGATACAGAAAAAGCATTGGCGTTTTTAGACAAAACTTCAGCACTCTGTAAATATTCTCAGAAAAAGGATTTTACTTCTGTAGAAAATAAAACAGAAATGGTGCAGGCACTCAAAATGTATAGCTTAATTTATTTAGACAAGTTCGAAAAAACCAATGAAGTAAAATATTTAGAAAGTGCCACCAATTTTGCTGATCAAGCCCTTAATGGCATTAACTTACAGGAAGAAACATTAAATTCGGAAAGTGCTAAATCGCTTTTGAAAAATTCGACGTTCGATATGTACGAAACAGCTATTCAAGCAAATTACGCTTTAGCAAGTTTCCGTAATAGAGATAGTCTTTTAGCTTCGATATTTCAATTATCTGAACAGAGTAAAGCCCGATATTTGCAATCTCAAATTTCTAATGCATATGCCTTGGCTTATGCAGGTATTCCAGAAGAATTATTGCAACAAGAAGCAGCATTAAGACAATCTATTGCGCATTTTGAAAAAATTAGACAAGAAAAACTAGATGCAGGAAAATCTGAAATAGATAGCACCATATTAGCAATATCGAGTAATGTGTTTGAAACCCGGAAACAATACGATTCCCTTAAAAATGAAATGGCACGTCAATACCCCGAATATTATCGGCTTAAATACAATTTAAAAACACCAACAATATCCGAAGTGCAACAAAACTTGCTCGCTTCCGACCAAACACTCGTTGAATATTTCGTGGGCGATTCTGCCATTTATATTTTAAATATCAATCAAAATGCTTTCAATGTAGTAAAATTGGATAAAGATAAGGCTTTAGATAGTCTTGTTCGCGGCATGCGCGATGGTTTAGCACGGTATCACGGCAATATCATTGATTCAGCATATTTGGCGGCACCGACAAAATATACAAACTGTGCCGAAAAATTATACAAAATACTTATTTCGCCCATTGAGCGCGATTTAAAAAAGAGAGTTATTATTATTCCCGATGGTATTTTGGGTTATATTCCATTCGAAGCCTTGATACGCGAAATAAATGGAAAACCTTATTACTTCAATGCGCATAAATATTTCATCGACGACCATCAAGTGAGTTATTGCTATTCAGCTAATTTGCTCAATGAAATGCAGTCTAAAACCTATAAGACAGCACCCACTAATTTTTTATTGGCAATGGCTCCTTTTAGCACTTCAGATACAATACTATCGCCCGAAATACTTAGCGATATTGAAAGAAAAAGAGACGTCATTAAACCTTTGCCCAATTCTGGGCAAGAAGTCACCATTATCACAAAGCTCATGAATGGAACATCTTTTTATGGCAAAGAAGCGCGTATAAATAAATTCCTTGAACTCGCACCTTCTGCGCGAATCATTCATTTAGCGACGCACAGTAAAGCCAATAGTACGTTGGGTAATTATTCTTATTTGGCTTTTAACGATACGGTACAGACGCAAAATATTGCGTCTCAACAATCGAACAACACGTTTCTATTTGCACGCGATTTGTATAATATTTCGCTCAATGCCGATATGGTTGTGCTAAGTGCTTGCGAAACAGGAATCGGTGAAATTCAACGCGGGGAAGGGATTATTAGTATGGCACGCGCATTTTCTTACGCGGGTGCAAAAAGCATCGTCACCAGTTTATGGGAAGTGAGTGACGAAAAAACCAAAATTTTAATGACTGATTTTTATAAATTTATTAAACGTGGCATGAATAAAGACGAAGCCTTGTGGCGCGCTAAACGCGAATTCATGAAAAAAACGCTCAACGACCCATATTATTGGGCAAGTTTTATCGCCATTGGAAATATGAGTGCGATAAAAAAGTAATCCACGAAGAGACGTGATTTATCGCGTCTCTTTAATTTGATTTTTTTCAGTCTCAAACTGAATGTAAAGTTTTTGGACAACTTTTAAAGACAATCCAGTTAACTCAGAAGCTATATTTGCTGAATAGATTTTTTTCCAAGCAGTTCTTACTACTTCGTTTTGAGTTTCAAGTTTACCTTTTTTTTCGCCCATTTCCCTTAATTCTTGAGCTGCTGTTTTACCACGCATAAGAAATTGTATATTATTTTGTGATTTAATAAGAGAATCAATCTCAGAATTTTTCAGCCCTGAAACTTCAAACAAATATAAGAGTATTTGTCCAGAAAAAAACTCCCAAATTGGGTTCTGGTAAGAAAAACTGAAAAATTCTCTAAAATATTTTCTTAAAAAACGTTTACGCCTGCTATTTTTAAGGGTAAGCATAACTGCTTTTAAAGCATCATCATCGCCTAAATTTAAAATATCTGAGTCTGGTATTTTCTGAATTTCGACGAGTAAGAAATCGAAACTTGGAATAAAGCGTAAAAATTCATTTTCTAAATCTTCAAAATAAGTGTGAAAAGGTTTTTTTTCAAATTTTTCTGTGCCTTGATAGACAACAATGGGCAAAACCATTTCATGCCGACCTGTATTCTCAAAATTTTTTCGCATAATTTCAGCGATGTACAACATCAGTTAAATGTAAATATCGCGTCCAATAACAGTTTTATGCTCAAAAAGCAAGATAATGAGCGTTTCTTTTCCATTCACAAGGCAGCGATACACCACATCAGAATAATACTCTCCGAGTTTAGTACCAATATAATTGGTTGAATCCGATTCTAATGTTTCAAGATTCAGTAATGCCACAATATTTTTAGGTAAACAGAATTCCAAAAAAGAACGTGTAATGCTTTGGTAACTGAAAGCCGCTTTAAAAAACTTGTCGTTAGGTTGGTGAATGTTTGGCATAGTATGTTAAATCTAAAATTTTAACAATACAAAAATAAACAAGTTTTTGTTGATTAAGCATCGAAAATGTTAATACTACAAAAAATTCAAAATAAATATAAATTCTTGGGTACAGTTTTTTTAAAACATGCACTATTAAGCTGTTTAAATAAAACTCAGTTTAATGGACATCATCAACCTGACGCGCGCCATTGCGGAAAATTACTTTTTCATGAAGGGTTTGACCAAACACTTCGGAGAGCCTATACATTTGAGCGAAACCGAATGCGAAAAAGTGCTTGCCGATTTACGGAATGATAGGTTTATGTTGCACCGATTTTCTTTTGTATTTAACATCAAATCGGTAAAACTCACCCACCACAACAACGTCGGCAAGTTTATGTCGAAAGAAAATATCGGTCTCGAAGAATTCTTTTTTAAAGTGCATCCTGATTATATGGCGGATTATTTGCGCTGGGGTGAAGCGATTTATAGTTATGCCCAAGAGCTTAAAGCCAAAATTCAGCCGTTACTGCAAACCTACCGAATAACAATTCCTATAAAATTAAAAGATGGCAAATACCATTGGGTCTTGCAAGAAAGTATGGCATTTCAGCTCGATAGCGAAAAAAACATGGTTTCGCATCTGAATATTTATTCTGTTGCCCGACCATTCGATGCCAAAGAAAAAATTCCGTTGATTGGTGATCTTTGAGACGAAAATTTTGATCATGGCAAATGGGCAGAAACATTATACAGAAAGTATTTTACTAAAAAACCATTTCTTTTAACACCTGAACTTAACCGCATTATTGAACTGCTTTCTGAGAATATTGAATTTACCAACGCTGAATTAGCCACGCTACTCCATAAAACTAAAAACAATATTGATGTACAAAGTAAAGAAATTTTAGCACGCGCGCAAGTATCGTTCCCAAGTCAAGCGTTTAAAAACACGCGCGAAGTAGTGAGCTTTCTAAAACAAATGAATTTTTTGCAAGAACAAATTCAGAAACTAAATACTGACACAACCAATGGTAATAAAAAAGACGATTAATGGTAAAAAACAATGCGCTTAATAATGAATAATTTTACAGCACGTACTTAACCTCGTAGGTTTATAAAACCTACGAGGTTTGAACAGCACAACGTATTAAACCTCGTAGGTTTTAAAAACCTACGAGGTTAACACATCACAAACCTATTTTCTAACTTTTTAACCAAACCTATCTATGAAATTACACCTTATCGGCTTCAGCCTATTAGCAATTGTAGCTTTTTCGAGCTGCCAAAAAAACAATGAAACATCTACTCCAACGGCACAAACAGAAGAAAATCTGTATTACAAACCCACCGAAACTTATTTAAACGCTCTGTATAAACTCAAAGATCCGAATACAGTTAACGCCCGCAGCAGTTGCAGTTGGGTTGAAATTCCTGCCAATTCAACGGATGCTTTAGCAAAAGCAGTGAGCGATGCTTGCACGGGTGGTGTGATTTATTTAAAAAAAGGCGTACACACAGAAAACCAAAGCGTCACTATCTCTAAATCGCTTTTAATTATCGGTGAAGATGGTGCCATATTAAAATTCAAAACAAAAATCGGGGTTATAGATGCAACGAGTTCGCTGGTTTTAGCGCCTTCTCTCTATTTTTTAAACGCACCGCGCTCGGCTGTTTTAGATATCGATATTCAACCTTTAGATACAGACGGTTCTTGTGCTATTGTATTCGAAAACTCAAACGAATCGGCTGTATTGCGTTGTAAAATCTCAAAATTCGAATCGGCAGTCGTTGTAGAAAGATCGGATAGAATGGCTATTATGAAAAACACAATTGTTTGCTCGAGTAATTGGAAAACTGCCGACTTCGGAGTCGGAGAAAGCGTTGTCATTATTAATGGCAAAAGTGCTTATATCAGCGACAATGACATCTCAAATGCGCTGTTTGGGATATGGCCCTGCGATAAATGGAGCACTTTAGAAAGAAATTACACCCACGGTGGTTGTTATCTCGGCATCATCCTTTGCAAAGTACCGAAAGATGCGGGTGCTTATGTTTTACCAGGTAATCGATTGGTTGGTGCCGATTTTTCTTCAACCGCCACAAAAGTAATCAATAACAAATCAACAGATAATGAGTGGGGAATTCTCGTTATCGACGGTGCCAATAATGCAATACTCAGTAATAATGATTTATCTAAGAATAATTCTTACGATTTGGAATTAGCAGGAGACAGCAATCGTTTTGGGTTTCTTACGCCTTTCTCGTTTAATAATGTCGTCAATGCTGGTAGTTTCCCAAACATTCGGATCAAAGATTGTGGTAGAAATAATACGGTAACGGGTGGCGTGAAAATTAATACGGCGACGGACCCGTGTAATTAGAAGTAGAGACGCGATTTATAAATGCCTATACTAAGATAATGTAAGCGATTTTAAAATTCTTTTTCATTTTTAAACAGCACACACTTATGTCAATTAAACACTTTTTTTCTTTACTCATTCTTTTTTGCGCTGCGAGTGCAATTTTTGCGCAAACGCCGCAAGCATTTAACTATCAAGCCGAAGTACGCGACGCACAAGGCAACCCTTTAGCTAACCAAACAATGAACTTTGAAATCAGTTTGGTTCAAAACAACGCCGTAATTTATGGTGAAACGCAATCGAAAGCCACCGACCAATTTGGTTTAATTAATTTAAGCGTTGGTCAAGGCACAACTTTTAATGGCAATTTTGCCAATATTAATTGGGGAAACAGCGCAATAACAACACGCGTAAAAGTGAACGGCGTTGCACTCCCAGAAAAACCGCTTTTAGCGGTACCAATTGCGCTTTATGCTTTAAAAAGTGGTGGCAGTTTTTCTGATTCATGGTTAACAAACGGTAATAATATTTATCGCGCGAGTGGAAATGTTGGAATTGGTGTTCAAAATCCAACGGCTCAATTAGACGTTTTTAACTCCATAAAAATGTCTTCGAACGATGCGAAAAAATGGCCAGCTTTAATTTTCAATAATCATGTCAATCAAATTAAGTATTTTGAAATGGCACCTTCTGGCGAATTTTATTTATATGATTTAACTTCTAAAAATTATGATATTTTCTTTGATAATAACGGTAGAGTCGGTATTGGAACACTTAAACCAGACTCAAAACTTTATGTTGAGGGGGACCTTCATTTAAATGGTAGTTCTAAATTATATTTTCAGGGAGGTCCATCAGATCCAAATTATTTTATTGAATCGTATGTCGTTCCTGGCAGTGCAGCAATTAGAATAAAGGGATATGGTGGAGTAAATTTAACGACTAGAGTGGGGGATGTTGTTAATATAATTGACAATGGAAATGTAGGAATTGGTATAACTACACCAACTGCAAAACTTGATGTTAATGGGCAAATTAAATCTACGGCAGCTTGGCCTGCATATTATTGGGTAAGGGAAAATGGCACCGCCGCTTATTCAATGGACTTAAACCCTAATACAAGTGACTTATCTATTTTTAACCAGATACAAGGTAAAACTATTTTAATAATTAAACAAGATGGCACTGTTTCAGTTCCTGTACTCGAAGTGCGTGGCGCTGACATCGTCGAAAAATTTAAAGCCAAAGAAACGCTTGAAGCAGGCACTTTAGTTTCGATTGACGAAAAAGATTATAAAAACTATAAAATGTCGACCAAAGCTTACCAAAAAGGTTTGGTCGGTATAGTTAGTGGTGCGAACGGCGTAAAGCACGGAATGCTTTTAGAACAAGATAGTGCTTTAGCGGGTAACACAAAAGTTGCTATTGCAGGTCGCGTTTATGTTAAAGCAACTGCACAAAATGGAGCAATCGAGGCTGGCGATTTACTTACAAGCTCTAATACATCAGGTTATGCTATGAAAGCTTCGAATAGAAAAAAATCGTTTGGAACTATTGTGGGTAAAGCTTTAACTACTTTACAAAAAGGTGAAGGTTATGTACTGGTTTTGGTTGGTTTGCAGTGATGCGCCTTGAGTTTTTTAAACAATTATTTTTTCATTAATAAAATTTGAAAATATGAAAAGTATGAAAATAATTTTTTTGTTAGTTTTATTCTTTACGTTGGCAAAAGCTAAAGCAGAAGACCCGTTTATTACTATTTATTTGAGTTTCAAGGTTATTTTAAACTCAGATGGTACACGGCCTGATTTTATCTCTAATGAACAGATTAATAACTGTATTGATTCGATGAATACTTTAATGGATAAAACAGGGAGAGGGTATCGTTTTAAACGGCTTGAAATAATTGAAATAGGTGGAAACGGAGACCCAAATGGTGTTAGCCGTTGGGCAAGTATCAGTTTTTTAGATTTGAAAGACCAAGAATTTTGGAATTTTGAAACTCTTGTTCGTAATACAAGCCCCCAAATTTATCGCTGGAGTACTCAAGCTATAAATGTGTATATAAATCAAGCTACGCGTGGAGGTGTTTGTTCAAGACCTACATTTGGACACGATGTAGTGACTATTGGCAGTATTGCAATTATAAATTTCCCCCCAGTATTTTTGCATGAAATAGGACACTATTTTAACTTATGTCATACACATGGCTGTGATAATAATTGTAAGTGTAATGATGATAAATCTAAATGCAACTCAAAAAATATTACAGATGATGAAGTTGCTGATACGCCATTAGACGATCCTTGTTGGGGGTTAGTTCAAATGATAAAAAATAATCCGGGATTAGATTTTGCAGGGGCTGTAAATCTTTTAAATAATTTAATGTCATATCATAATCTAAATGGCGGTACACAGGAATATATTAGTGAAGGACAACTTGACCGTTGGGCAGATGCTATGGATGAACGAAAATCAAATGTAGTACCTCCCACTAAAACTTATAACCGTACTTCCGTGCGAAATGCTTATGGTTGGTTTATTCATCCCAATGCCGGTGCTCCTCAACCTATTACTAATCAAATAAATTATTTTCCAGAATACGGAAATAGTTATAAAGAGATAAGATTAAGCGATGCTTTAATTTTTGATAAACGAAAAGGCGGGCACGGAATAATATTTATGAGATCAGGTACTTATCATTCCGGAGGTATTAAAATCAATCAACCCATTACTTTTCGAGCAACACGTGCCGGTTCAGCAGTAATTACTAAGTAAAAAAACATTTCAATGAAAAAAATATTATTTATCATACTTCTCCTTGCTCAAATACAAGCGCGAGGACAAACAACGCTCGAACGCCGCACCATTAATGCACAAAGCGGTACAGCACCCGTTTATAACTTTTTTGTCAGTTGGTCAATTGGTGAGCCTGCAATTGGTGTAACGCAAGCAGGAAGTTTTATACTTACACAAGGGTTTTTACAACCCAATAAAAAACAGAGTATAACGCCGCCGCCGACAACAACTTGCACGCAATACATTGCAAATAATACCAATCAAAGATGCGCGCCATCGACTTATGTACCTTTAGCTTTGCAATTAGGTACAGAATTATTGAAAATTGACGATGTAATTTTTCAGAAAAAAAGCGATAATACAGGTGTATTGCGCGGCACTTTTCGCGATGCGAATTGGCGAGCTATTACAGTAGTTATCAATTTGGAGGGTTATTCAACAACAGCAACAGCCAATAAAACAGGTTGTTTAACTGCCAATAGTCCTACGAGCGATTGGTTCTTTTATACTTTTTGGTCAGGAACTATTCAACGCATTGGACAGGCTGTTTTAAATATTTCGGGTTCAACACCGATGCAAATTGGTACAGGTGCCAGCACACAAGATGTTGCCGAACTTGGTGGTTACGGAAAGTTTATAGTGGCTAATTCGACACAAACGGGGCAGTTTAATTTTAAATTGAATTCGCCAACAAATTGCCCAACAGTTTTGGGATTAAATAGTCAATCGGTTTTTACAGCGAGCGGTCAGAACATTTTCAATAAAATCAAGCTCAATTGGTACGAAAACACGGCACAACTCGGCGAGTTTTTCAAAATTGAAAAAATAAACGGTGCAGGTGACTTTGAACTACTCGATTTGATGTCTGCAAAACTCGGTACAAGTTTGCGCGATTACGTGCTTTTAGATACTAAACCTATTGTTGGCGAAAATATTTATCGCATTACGCTGAGTAAAAACGATGGCACTGAAAAGCAAAGTGGCATTATAAAAGTAATGTATGATGCGTCGAAATCTGCCGTACTCATTTTACCTAATCCAACCGATGGTTCTTTTGATGTGTTGCTAAAAACAGATATTTCTGAAGAATCAATCTTGCGGATTTACAATTCTATCGGTCAACAAATGAATGAAGTTAAAACCATCAACGCATCAATTATTCATTTCGATTTATCGGATGCACCCGTTGGTTTATACACCGTGCGTGTTTCGCAGAAAAACAAATTTGATGTGACGCAGAAAGTAATTTTGCAGAAATAACCTCTCAGCAAAAAATATTCATAGTATTGTTTTCTAATCAGGCGTATGTGTAAAAGCATGCGCCTGTTTTTTTGATCAGGATTTTCCCACTCAAGTAATGCCAGGCAGGATTAAGAGAGTGTTTAAATTTTCTGTTTCGTCTGAAATTAAGTCTTTTTAAATGAAAGAATTTGAAATTTTCTCAATGTAGCTCTGCTATATGTCCAAAATTTTAAACCCTTTGATTCAATCCCTACAATGTAGGGACAATTCAAAACAGAAAATCTAAACACACTCTAAATGAATTTTCAGAATGATTGACTTAACAAATAGACCTGCATTTTAATAAAATATTGCAAGCCATAATTTAAACCTGAGCAAGTTTTTTATTTTGAGGCACAAAACAGAAAAACTTATGAATAAAAATTTAATTACGGTAATTATTATTAATTTTGTTCATAAATTTTAAGTGATGAGAAAATATTACTTCTGACACATCATTCAAACCTCATCACTTATCAAAGATGTCAAACCCAAACTATTCTAATTCAGCCCTCGATTGGCAAAGGGAAATTTACTTAAATGGTTTTGCTGGAAAAAATCCAACAGCCCAAATTAGTTTTGATGCGCTTGAATTATCCGCTAAAAGAAAACTTTCAGTTAAATCTTTTGCCTATATTGCTGGCGGTGCGGGTGCTGAAAACACCCTGCGTTCAAATCAAGCAGATTTTGAGCGCTGTAAAATTGTACCGAGAATGTTGCGAAACATTGAAACGCGTGATACAAGTATCCCTTTTTTCGGACATTCTTTGAACTCTCCCTTATTGATTTCACCCATTGGAGTGCTCGAATTAGCACATCCAGAAGCTGATTTAGCAGTAGCACGGGCTGCAAAAAAGTTACGAATTCCTTTTATTTTTTCGAATCAAGCGTCTTTTCCGATGGAGGAAATAGCCGCCGTTATGGGCGAAAGTCCCCGTTTTTTTCAGCTCTATTGGTCAAAATCGAGAGAATTAGTGACGAGCTTGGTGCAACGAGCAGAAAAATGTGGTTGCTGGGGCATTGTTTTGACCCTTGATACAACGATGCTCGGTTGGCGCGTACGCGATTTAGATTTAATTTCACTCCCTTTTTTAGAAGGCAAAGGCATTGCGCAATACACTTCCGACCCCGTTTTCCAATCATTAATGGCGCAAAACATTATACCAGCTATTCAGCAGCCCATTACTTTAAAAACCATTCAAGGGTTGATTAAGATGGTCAATAATTACCCAGGAAAAGGCTTTTTCAAAAAACTGAGGTCTGGAAAACCTATGTCTGCTGTTCGGCATTTTATGGGTTTGTATTCAAACACCAATACAACTTGGGAAGATTTAGCTTGGCTGCGGCAGCAAACGCGATTACCTATTATTTTAAAAGGTATTTTAGCACCCGATGATGCGCAAAAAGCTTTGGATTATGGCATGGATGGCATATTTGTTTCGAATCATGGTGGCAGACAGGTGGATGGTTCGACAAGTTCATTTAGCGCTTTGCCAGCCATTGCAAAAATTGTGAATGGCAAAGTTCCTATCATATTCGATAGTGGTGTTCGCTCAGGTGCTGACGTGTTTAAAGCACTAGCAATGGGAGCAACAGCCGTCTCGATTGGTCGCCCTTATGTATATGGATTAGCCGTTGGTGGCGAACGGGGCGTTTACGAGGTTTTGCGCAATTTCATGGCTGATTTTGAATTAACCATGGGCTTATCGGGTTGTAAGAGTATAAAAGAAATAACACAGGAATCAGTTGTTAATGGTTAATGGTTAATGGTTAATGGTTAATTTTTTTCTCATTAACCATTAACCATTAACCATTAACCATTGACCATTAACCATTAACCATTAACCATTGACCATTAACCATTAATTTATGGCAGATGTAATAATTGTTGGCGCGGGTTTAGCGGGTTTAGTAGCCGCTGCCGAATTAGCCGATGCTGGAAAGCGCGTAATTATAGTCGATCAAGAATCGGAACAGAATTTGGGTGGGCAGGCGTTTTGGTCGTTTGGTGGGCTTTTTTTTGTTGACTCACCCGAGCAACGGCGCCTTAAAATCAAAGATTCATTTGATCTCGCTTTAGCCGATTGGATGGGTAATGCTGGATTTGATAGACCCCAAGACGAATGGGCGAAAAAATGGGCAGAAGCTTACGTGGGGTTCGCTGCTGGTGAAAAAAGATCTTGGTTGCGTCAGCAAGGTTTGCGTTTTTTTCCGATTGTTGGTTGGGCTGAACGCGGCGGTTATAGCGCAATCGGACCTGGTAATTCAGTGCCGCGTTTTCATATTACTTGGGGTACAGGTACAGGTGTTGTTGAACCATTCGAACGGCGCGTGCGCGAAGCAGTTAAACGCGGGCTTATTACTTTAAAATTTCGCCATCGAGTGAATATCTTGAGTCAAACCAACGGCGTTATTCATGGCGTTCAAGGCGATATATTAGAACCCAGTTCAGCGAAACGCGGCGAGAAAAGTTCACGTACAGTTGTAGGTGATTTTACTTTAAATGCTGGTGCCGTCATCGTAACATCAGGTGGAATAGGTGCCAACCACGATTTGGTGCGCCAAAATTGGCCCAAACGTTTAGGCGAACCGCCAAAACACATGTTAAAAGGTGTGCCCGACTATGTTGATGGGCGTATGTTGGCAATATCCGAAACGGCAGGTGCCAACCTTATTAACAGAGACCGTATGTGGCACTATACCGAAGGTATACACAATTGGAATCCGATATGGAGTCAGCATGGTATTCGAATTTTGCCTGGACCTTCTTCACTTTGGTTCGATGCTTCGGGTAATCGCTTGCCAGGACCCTTGTTTCCGGGTTTCGATACACTCGGCACACTGCAACATATTCGACAGTCAGGTCATGACTATACGTGGTTTATTTTAAATCAAGCCATCATTAAAAAAGAATTCACCTTATCGGGTTCTGAACAAAATCCTGATTTAACGAATAAAAGTTGGTGGCAAGTGCTGGGACGTGCTAAAGGTAAAGCGGCACTTTCAACTGTAGAAGCGTTCAAAACTCATGGTGTTGATTTTATTGTTAAAGATAATTTGCCCGATTTGGTAGCAGGCATGAATGCTTTAACGGGTGATAATCTGATTGATTTAGCAAAAATTGAAACTGAAATTCGCGCTCGAGACCGTCAAATTGTTAACCCTTTCAGTAAAGATGCTCAAATTACAGCTATTCGTGGTTCGCTACAATACTTAGGTGATAAATTAATCAGAACAGCCAAACCGCACGCCATTCTCGACCCTGCTTTCGGACCGCTCATCGCTGTTCGATTGCATGTTGTAACGCGTAAAACTTTAGGCGGGCTTCAAACCGACTTATCTTCTCGCGTATTGGGAATCAATGGTGAACCCATTACTGGTTTATATGCTGCTGGCGAAGTGGCAGGATTTGGTGGTGGTGGTATGCATGGTTATCGCGCTTTAGAAGGAACATTTTTAGGTGGTTGTATATTTTCAGGACGCACAGCTGGACGCGCAGCGGCGAAATCGGTTTAGTTGATAGTTAACAAGCCAGAATATATTTTTCATTGAGAAAAATCTTAAAAATTAAATTCTTTGAACTAAGTAGTGGAATTGTATTCAACATCAGGTTCAAATAAAGCCAATTGGTTTTCAACAACGAGGTGTGATTGTGGTAGTTTGATAGAATAGTTGGAAATAAAAAGCTCTTTACCTATCTGGTCAGATGTTTCGGTAACATTGCGCATACCATAGGTTAAATCGAACGGGACGATTTGTGCGAATGAAAACAGATTTCGGATATAAGTGCTATCATCGTAAGTGATGAGCCATTTGTGTTCACAGTTTTTCATCACTTCGGCAAATCGGAAATGGTCAAAACCTTTGTGCAAATTTCCATTTTTGCCATATAACGCTGATTTACTTGCTGAATAGTACGGCGGATCTAAAAATATAAAGACATTTTCACCATCTTGTTCTATAATAGATTGAAAATCGAGATTAGTAATTTTTGCGCCTTCAATAATTTTACTTAACTTTTTTACGCGCTCAATACTGCTTTCTGTAAATCTTCCCTGAAATGCTTGCTCACTAAATCCACCACTTTCGCTTGTTCCAGAAAAAGTAATTCGATTAAAAATAAAGAATGCTGCTCCGCGTTCTAAATCGTTAAATTGAGCAATGTTTTCTGTTAAAAATTTATGCAGCATTTTGCCGTCTGGAAATTGGTTGCGCCATTCATAAATTTTTTCAATTAAAGCATCGACATTGCTTTGAGCCATTTCCCAAAACTTGAATAGCTCTAAATACAAATCATTCACCCAAAATTTTTTATTCGCATATTTCTGTTTGAGATGAACAAACACCGAGCCACCACCCAAAAAAGGTTCTCGAAATTCATCGAAACTTGGAACAAGGGAAGCAATTAATTCTACAGCTCTACTTTTCCCCCCTGGATATCGTAACGGACTTTTAATTATCATCTACTTTGTTCTATATAGACTGTAAAATAATTAGTTTTTGCTTCATCGAACAAAAGTCTTAACAACTTTTTATTTGAAACGGACAATTTATTTTTAGAAACAAAATTTTCAATATCTTCTTGAGTTGCATCGGAAGTTACCTTCCCTATAATTTTTAAAGAAGTCAGTTTTAAAACTGATTTGCAATTCATTTTTTCACTATTTACTGTAACTTCAGTTAGGTTACAGTACAAAATCATTTTAAGCAGTCCATCTTTTATATCACCTCTACTTGGCAAAATAGACTTTATACTGTGCTTGCTTTCAATCAAATTAACTGTATTACTTTCAATTAAAACTTCGTCTACGGTAAAAAAATACTGCCCTCCTAAAAAATTAGTGATTGTAATTTTAGCTTTAGAAAGCGAGCCTAAATTTTCTTTGGGTTGCGTAGTTACAAATTCTCTCGATTGTGCTTGCTCTGCTTTATCTCTTGAAAACTGCATAAACAAAGATACATCAGAACCTATTTTATTTTTAAAATTATCTATTCCATCAAAATTATGAAGTTTTACACCAGTTGTTTCTTGAATTTTAGAGTATGAGCTTTTAACATTGTCTAAGATGTTATGCAATTGTGTGTTCAGTTCATTTAAATTCCAATGTAAAGCAGAACTATGATATTGTCCAATTTCTTTGAGTTTTTCAAGAATAAAACTATTATCGAATTTTTGTTTTGAAATTTTATTTTTAGTTTTTTCTGCCGAACTGTAATACGCTAAAACAACAAAAACATCGAGTAATGACATGAGTGAAATGGTATCCCATTGAATAAAATCTCTATCACCATCTTCCCCTTCATCTTTAACAATAGGTATAATTGTTATTTTTTTCGAAGCATCCAAAGTATTATAAACACGCGAATAGGGGTAAGAGCGTGTTCTTTTAGGTGAAACCCATTTAGAAATAGCAAAATTGATTTTACCATCTGATATTAAAAAAGCAGTTGGTGTTTGATTAATGTCAAAATCTGGTGTGGATAAGCTTTTAAGTTCATCAGAGAATAAAACTTTGTATTTGATTCCAACAATTTTCCCTTTTATTTCCATTTAACAAAGATAGCTACAAAGGAGAATAATTAGATAGATTTGTAGTTTCGAGTAACTCAATTTTGAAAAATTATTTTGTCACTCTATCTTTCCAGGAATATGTTTTCTTTATTTGAGAAATTGTGCCGACATAAACGATGTAAAAAATATGGATGAGTTCGGAGCGCAAAAAATGACGCATTAAATCGGAACGCTTAAAATAGCGTGCGAGTGTGGTTTGGAAAAAATAGTCGCAACTCGATTTTACAACTATGGGTATGTAGAATAAATAATTTGAAGGATTCAAAATAATGCCAACCACATTCACTAAAATAATCACCGATATAAGAAAAACCAAAGCCAACTGCACCAAAGTTACAATTTCAGTATAGCTCGACGATTTTGATGCCCAACGCCGACGCTGCTGCACAAAATCTTTCCAAGTCTTTTCGGCATCTGTGAAAACAACGGCATCGTAATTTTTCAAGAAACCTATCGTGTTCGAGCCTGTAAAATGCGCAATTTTCTGCATCAATAAAACATCATCGCCACTCGCAACGTGATCAATGTCATTAAATCCATCGACCAAATAAAATAATTCTTTCTGATATGCTAAGTTTGCGCCGTTACAAATGTGCGTGAAATTACCTGTTATGCCCGCTGCTGTTACACCCATCATGCCGATATAATCGAGCGATTGAAACTTTTGGAGTGTGTTGGTTTCGTTGTAAAAATTTACGGGTGCAGCGAAAATTTTTTTTCCTTCCATTTCATAATACGCCGCAATCGTTTTTAACCAATGGCGTTGTGAAATGGCATCTGCATCGGTCGTGACAATAAGTTCACCTTTTGCCAAACCAATGGCAGTTTGGATAGCACGTTTTTTATAAGGCGTGTTAATCTGAAAGGACACATAGTTTTGAAGTTGAATAACCTGCACGTTTTCGAGTTTTAAATCGCAAACAACTTGTGCTGTGTCATCGGTTGAAAAATCGTCAACAACAATTATTTCATACAAATTGGTGGTGTAGCTGCTTGATGCAATAGCGTTAATACAGGCTGCAATATTTTGCGCTTCGTTGCGCGCGGGAATAATAACGGTTATGAATGTTTTAGGTGTAAAATTTACGGGAATGGTAAATGGGGGTGTTTTCTTCCAAAAATATATATATACGCCAATGGTAATGGTGTAACCACAAGTAATGATTAAAGTGAATGGTAAATACCATTGTAGTAAAGTTGGAAGCATAATTAGTTGTTCGTTGATAGTTGTTCGTTGTTAGTTGATAGTGCAGTTGTAGGCTATCAACTAACAACTATCAACTACCAACTAATTCTATTATTGTTGCGGAACCCATTCCTCCGCCTGCGATGGTGATGAGGGCACGTTTTTTATTTTGTCTTTCGAGCTCGTCCAACGCAACACTCACTAACATTGCGCCTGTTGCACCGAGTGGATGACCGAAAGCAATGGCACCACCATTGACGTTAACTATTAATGGGTCGAGGTCGAGTTTGCGCATAGCAGCTACATTCACTGCGGCAAACGATTCGTTGATTTCCCACAAATCAATATCCTTTTTTGAAAGATTTCCTTTTTTTAAAACTTTATGTACCGCCGCTTCAAATCCTGTGAGCATTAAAGTGGGTTCGCAACTCATTGTAGCCGTTGAAACGATGCGCGCACGTGGTGTTAAACCTAAGGCTTTACCAATGGCAGCACTGCCTACCAAAACTGCCGCAGCACCGTTGGCTTTACCTGACGAATTTCCTGCCGTGTGGATGTGTTCAATGCGTTCAACCATCGGATATTTTCTTTGTGCTACAGCATCAAATCCGTTTTCGCCTTCGAGCGCAAAGGAAGGTTTTAATTTAGAAAGCGCGTCTAAATTTGTATCAGCGCGTGGTCGTTCATCTTTTTCTAAAATGATTAAGCCATTCGAATCGCAAATAGGGACGAGTGATTTATCAAAATAGCCGTATTGCTGCGCATGTACTGCGCGTTGTTCCGATTGTAAAGCGTACAAATCCGCTTCTTCGCGCGTAATGTGCTCTAGAGTGGCAATTAAATCGGCAGCAATACCTTGCGGAATATAATTTATTTTTGAAACGACTTCCGGGTCGTACAGAAATGGACCACCATCGGAATACATGGGCACACGGCTCATGCTTTCAACACCGCCCGCCACAATTAAATCTTCCATGCCTGAACCAATTTTCAAGGCTGCCATATTTACTGCATCTAAACCCGAACAGCAATAGCGGTTAATCTGTACACCACCCACAGAACTATCCCAATCGGCATAGAGCAAAGCAGTTTTTGCTATGTTTCCACCTTGATCGTTCACCGCAGCAACACATCCGAAAATACCATCGTCAACGCGGGCAGTATCTAAATTTTGGCGTTGTTTCAAGGCGCGCAATACCGTTGCTAATAACGTTATTGCGCGCACTTCGTGTAGTGCACCCGAAAGTTTATGATTTCCGCGGGGTGTTCGGAGGGCATCGTAAATAAAAACATCTGTCATTATGGTGGTGCTAATTATTAGTTGTCGGAACTGTTACCGTAAAATTATGAAATAGTTGTGAATTATGCGATATATTCATGGAAAGTGTAGAAAATTTTAATAATCTATAAGTAATTTTTTGGGCAAAAATCTTAAAATTCGAAGAGAAAATATTTTACTTAAAAGATTTACAGAATTTTTTTTCATTTTAAAATAGGAAATTGATTAAAACGTCTTAATTTTGGTGAGGAATTTAATGAAACATTATTTTCAATAACCTTTAAATCAATTATGGCTTTATTTCAGTCGTCAAATCCGGTTTTTAAATCGGATAATTTTAAAACAGTACTTGACAATTACAGTCTTGAGCAACCGATGACGTTGCAAGGTGCTATTAATAAATCTATTTTATTGGGTTTACTTGTTGTAGCTACTTCTGCAATTAGTTTTCTCAATCCTTCGATGTTATTTTTGGCAGGTGGTGCTATTGGTGGATTTATTTGCGTACTTATTGCTTCTTTCAAACCACAAACGGCACCTTGGACAGCACCTTTATATGCAGTTCTTGAAGGTTTGGCGTTAGGAACAATTTCGGCAATGTATGCTGCTCAATTTCATGGTATTGTTTTAAATGCCGTTCTTGGCACATTTGGTGTGTTTTTTGCGATGTTGTTTATTTATAAATCGGGCTTGGTAAAAGTAACTGATAAATTTCGCGCAGGCGTAATGATGGCTACTTTTGCAATTTTCTTTGTCTATATGATAAGCATCGTGCTGTCGTTTTTTGGTATTCACATACCAATGATGCACGAAGGAAGTACGTTAGGTATTGTTTTCAGCATTGGCGTTATTGCCGTTGCTACAATGAATTTATTGCTCGATTTCGACAATATTGAGCGTGGAGTGCTCAATAATTCACCTGCTTATATGGAATGGATGTCGGCACTCGGTTTGTTGGTAACACTGGTTTGGTTGTATCTTGAAATTTTGCGTTTACTCTCAAAACTTCGCGACCGTTAATTTTTAAAACAAATGGCTTCCTGTTTAGGAAGTAATCTACTTATAAATCCGTGCCCTGATTTTAATCAGGGCATTTTTTTATCCGTCCTATCCGAATGATGTTACCCCTTTTAAAATTTTACATGCTATGCTTTCGGTTTTCTTAAACGGAAAGGTGTAAATAATTGGGGGATAGATTGAAATTAAGCCTTTCTATTTACTTTTACAAAAATCTTTACTTGTAGTTTATTCGTACATGTTCTTGAGTTTGTAACTAAAAAGGTTTTTCGCTGTTGTTCTTAAATATTTCATTGCAATAATAGCATTCGCATTTTTTATCTGCTGATGCATTTAAAGCGGTATTTTAGAATTTCCAGAGTATTAAAATATTTCAAAAAAAATTAAAACTATGCGGTATAATAAATATATTTTGCTGTTGATAGGCTGTTTGTTTTTCACCTCTTGCTTTAAAGTGAAATCGTTCGATTCAAGTTCGAAACCCATTAACCATTTGCAATTTGATAGTCTGCTTCGAAAATATGTAAATGCTGCGGGCGAAGTAAACTATAAAGGATTTATTGCCGATAGTGTTTTATTTAAATCGTATTTAAAGGCTTTGAGCGCACATCACCCAAACGAAAAAATATGGACGCGCAATGAGCAAATGGCGTATTGGATTAACGCTTACAACGCGTTTACCATTAAACTGATTTGCGACCATTATCCGATTGCAAGTATAAAAGATATAAAACGCGGAATACCTTTGGTCAGCGATACGTGGGCGATTAATTTTATTAATATTGAAGGGAAAACGTACAATTTAAACAATATCGAGCATGGCATTTTGCGTCCTCAATTTAACGATCCACGGATTCACGCGGCTGTTAATTGTGCGAGCAAAAGTTGCCCGAAGTTACGGAATTCAGCTTATACTGCCGAAAATTTAGATGCGCAACTCACCGAGCAAATGCGCGCATTCATTAACGACCCGCTTCGCAACCACATCCTTTCATCGCAAAGCGCCGAAGTGAGTAAGATTTTTTCTTGGTTTTCGGGCGATTTTACAAAAGCACAACCGACGGTTATAGATTTTATAAACGTTTATTCAGCCAAAAAGCTCAATAAAAATGCCAAAATCTCTCATTTAGACTATGATTGGTCTCTGAATGATGTAAAACAAATTAAGTAAATGAAGCTGTTTAAACTCTCTCTTTAGTCTGAAATTCAGTCTTTTTAAATCAGGGATTCCAAAATTTCTTCAATGTAGCTCTGCTATATGTCAAAAATTTTAAAACCCCTGATTCAAAAATACAATAATTTCAACTCAAAACAGAAAGTTCAAACAGCTTCAATTATATTTGCGTTCAAATTAATTTAGTTTGGACACTACAATATACCACATTACACAACCAGAACTTTGGGATGAACAAAAAAAATCGCATTTTTTTGCTACACCCAGTTTAGATTCAGAAAATTTTATTCATTGCTGTACCGACCAACAATTGGTGGGAGTTTTAGAGCGCTATTTTGTTGGTATTCCGACAATAACAATTTTGGAAATCGACACCAATTTACTCTCACCGAAATGTGTGTTTGAAGAATCTCCACCAACGCATTCGAAATTTCCGCACATTTACGGTGCTATCAATAAAACCGCGATAAAAAAAGTCAGTACGCGGAATTTGTAAAGGGATTTATTTTACAAAGCGTTCAACTACTTGGTGGTAATTCTTGAAATAATTCAATGAGATTATTTTCTGGGTCTCTGAAATGCACCACGCGAATTCCCCACGCTTGCATATCAATCGGCGCGTTTAAAAACTTTACGCCTTTTTCTTGTAGGCTTCTATAACTTTCGTCAACATTATCTACCTGAATAATTATCGACATTTTATCGACAGAAGTTTTAGTTTTCTTAACTACATAACCTGGAATAGCATCGCTCATTAATTCGGCTGAAAAAATGGCTAAACCTGATGGCAAACCGATATTAAAACTTGCATAGTTTTCGCCTAAATGTCCCCAAGTACATTCTAAACCTAAAGTGTCTTTATAAAAAGTGAAACACGCATCGAAATTGTGTACAAATAGTCGGATGTTGTTGAGTTTCATTGTAAAAAAATTAATTGAGAATTATTGTTCTATTGCCGCGATTCCTGGTAAAGTTTTACCTTCTAAAAATTCGAGCATAGCACCACCACCTGTTGAAACATAGCTCACAGCGTTTTCTAAATGTAAGGCATTTAATGCTGCGACGGAATCGCCACCACCTACGAGTGAATACGCACCATTTTTAGTCGCATTAACAACGGCGATTGCTACTTTTTTTGTGCCATTGGCAAAAGCTTCCATTTCAAAAACACCCATAGGTCCGTTCCACAAAATTGTTTTTGACTCGAGTAAAATAGTGCGCGCTATTTCTGCAGCTTTGGGTCCGATATCTAAAGCCATGCCTTCAGTGTTAATGGCATCGCTTTCTAAAATTTCCGTGTTAGCATCTGGTTTGAACGCATCGGCAACTATGCTATCGAAAGGCAAAAGGATGCGTACCCCGTTTTTCATAGCCTGAGCAACAATGGTACGCGCCTCTTCGAGTCTATCTTCTTCGCACAGCGATTTGCCGATTTGACCACCCAAGGCTTTGAAAAAAGTATAAGCCATGCCGCCGCCAATAATCAAATTATCAACGCGGTTGATGAGATGTTTAATAATTAAAATTTTATCACTCACTTTAGCACCACCAATAATAGCCGTAAAAGGTTTTTCAGGCGCATTCAAAACTTTTTGACCGTTCAAAACTTCAGCCTCCATTAAATAGCCAAACATGCGTTTATCTTTTGGAAAAAATTGTGCTACTGTTGCTGTTGAGGCGTGTGCGCGGTGCGCCGAACCAAAAGCATCATTCACAAATACGTCGCCATAACTTGCGAGTTTCTCTGCCATTTTCACGTCGCCTTTTTCTTCACCTGCATAGAAACGTGTGTTTTCTAAAAGTAAAACTTGACCCGCTTTTAAATTGTGTGCTGCTTGTGCCGCACCTTCAGAGAGACAATCGGAAATAAACAATACAGGACGTTGCAATAAATCAGCGAGGTGCGATTGCAAATTTTGAAGCGTAAATCGTTTAACATCAACAGTGCCGTCTTCTTTTAATTTTTTTAAAGGTCTATCAAAATGACTCAACAAAATGACGCTTCCACCATCGTTTAAAATTTTATTGATAGTTGGCAAAGCGGCACGCATGCGCGTATCGTCTGTAATTTGAAATGTTTTTTTATCGATAGGCACATTGAAATCGACACGTACAAGTGCACGTGTATTTGCGAAATTGAAATTCATAACTATGAGAGTGATTTTAAATACTATACGGCAAAAGTAAGCATTGGTTGAAGAATTAAGAAAATGAGGGGTATTTTAATACGCGATATTTCGTGCAAAGGCGCAAAGAAGTTCGCAAAGGCGCAAAAGTTTCGCGCAAAGGCGTAAAATGAAATGCGTAAATAAAGTTTTTCTTTAATAAAGTTTTTGTCCTTTGCAAACTTCTTTCCGCCTCCTCTATAACTATTTTTAAATCGTCGATTATAAATGTAGAATATTTAACCGCAAAGCATTTTAAGGAAATAGACTTTGCGAACTTTGGGTGTTCAACCTTTGCGCCCCTTGCGGTTAAATATTATATGCCTTGCTTAGTTATCTTATCTTACATTAGAATAAAAAATCCTCTCTAACTTTGCGCGAAACCCCTCTTAATTCGCACCATGGCAATTTTTATATTTTTTACCACTTCCGCACGGACACATGTCATTTCTGCCAACTTTAGGTCCATCATGAACAATTGTAACGGGTCCAGAATTTTCTCTGCCCGCATTAGCAGCCGCTTGTTGTTGCATTCTGCGTTCTGCTTCGGCGCGTTGCATAGCAGAGTTGTTTTGAGCAAATGCAGGTCGGCGAATGGGTGCAGCAGGACGTGGGGGCGCATCTTCAATGAGAAGTGTTCCTTTCGATAAATACGATGTAACGTTTTTATTAACTCTACCTATAAATTCTTGGAATAAGGCAAAGGCCTCCACTTTATAAATCACCAGAGGGTCTTTTTGTTCGAAGCTCGCACCTTGAACCGAATCTTTCAATTCATCCATATTGCGCAGGTGCTCTTTCCATTCATCATCAATGATAGCAAGCGTCACCGCTTTTTCAATATCTTTCCAAATAGATTTACCATTTGTCTCAACCGCAGTTTTTAAAGTAGCTGCAATGCCAAGTGCACGCGCGCGACCATCAGTGAAAGGGATATTTATACGGGTATAACGTGTGCCTTCGTTTTTATACACGTCGGTACAAATCGGTAACAATTTATCGATGATGCGCTGCGATTTTTCATGATAGAAGTGCATGAATTTATCTTGATAATCATCGACGAGTTGCGCGGCACTTTGCGATTTAAATTCTGCTTCAGTAATTTCTGGATTGTATCCCAAAATTTCCCAACTGCTGTGCTGGAGTGCGGCAAAATTGTTTTCGCTTTTCGCATCAGTCACTAACTGCGATGTGAGCGACATGAACATGGTGTATAAATCTACTTCGAGGCGTTCACCACTCAATGCGCTGTAACGCTTTTTGTAAATGGCATCGCGTTGCGTGTTCATCACGTCATCGTATTCGAGTAAACGCTTACGAATGCCAAAGTTATTTTCTTCTACTTTTTTCTGTGCGCGTTCAATTGACTTGGTCACCATAGAATGCTGAATCATTTCGCCTTCTTTGTGTCCCATTTTATCCATCAAACCTGCAATACGTTCCGATTGGAACAAACGCATCAACTCATCTTCCAAAGAGATATAAAACTGCGTCGAACCTGGATCGCCTTGACGACCCGAACGACCGCGCAACTGACGGTCAACACGACGCGAATCGTGGCGCTCTGTACCGATTATCGCCAATCCACCCGCATCTTTTACGCCTGCACCCAATTTTATATCCGTTCCACGACCTGCCATATTGGTTGCAATAGTTACTGCACCTGTTTGACCTGCTGCGGCAACAACTTCTGCTTCGCTCTGGTGTTGCTTCGCGTTAAGGACTTTATGCTCTACGCCACGCATTTTGAGCATGCGCGAAAGTAATTCCGATTTTTCGACGCTTTTTGTACCTACCAAAACTGGGCGACCTTCTTCGCGCAATCTGAAAATCTCATCCGTCATCGCGTTGAGTTTTTCGCGCTCGGTTTTAAAAACCACATCTTCAGAGTCTTTACGCGCTATCGGTCGGTTGGTAGGAATAACCACCACGTCGAGTTTATATATCTGCCAAAACTCGCCTGCTTCAGTTTCTGCTGTACCTGTCATACCACACAATTTGTGATACATTCTAAAGTAGTTTTGCAGCGTTATCGTCGCATAAGTCTGTGTTGTTTCGCCAATTTTCACGTTTTCTTTAGCTTCCAACGCTTGGTGCAAACCATCAGAATAACGGCGACCTTCCATGATACGACCTGTTTGTTCATCAACAATTTTTACTTCGTTGTCTTGAATAACGTATTCCACATCGTTCTCGAAAAGCGTGTAGGCTTTCAATAACTGACTGATGCTGTGTAAACGCTGCGATTTTATCGAAAAATCTTGCGCAACTTGTTCTTTTTGGGCTTGTTTGTCTTCAGCAGGAATTTCTGTGTCGGCATCGATTTTCATCATTTCGCCCGTAATATCAGGTAAAATGAAAAAATTGACATCATTATGTCCTTTCGATAACCATTCTGCACCACGCTCAGTAAGTTCTACGTTTTTATTTTTCTCGTCAATCGTAAATAACAACGGCTCATCGGCAACCGGCATGCGCTTCGATTGCTCTTGCATGTAATTATTTTCCGTTTTTTGAAGAATAACGCGAATACCATCTTCACTCAAGTATTTAATCAATGCACGATTTTTAGGCAATGCGCGATACGCTCTGAACAAAGCCAATCCACCTTCTCCTTCTTCAACGCCTGTGCTACCTGAAGCAATTAATCTTTTAGCATCAAGCAAAAAGCGGTTCGATATTTTGCGCTGCTCTTCCAAAACGCGCTCCACTTCGGGTTTAAGTGCTATATATTCTTGTTCATCTTGACCTGCAGTAACAGGTCCAGAAATAATCAACGGCGTACGCGCATCATCAATTAAAACAGAATCGACCTCATCGACCATCGCGAAATGGTGTTTTTGCTGCACTAAGTCGTCCATGCCATGCACCATATTATCGCGCAGATAATCGAAACCAAATTCGTTATTAGTTCCGTAGGTGATGTCGCATTTATACGCCGCAATTCTACCCGCCGAGTGTGGTTGGTATTTATCGATACAATCTACCGTCAAAAATAAAAACTCGAAAAGTGGTCCGTTCCATTCAGCATCACGTCGAGCCAAATAATCGTTCACCGTTACAATATGCACACCAAATCCTGCCAAACCGTTTAAATAAGCCGGTAAAGTAGAAACCAATGTTTTACCTTCACCTGTTCCCATTTCGGCAATTTTGCCGTCGTGCAAAACCATACCGCCGATCAACTGCACATCGTAATGTACCATGTTCCAAACAATATCACCACCCGCAGCTTTCCACGAATTTTTCCAGATGGCTTGCTCACCATCAATGCGTACATTCGTTTTGCCTTTCGCGACCATATTATGGTCGTGTTCAGTGGCAGTAACTACCAATTCAGGATTTTCAGAAAAACGGCGCGCTGTTTCTTTTACCACCGCAAATGCTTCAGATAAAATATCGCTGAGAATTTCTTCAACCAATTGGTCGCGCTCTTTTTTAAGCTCATCAACACTTTTGAAGAGGTCTTCTTTTTGCTCTAAATCTTCTGTTTCGATGGCGGCATCAAATGTCTCTTTTATGCGTGCTTCTATATCGGCAGTATATTCAGCAATGCGCGCGCGAAACTCCAGCGTTTTCTCGCGCAACTCATCGTTGCTGAGGCTTTTATATTCTTCAAAAAAAGCATTGATATCCGCCACTCTTGGCGTGTATAACGTAATATCTTTTTCCTTTTTGGTTGGTCCGAAAATCCAAAATATTTTATCGAAGAGTCCCATGTAATAATTTATTTTTTTATGATAACGCCGAAATGGCGAGAACGTACGTAAAGAGGCGCAAATCTAAGAAATTAAAAACGCGTTTAATAATGGCACTAAATTTATTCCAATTCAATTTTGTGTCAATGTGTCAGTTTTTTAATAGCTTATGGTTGTTAAACTTGCAATTATTGGCAATTGTTGCAAAAAAACTGAGACAAAAAATTTGTGCATTAACCTCAGTTTTATTTTTTTCAACCATTACTACCCACAACTCACCACAATTAATTTATCTTTGTGGTTCGAAAAAGAAAATGAATTATGAATAAGATAAAATTACAGTTTGGTTTAGTCACCCTTTTTGTTTTGCTCGCAGCTTTTAGTCGCTGTTTGCCGCATATTTGGAATTTTTCGCCCATTTGTGCCATGGGATTATTCGGCGCTGCACATTTCGATAAACAATGGAAAGCGTTACTCATTCCGCTTACTGCTACTTGGTTGAGCGATTTATTTATCAATAACGTTCTCTTCAAGCAATTTTTCCCAACGTTTACTTGGTTCTACGGCGGTTTTTATTGGCAGTACGGTACGTATTTCCTGATTGGTTTGGCAGGTTATTTCTTGTTCAATCATAAAGTTACGGTAAGTAAAGTTTTGGGCGGTTCTGTCATAGCTGCTATTTTATTTTTCTTGATTTCAAATTTTGGTGTTTGGGCAGGCTCAAATATGTATCCACATAATTTTTCTGGATTAATGATGAGTTATGCCGCAGGCATTCCTTTCTTGGGTGGTTCGTTGGGTGGTAATTTATTTTATTCAACCGTGTTTTTTGGTGGGTATTATTTATTACAAAAACAATTCGGCGTTTTGAGATTGCCGTATTTGCAATATGCGTAATTAAACAAAAAAATGTTTAACACAATTTGTTGATTAAAATTGCAAAATTTAGCGTTACTTTGCACCAAAAATTGCGTTACAGTATTTGTCGGATATGATCGAAAGTATTTCAATAAAAAATTACGCTCTCATTGAAGCCTTAGACATTAATTTTGCGAAAGGTCTAACCATTATAACGGGTGAAACGGGTGCAGGTAAATCAATTGTGTTGGGTGCGCTCGGTATGATTCTCGGTCAGCGCGCGGATACTAAAGTTTTATTTAAAGAAGACCAAAAATGTGTTATTGAAGCGACGTTCAATATCTCTAAATACGATTTATCCTCTTTTTTTGAGGTCCAAGAAATAGATTATAACGATATAACGCTCATTCGGCGCGAACTAACACCACAAGGTAAAACACGTGCTTTCATCAACGATACCCCCGTTAACCTCACACAATTGCGCGCACTTTCGGAACGTTTGGTCGATTTGCACCAACAATTCGACACGCTCGAAATGAATGATGCGCGGTTTCAGATGGAAATGGTTGATGCGTTAGCTGGTAATAAAGAACTTCTTAAAAAATATAAATTAGCTTATAGTACTTTACTAAGCACTCGCCGACGCTGTGCCGAACGCATTGCGGCGCAAGAAACTGCTTCGCGCGAGTTGGAGTTTTGGAAATTTCAGTTTGATGAATTAGAAAAAGCAGAACTTACTGCCGACGAACAAGAAAAATTTGAAAACGAATTGCAACAACTTCAAAATGCTGAAACCATTAAACGCCAACTTTCGGGTGCTTTTAACGGATTATCCGAATCGGAGAACGCAGCAGTCGGTCAGTTAAGAAGTATTGCGCAAGCAGTGAATGCTGTCAAAAAATACAATAGAGATATTGCGGTGCAACATCAACGCTTAGAAAGTGTTGTATATGAACTCGAAGATATTGCAGCTGAGTTAGAAAATCTTTCCGAAAAAACTGAATATAATCCCGAGCGTATTGTTCAAATAAACACGCGCTTAGATACGGTTTACCGTTTGCAAAAAAAACACAGTGTCAACTCTGTGCCGGAATTAATTGACATTACAGAAAAATTTGGCGCCCTCATCGAATCGCAAAGCGATGCGAGCAATGAAATTTTATTGCTGCAGCAAGAAATTATCGACCAAGAACTTGCCCTTCGCGCATTAGCGGATGAACTTTCGGTGAATAGAAAGAAGCACGCACCTAAGTTTGCCGAAATGGTTTCGGCGCAATTGCACACATTGGGCATGGAGCAAGCGCAATTAGAAATAGAATTTACAACCCTCAATGAGTTTACTGAAAATGGCATTGAAAGCGTCGTATTTTTATTTGCTGCTAATAAAGGTGGAAAATTGCGCGCTATAAAAGATGTTGCATCGGGCGGAGAGTTAAGTAGATTATCGCTGTGTACAAAAAGTTTAGTAGCCGCTTCCATACCATTGCCAACACTCATTTTTGATGAAATTGATAGTGGCGTATCAGGTGATGTGGCGTTAAAAATGGGAACAATTTTAAAAAAATTAGCAGCACATCACCAAGTGGTGGTTATAACGCACTCGCCACAAGTGGCTTCGAAAGCAGAAAAACATTATTTCGTTTATAAAACTAATACAGCCGAGCGCACCTACACACAAATGCGCGAACTCACAACTAACGAACGAATACGAGCCATTGCAGTGATGTTAAGCCAAAATCCACCCTCAGAATCTGCTTTGCGCAATGCGGAGGAATTATTAGTGGCGTAATCTGTATCTGTTAATGACGCTACCGAAACGGAGACATTGGTTTCCAGCTTACTAACATTTGTTATTAAAAACTCTGTAAAATTTATTTTTTTTTGCCATTAACAGATATACATTTTTTTTATCCAAACATACACCTATTTTTGTACCTCAATTCTCACCTAAGGATTTCGTGTTAGTTTCCTTTCCAATAAAATAAACCAAAACGTATAGGCTTGGCATATTCTGCTATTCTGTTAAACCTAAACGGTTCTAACTTATACTTTTGTGCCCGTTTTTAAGTTATTATGATAGATGCAACCCAACGAGTAACATACTTAATTTTAGAACTTAGATCCTTATTTGTATGAAGCAGATTAATTTTAATAGAACAAATGTAATATTAATAGTTGTAAGCTTAATTTCTTTTGTTGCTGCGTTGATATGCGATGAAATTTATACGCCTTCTAAAAATTTAGCGCGTTATAAAAGTATTGTAGAAAGCGATTTACACCAAAAAGAAAAAGAGGCTGAGTCACTCTTTAATAATACTTCCGATAACCAGTTACTACTGAATTATAAGACCACTGCTTTTCCGAAACGCCAAATTAATTATGTCGATTCGCTGTTTAATAGTAAAACGAATAGTTTTACTTATCTCATTTTTGCAGATAGCACCTACCAATTCTGGACAAAAAGCGAATGCCAATTCCCGAAAGAAGCGGATGTAGCCCAAATGCAACTGACCTCAAAAGACAGTGTTTCCCTTTATCATGTCAATAATTCTTTTTACGAACTTCGATTTCATCAAACGCATCTAAGGAGTGGCGGAATAAGCAAACCTGTTATTTTATGTGCGCTTATTCCTATAAAACAATCGTACTCAAATTTTGAAGGAGAATATTTATCTGCTCACTTCGAAGCAAGTCCTTCAATTCCGATTGAAATAAATATTACTCCTGTAGCCAGAGAAGAGGATACGAAAAATAGTTCCCTCGCCATTACAACAACCGATAATTTACCTTTGTGCGCGCTAAGTTACAAAGCAGGTGCCAACATTGCCGATAAAACGCGCGATAAAACAATTGCCTTTTTTTTAATAGTAGGCTTTCTTTCATTAGGCATTTTTTTTAATAGAATTGCCAAAAGAGTAATGCTCGATAGAAAAGGCGATAGCTTGAATTGGATTATCTTTTTTGCGCTTTTTGGTAGCTTACGCTATTTTGTTTGGTTAGCACAAAAACATATTTATTTACCAACACTTTTAATTCGCCCCGATTTATTATCGGTTCAGCAGATATGGATTGAAACACTTTTCTTTTTTTGGTTAGCAAATTTTATTAGTAAAAACCACCACTTCAATTTATTAAAGAGCACATCAGAGCGGATTAAAATTACCATTGCAGCACTGTTTATACTTATATCGGTTACTTTTTTTAATATTTTTATTTACATTGTCCACCACTTAGTAACACAATTAGCACATTCTGTTTCGTTCGATAACTTAGTTAACTTAAATGGTGAAAGTATAACAACCATTGTTGCATTAGGATTAATATTGGTTTCAATTTTGGTTTTAAGTCTCAGTTTTGTAGAGTCTATAAAACAATTGAACCTCAATAATTGGGTTGTTTGCATGCTTTTACTCGAAATACTTTTGTTTGTAGGTTGGCTGTTTTCAACGGCAACAGAAATACCCGTTTGGTATCATATCAGCTTTTGCCTTGCTTTTGCCTTAGTTTTAATTTGTTTCGAACTCGTTAGATTGAATGTGTATTTGAATTTATTGTTACTCTTGTTTTTTTCGGTCAGCATCGCAGGTTTAATTTATGCTTTTAATCAAGTAAAAGATGAAACCAATTTAATAAGTAATGCTAAAGCGCTTTTAACACCAACCGATACCTTGGCTTCTGCTCATTTGGAAGGTATTCGTAGAAATATTATAGATAGAACTGTAGTTCCGGACGAAATTTTACAACCCGAGAGACGGCAAGCAGTTTTAGACTCGGTGCTAAAGGATTTTAATTACAGCATTGACCGTATTTTAGAAATCGACCCATATTTGAACAGCCACTACGATTTAAATTATGTTATTTCTGACTCGCGTTCGCAGATTCTTTCAACTGGAAATACCGTTGGAAGTGCCGATTTTTTAAAGCAGTCGAGCCATACTTATAGAGATTCTGCGCGACAAAATATTCTGATTGGCACCAATAATCCAGATACCAAATACTACACCTTCGCCCGTTTGAAAACTAAAAACAATGAAGATGCCGATGTTATCGTAAATGTTCGTTGCACCCGAAACACCAAAGAGCGAAGTATTTTGTATAGCGAAGTGTTTTCACTTTTCACTTTTAAAGGTATTGCCGACTTGGGGCGATATAATTACGCTGTTTTTAATACCGATAAGCCGGATGTTCATATTCCAGATTCGATAAATTTAAAATCAATTAGGCCCGATGAATTTAAACGCTTTAAAAACAACGCCGAAATAGGTTTATTCTACAGAATGAAAGATAAAGAGCACGATAAAACGATTAAAATTAGTGCCGAAAACCGTTTGGACACACAGTTTAAATCGCTTTTTGCGCAAACTATCATTATTATTTTACTGCTTGGTCTTGTTTTATTATTTGCAAATTATTTCTTGCATTTTTTGCCTAACTACTTCGATAATGTCATATCGCCAGTAAAAGGTTCCATATCCAGACGTATTATTTTTCCGGTTTCAGTTTTATTATTCGTCAGTTTTATTGTCATTTACAACGGGTTTGAGTCAATGTATCTGCGCATAAACGAGTATCTATATCAAACCGAAATTCAACCCAAAATAGAAAGCTCGTTAAAACAAACGGCTGAAAAGATAACAGCTATTTGGCCCGAAACTTCTTACAAAAACAAGCAGCATATTTTAGATAGTTTGGTACAAAGTATCGAAATAGATAAATCAGAGTCGTTGCATTTCTATCAAACCAACGGTAAAGATTTATTGAGTGGTCACAACATACTTTACAACAATGGTTTAAGTTCCGACTATATGGATGCGCGTGCTTTTTGGAATATGACAACCCGCAACCTTAAATTTTTAGAACAAGAATCTAACTTGGGTAAATTTAAATACAAAAGCATTTATGTAGCTGTATTCGATGCCAATAATAATCGCGTAGGGTATTTAGAAAAATCGTTGTACTCCAGTTTTAGAAAATCGATGAAAGATTTAGAAACTACCCGAATCAATACTATTTTTTGGTTGCCACTTTTATATATTGTCACCCTCGTCATTATATTTTTCATCATCAACATTCGGATTATAAAACCGATACAGATTGTATCCGATAATTTAGAAAAATTAGATATTACGCAGTTTTCTGGGCATGAAAAAATTCCATATAAATACAACGATGAAATAAAAATTCTCGTCGATGCGCACAATAAGCTCATTCCAGAAATGAAAGGAAAATTGAAACTCATGGAAGAAAGCCAACGGAATTTGGCATTCAGACAGATGGCGCAGCAAATAGCACACGATATTAAAAACCCGCTTTCACCTATTAATATGGGTGCACAGTTGGTATTATCGTTGGGAGATGATTTTGATACATCCGATTTTAAAGAGCAAACCCGCGTGACAATGAAAGTCATTGTCGATCAAGTGCGCGTTATTGACCGATTGACTAAAGATTTAAGAAATTTTGCTATCGGACCAGAAAACGCCAACAACGAAATTTTTGATTTAAGCGAAACGGTCGTTTCGATAAAAAATTTAATGGAAGCTGAATTCAAAAGTAAAAACATTCGCTTAAACGTTACGGTGCCTGAAGAGAAAATTTTCATTTACGCCGATAGCATTATTATAACTCGGGCGCTAACAAATTTAGTTAAAAATGGCGAACAGGCAATACCAAGTACCACAAAGGGGTTAATAGATATAAGTCTTGAAAAAGTGGGAGATAAAGCGCGCATTACCATTAGCGATAACGGTACAGGTATTCCTGAAAATATTCAGAATAAAATATTTGAAGCTTCTTTCACCACAAAACCGACAGGAAACGGTTTAGGACTTTCTATTACAAAGCAAATTATCAGTGCATCTAACGGTACAATTCGGTTCGATACCGAAAAAAACATAGGTACTGACTTTGTCATCGAGTTTCCGATTAAATACACAGAATTAGCTTCGAGCAGCCACGACGACAATGAAGTACAACCTTCAGAAACGATTAAAGTGCCGAGCCCGAGCCGTAATAGTTAGAATATTGTTTAGTAATTCAGCCTGTACATTTAACATTGTAACATAGAGAGGCACATTAAATTTGTTGATTTTTTTTGTATAAAAAGCCGCTTGAATAGCGGCTTTTTATTTTTTCTGAATTTTACATTCGTCAATTATCTTTTTAAAACCTGTAACGATGTTGCAAGTCCCCTGATTGTCACCCATCTTCAAAAATTTAACGTCTCACGTTCCTGCAAGGCTGAAGACTTGCAAGAGCGTTACGCGTTCGTTTTTTATAAATAGAGTGTGCGAGCGGGGCTTATCTGCTTCTCAAACTCACTTTTTTTTACCTGTCCAGTGTGAAATAAATTTTCTCTCGGCGGAATAGGAGTTGCCCGAAATGGTGTTGCCGTTAATGTAACCTGAGTGGAAATACGTGTTTTCTCTGTCGCTGGTAGTGAAAGCAAAATACAAATTATCCCAATCCGTATTGAATTGACCGTTAGCGAAAGCAGATCCGTAAAATTCACCGCCAAAAAATTTGCCTTTTTGTGGTGTGATGATAAAATCTTTGAGATAGGCTTCACTGTTCGGTGTCGGTCGCAAATCAATAACCCAAGTTCCGGCAACATTTTGGAAATCTATCTTCTTATTTTCCTGATTTGGAACAATCGGTAGATTTGTTTTTTGTCCTACCGCTGCGGTGTTCAACAATTGTGACATCTCAAACAAATTCGTTCCATCGGTATTGCTGAGAACAATAATGGTGCGGTTTGAGTCAATGATATGAATCCAATTGGCACTCGCGCCAAGAATACCACCGGGACGATAGGCGAATTTAGAGTTCAAGCTTCCATATTTCTGCGAAATCCAAAATCCTAAACCTACATTATCTAATTTTGGGTTTGGGGTTAGCATTAAATCTACCGTTTTTTTGTTGAGTAGTTTGTAATTGAAAATGGCTTGGTCGAATTTCAACAAATCCTCCACTGTCGAATACATCGCACCTGCTGAAAAGAAATTTTCAATGTAATATGGCTCGTCACCGGCGTAAGTCTTTGTACTATCATCATAAGTATAACTTTGCACCAATCCAGTTATAATATCCGTACTTTTTAGTATCTGCGTGTTCACCATTTCCAGTGGTTCAAGAATTTTGTCGAATAAGTTCTGAGCAAACGATTTTCCTGTCAGCTTTTCAATAATTTTACCCAGAATGACAAAATCGCCATTATCGTAGTTGAATTTTGTTCCCGGTTCAGATTCCAGCTTGCCGCTACTGAACTTGCTAATAAAACTATCGATATTAACGGGTTTTTGGTAAATACTAAATCCGCCAGAGCTTTCACAATTTGGTATGCCTGAACTGTAAGTGAGGAGTTGTTTGATGGTGACTTTGTTCTTAGCTTCACCAGTGTATTCCGGAAAATATTTTCCAATCGTTTCATTGAGATCCAATTTGCCGGTTTCATACAATTGTAAAATCAAAACGGCAGTAAATGTTTTTGTAATGGAAGCAATTTTGAATTTTGATTTTGAATTAATGGTTGTCAGAGATTGCCTGTTCGAAATCCCGATGCCGTTCAAATAGTCGATTTTGCCGTTGGTTGCAACCAGCACTGCGCCGTTAAAGTTTTTGGCTTGGTTGTAATATTTTAGGACTTCATTGATCGCTTCATGTTGGGCAAAAATTGCATTGGAGATAAGCAGAGCTAACAGTAAAAAAAATTTATTCATAGCTAAAAGTGGATTTTTATTTTTAACACAAAGCAATAAAATTTGTTTTGGGTTCACTCTTTTCAATTGCATTCTATAAATATTAAGGTGTGCAGCACATGTCTGCGTAATTTCACAATCTTTTTAATGAATTATACGTTTAGTAAGTATAAATTGTAATCGATGAAAAAAATATTGTTCCTACTTATACTTATAGCCAACGTTGCACAAGTTCGTGCATCGTGGTTGTTATTACCGATGGATACGAAGCAAAAAGACCATTTAAAAGCCTACGGCATTACTTTTTGGGTTTTGCAAAAGCAAGTTGAAGCACATTGGCTGCTCAATTATCGCGGTGGAAGTTTTGCGATTCCGTACAGATTGGAGTTTGAAAAAGAATGTCGCACGCGCAACGTGACGGCTGAAGTCATTTCGGACGCAGCATTTGGCGAAATTCAGCGCGAGATATCTAATCCAGAAGTGAATCAAGATGATATAAAATTGGAAGTCGCGCCGAAAATTGCGGTCTATACGCCCGATTTTGATATGAAAGGAAAACGCGTACAACCGTGGGATGATGCAGTGATGTTGGTACTCACGTATGCTGAAATCCCTTTCGAAAAAGTGTACGATAGAGAAGTCGTAGAAGGTAAACTTTCCAAATACGATTGGTTGCATTTGCACCACGAAGATTTTACAGGTCAGTACGGTCGCTTTTATGCCAGTTATCATGGTATGCCTTGGTATAAAGAAAATCAGAAAAAATCGGAAGAGTTGGCGCATGCTTTGGGTTTTCAGAAAGTATCGCAGTGTAAATTAGCTGTAGCTAAAAAAATAAAAGATTTTGTGATGGGTGGCGGATTTATGTTTGCCATGTGCTCTGCCACCGATTCGTATGATATTGCTTTAGCGGCAGATGGAGCTGATATTTGCGCCAGTATTTATGATGGTGATGCAGCAGACCCAAATGCGCAAGAAAAATTGGATTTCTCCAAAACATTTGCCTTCCAAAATTTTCAATTGGTGCGCGATCCATTAGTTTATGAGTTTTCGACTATTGATAACGATATTATTTACGGCAGACCTCAAACGGTTGAAACGGATTACTTTACGTTGTTCGATTTTTCAGCTAAATGGGATCCTGTCCCTACCATGTTAACACAAAATCATACACGCATTGTGAAAGGATTTATGGGACAGACAACGGCTTTTCACAATAATGTGATAAAATCGAATGTCTTAATTTTGGGAGAAAATAAACCATACAGCGAAGCACGGTATATTCATGCGCCTTATGGAAATGGATTTTTTACTTTCTATGGCGGCCATGACCCCGAGGATTATCGCCATTTTGTTGACGATCCTGAAACGGATTTAAGTCTTCACCCTAATTCGCCAGGTTATCGCCTCATTTTAAATAATATTTTGTTCCCTGCGGCAAAAAAGAAACACAGGAAAACGTAGTCGCTAAACCTCGTAGGTTTTAAAACCTACGAGGTTTGAAAATAAAAAAATCACGCACTATCTTTTGAGATTTTGCGTGATTTTTTTTGTAAAATCGAAAAAACTGTTCAATTAATTTTCACAGATTTAAAACCGAATAAAACATACAGTGGATTGCATTAATTCGCTTTTTATGACACATAAATACGGCAAAAATGCGAGTATGTGTAGAAAAGTGTAAGAATTGAAATATTTATGTAGGGAAAAGTGTAGAGATGTACGGAATTTATGTAGGGAAAAATGTAAATTTGAGAAAACATGTGCGACTTAAAAACAATCTCTCATGGTGGTACATGTATTGTACTCAAATTTAAAGTCTTTTTGACCGCTTCTGTTTTAGACTCAATTTTCTCCTTCAGCTCAAAACTTCAACCACATTAGCCACAGAAAAAACCATTCTTCGTTATGTCAAGTTTTCTAATTTCTTTACCCTCATAAGGAAGTGTACTTAAATTATCCATAGTGTCTCATATTTTTAGGTGAATGTGAAAATCTGATTTATTATTTTAATTTTCTTCGCTCAGTTGTTTTGGTGCATCAAGTTTTGGTAAGAAATTTTCTGATGAAACTACTTTTTTGCCTGTTTCTTTCTCGACTGTGCGCCTTGCTTGGCCTGCTATATAACCGCCTCGCTGCGCCGTCTTAGCGTTCTCATTAAATCCTTGCGCATCTTCTTTAATGGTTTCGTTGCGCGTCAATGCTTCACCCAGCGACATAAGGATAAGTTCTATATCCGTCATGTGGTCGCGCAGATTCTGGCTTGGTTTGGTTAATCCTTTTATTTCTTTATGTTGCGAAGGGGTTACATCAAAAGTTCCTTTTGCTATAATAGCTGTCAGAATACTGAACTCTTTACCGTTTGTAACACCGCGTTTGCTCCATTCGTCGGTCAATTTAGTGCGTGTTTCAATCGAATTTATCCGCTCTTTTATCCATTCTTCCGAATATCCTTTCGCTCTATAAATGGCTTTCATGCGTTCAAATCCGAGTTCTGGATTCTCCGTTTCTTCAATGCGCTCTGCACCAGTTTGTGCCAACCAAAGTTTTAAAGGCTCTGCTTTAGGAGATG
>JAYWBA010000266.1:0-8957 GCA_043781915.1 Saprospiraceae bacterium
TGCAAAATTGTTGCAGTATATGGTGGTGCGCGTATTGATTTGCAACTCAAACAACTGCGCGATGGTGCGCACGTAATAGTTGCAACGCCCGGCAGATTAATAGATATTTTAGAACGCCGTGGCGTTTCACTCGATTCACTCTCGAACTTGGTTTTGGATGAAGCGGATGAAATGTTAAACATGGGTTTTAAAGAAGCCATTGACACCATTTTAGAATCCGTACCCGACGAAAAATCGGTGTGGCTGTTTTCTGCTACAATGTCAAAAGAAATTCGCAATATTGCGAGTAACTACATGACGGATGCGCAAGAAATGAAGCTGGTTGGAACAAACGAATCGAATGTAAATATCGAGCACGTTTATTACACTTGCCGCGCTGACGATAGGTACGCCGTTTTGAAGCGCGTAGTTGATGCAACACCTGGTATTTTTGGTCTCATTTTTTGCAGAACAAAAGCTGAAACCAAAGATATTGCTGAGCAAATGATGCGCGACGGTTACAATGCCGATGCACTTCACGGTGATTTAACACAAGACGATAGAGACCGTGTGATGAATTTATTCAGAGAGCGGACGCTTGAATTGCTTGTTGCTACTGATGTTGCTGCACGTGGTATTGACGTGAGCGATATTTCGCACGTTATTCACTACGGATTACCCGACGATAACGAAGTTTATACGCACCGAAGTGGTAGAACAGGTCGTGCAGGTAAACAAGGAAAGTCGATAGTGATTGTTTCAACTAAGTTCGAATCGCGTATTCGCGAAGTTGAGCGCATAACAAAATCACAGTTTCAGAAATTGAATATACCTTCTGGTAAAGAAGTATGTGAAGCGCAATTGTTGAATATCATTCACAATATTCATACTGCTGAAGTACACGATAATGCTATTGAACCATATTTGCCTCAAATTTATGCTGAGTTGAACGAATTGAGCAAAGAAGATTTGATTAAGCGTTTTGCGAGTGTAGAGTTTAATCGATTTTTGGTGTATTACAAAAATGCACCCGATTTAAACTACTACAGCAAACCGCGCACTGGTCGAGGAACTGAAGAACGCGGATTCGCAATCAACGGTACAACAGAGCGTCGTGGCTCAGGTGCTAATTTCACGCGTTTATTCGCCAATATTGGCGGTATGGATGGGGTGACGCCTGCTGATTTTATCAAAAAAGTATCGGCAGATGTAGGCATTCCTTCGAGCAGTTTTGGCGACATCGCCATTAAACGCACTTATATGCACTTCGATATTGCTAACGATGATGCTGCTAAAGTTAAAACGAGCATGTCGAGTTGGTTGATTAACAACCGCAAAGTACGTGTAGATAATGCAGACAGCAAAGAAAACGAAGATCGCAGAAGTTTTGGTGGTAGTACTGGAGGTTACGAAAAAAAATCTTCTTACGACAGAACCTCTAATCCGCGTAACGGCAGTGGTGGCTATAAAGGTCGGGACGGCGGCGGACAGCGCAGTCGAGGACCTGAAGTAGATAAATTTTTGAAGCCGCGCGATAATAATTCAAGACCGCGCAGATAAAAATACGATTTAATTTCTTCTAAATAACCCATTGTGATTTGTTTTACAATGGGTTTATTTTTTGTAATTATTTAGCTAAAGCTAAATAATTGTTACTCTTTTTATAAAGATGTTCTTACTTTGCAATTCTTCTTTAAAAAGTATGAAAATTATTACACGCACTGTTTGGGTTCTTTCATTGGTTAGCTTTTTTACAGATATTGCGAGTGAAATGCTCTATCCAATAATGCCCGTTTATTTAAAATCAATTGGTTTTTCAATTGTGTTAATTGGCGTGTTAGAAGGATTTGCTGAAGCGACCGCCGGATTGAGTAAAGGCTATTTCGGGAATTTAAGCGACAACATCGGAAAACGATTGCCCTTTGTACAAATAGGTTATGCTTTAAGTGCTATTTCAAAACCGATGATGGCAGTATTAGTATTTCCGATAGGAATATTTTTTGCAAGAGCATTGGATAGACTTGGAAAAGGAATTCGTACAGGTGCACGCGATGCATTACTTTCAGATGAAGCAACACCAGAAACAAAAGCACGTGTGTTTGGATTTCATCGCTCAATGGACACAATGGGAGCTGTTTTAGGACCGTTAATTGCGCTTACATATTTAACATTTCATCCAGCCGATTATAAAACCTTATTTTTAATCGCTTTTTTGCCCGGTTTGTTAGCCATATCTGCAACTGTTTTTATAAAAGAGAAAAAGAAACTTCAGTTTTTAACAAAACCTCGAACTGGTTTTTTAGACTTTATTAAATATTGGAAAACCAGCCCAACCACCTATAAAAGATTAATTGTAGGTTTACTGATTTTTACATTGTTTAATAGTTCAGATGTCTTTTTAATTTTAAAAATGAAAAACGCTGGTTATAATGATACAATCGTAATTGGGACTTATATTTTTTACAACTTGGTATATGCGGCTTTTTCATATCCTTTGGGAATTTTAGCTGATAAAATGGGTATGAATAAAATATTGGTAGTGGGTTTCTTACTTTTTGCGATGACATATATCGGTATGGCTTATGCAGAAAGCCAATTTGTTTTTATCTTTTTATTTTTTTTGTATGGCGTTTATGCAGCAGCAACAGAAGGTATTGCCAAAGCATGGATTACAAATGTATGTGAGAAAAATAAAACGGCAACTGCCATCGGTACTTTCACAGCTTTTCAAAGTATCGCAACATTAATAGCAAGTTCTGCTGCGGGTTTAATTTGGTTTACTTTTGGTGCATCGGCAACATTTTTATTGAGTGGTATTGTAGCTGTATTAGTAGCCATTTATATTTCGCGAATCCATTATACGCTCGCTGCATGATCTTTCATCCGTTTTGCTAAATCGTGCCCCAAATATTTTTCGATAATATTGTGTACCAAATAAATAACCGGTGTCATAGCTATTGCGACAATAAATTTATAGATATAACCGCCTGTTGAAACCGTCATTACTTGTTGTAAACTCCAAGGTGTTTGACCCGTGTTGGGAAACCAAGTTGGAATGAAATAAAATGCCACAGATGTTACTACAAATGTATCGATGAGTTGCGAAAATAAAGTGCTTCCTGTTGAGCGCAGCCACAAGTATTTCTCACCTGTTACACGTTTTATGCGATGAAAAATAGCAACATCAATCAGTTGACCCAACAAAAATGCGAGCAGAGATGCAATAATAATCGAATTACTTTGCCCGAAAATGCCAGAAAACGACGCGTTCATATCACTAACGCCTTTACTTATTTGGCTTGCGGGCCACCAAGGTGCAGGTTGTAAATTGATAGAACTATAAAACATAAAATAGGCATAAGCAATAAACCCAGCGACCAACCACGACAGGAATTTTACGCCTTTTTGTCCGTAGTATTCGTTTATAATATCGGTCATTATAAATACGATGGGCCACAATAAAACACCTGCGGTGAGATCGAAATTATATTCACCACCAAAAAGACGCCAATGCACTTGTTTAATTCCCAAACTCAGCTCGAGTGAAAATATTTTCACACCTATAAACTCTGCACAAAGCGTATTGGCTATAAAAAATCCACCAAGAATAAAAAATAGGCGACCACCTTTATTTTTTAGGACATCAAATATTTCTGTTGATTTTGGAGCAGTTTCGTTTTGTTGATTCATAATTAGTATAAGTGAGCGTATAATAATGTATCTTAAAATAAAACAATTTAACTTAAAGAATCGTCATGTTGTTGTGTTTTCTTGGTAAATTCTCATTTTTTTATTGAATTTCCGTGAGAAACTGCGAAGTCTGAGGGAAATTTAATAACGGTTTTGGAAATCATTAACGCGCAAAATGTCCCTTAGAAATAAGAAAACAGTATTTTTTTCGTTTTCACAAAAATTCATTCCGAAAATGTCGAAAAAAATATTTTTCGTTTTTTTTATTTCTCTCTGTTTTAACTCAATTTTTGCGCAGACACCTGATTTAACTTTGCACAATACGCGCGAAGAATTTGAACAAAATTACAAGTACCGAATTGAGCAAAAATATTTAGCAGGTATTTATATCCCTATTGATTTACCCGACGCTTTTAATGAACTTAACCGATTAACAGATTCTAGTTCGCGCAAAGTTTTTATGCAATTGAATGAATATCAAGCAGAGCATAAATTGTTTTTTAGTCTTACACGTTGGATTTGCACTAATTGGGGATTATACGAAGGTTCGCGCATCGGTAATTATTTGCGTGAAGCAGGTTTGTCATACCCCGAAGATCAAGCAACGGCTATTGTCTTGTGTTGGCATCGCAGTTTAAATAAAAAAGCCATAGATTTCAAATCTCTGCGAGATAAACTGAACGAAACGCGCCACGCCGATTTCGAATCGAAACAAAAAAATAAAAAACCCAAAGAGATTCTTGTCCCTGCAACCAATACACCCGTAGCTAAAAAAAACTAAGAAATGAAATAAAGAATAAGAAATTAATGTTAAGGAATATTACCAAAAATTATTTCTTAAAATTTAACATTTTATTCTTATTATTTTGATATTAATGCCCTATATTGCAAACAATTTATAGGACACATTATCAGGATACTCATGAAAATTATTATTCGACCATTACTGGCTTCCGATTGGGACGCAGTTTCTCAAATTTATCAAGAAGGCATTGATACTGGCTATGCCACTTTTCAACCAACTATTCCAACATGGGAAGAATGGGATACAAGCCGGTATGAACATTGTCGGTTTGTTGCAGCTACAGCCAAATCTGACATTGTTTTAGGCTGGATTGCCATCGCACCATTCTCGCCGCGCAAAGTTTACGAAGGCGTAGCCATCCACAGTGTTTACGTGAGTAGTGAAGCAAGAGGGTTGGGCGTTGGAAAACTTTTATTGCAACATTTAATTTCCGAAAGCGAAAAACACAATATTTGGACTTTACAAGCTGATATACTCGGTGATAATATTTCGAGTATTAAACTCCACGAAAAATGTGGTTTTAGATTAGCAGGCTTTAGAGAAAAATTAGGGAATCTGAACGGTAACTGGACAGATATTCGGCTCTACGAACGCAGAAGCAAAGCTGTGGGTGTTAATGAACACGAAGAGAATAATAGAATTAATGCCGATTATTTTCATTTATTGGTTTAACTAATAAATCAACCAAAGTTTGTAAATCTGAATAAAATATCGTTTTTTTGACTTTGCAAACCAGTAAGGTCTGATTTTCTATTGTAAGAAGAACCTATATGATTTATGAAACGCACTGAATTTTTAACAGCTTTAGGCGCTACTATGCTCACTAACACACCAATAGTTAGTTCAAAAACAAATAGATTAGAAATGCGTAAATCCCAATTGATTAAACCTAAACGCTTAAAATCGGGTGATTTGGTAACGCTTATTACGCCGTCGAGTTCAGTAAACGATGCCATTATTCAGCGCGCAGTCACTAACATTGAAAGCTTGGGATTTAAAACCAAACTCGGTAAATATGTGCGCGATGTGCACGGCTATTTGGCAGGTTCTGAAAATGATAGACTCCAAGATTTACACAACGCTTTTAGCGATAAAGAAAATGCAGCAGTGTGGTGTATTCGTGGCGGTTATGGTGCTGCGCGATTGTTGCCGAATCTCAATTTCGACCTAATAAAAAATAATCCAAAAATCTTTATTGGTTATTCCGATATAACGGCACTCCATTTAGCGATTCATCAAAATTGTAATTTAGTGACGTTTCATGGACCCGTTGGCAATTCCGATTTTAATGATTTTACAAAAGAGAATGTTTGCGATGTTTTAACAGGTGCATCACCTAAAATTAAATTTACGTTGTCGGAAGATCAACTCAAAAAAGAATCAGTGCTCTACAAACCCGAAGTTATAAATGAAGGCATTTGCAAAGGTCAGCTCATTGGAGGAAATTTGAGTTTGGTTTCGGCAGCAGCAGGTACGCCGTTTGGAATCAAAACATTGAAAAATAAATTACTTTTCTTAGAAGATATTGAAGAGCGACCTTACCGCATAGATAGAATGATGGTGCAAGTGTTGCAGAGTTTAAATTTTTCTGAATGCAAAGGGATTGCAATGGGAATTTTTGAAGGTTGCACTGCCAACGAAAACGAAAAATCGCTTACTTTGATGGAATGTTTTAAAGAATTGTATGCACCCTTGAAACAACCTATCATGTATGGTTTATCTTTCGGTCATGTTTCGCAGCAAATCACTTTGCCGTATGGCATTGAAGCTGAATTAAATACTTTCGATAAAACCGTTACGTTGTTGGAATCAGCAGTCAGAAGTTAAAAAAGAAAAGTTAAAAGTTAAAAGTACCCCAATAAATGATTTCAAATAATTCAGTAAAATACTATGACAAATTATGGCAGAAAAGGTAATAGTAAGTAAAACTTATTCATTTGCATTGATGACAACAAAGTTTTGTCTAGAAATGCAATCAAATAGACGGGAATATGTTTTGTCTCGTCAACTTTTAAAAAGCGCAACAAGCATTGGTGCTAATATAGAAGAAGCTCAAGGTGCTATCTCAAAAGTAGAATTTATTATGAAAGTTCAAATTTCTTTCAAAGAGGCAATAGAAACCAGATACTGGTTAAGATTAATTAAAGATGCAGAAGTTTATCAAAACGAAAATTCCGAACAATTATTAATTGATTGTAACGAAATAATTTTTATAATTACAGCAATTCTAAAATCATCTAAAGGAAATAAATGAACTTTTCATTTTTCACTTTTCATTTTTCACTTTTTTATGTCTTTACTCCTTAGTCCGAAACTACAAACGCTGCGTACGCGTTTAGAAAACACGCTCAAAGATTTGGGTTTGCTTACTACTGAAATAAATCACGAAAAACTTTCGGGCAGCGTGAGTGAATTGCAATTGCATCTCTATGACCCATTCACTTTTGTGATTGTGGGTGAGGTGAAAGCGGGCAAAAGTAGTTTTGTGAACGCGTTGCTTTCGCAAAATGAAGAAATTTGTAAAGTCGCACCGCAACCCATGACGGATACGATACAACAAATTTTGTATGGAACTGAACAACACACCGAAGTCATTAATCCATATCTTAAAAAAATATTTCTACCCGTCGAAATTCTAAAAGAAATTTCCATAGTTGATACACCTGGCACAAATACAATAGTCGAGCATCATCAAGAAATTACAGAACAATTTATTCCTTCGAGCGATTTAATCGTTTTTGTGTTTGAATCGAAAAATCCGTACAGACAATCTGCTTGGGATTTCTTTCAATTCATCCATTCCGATTGGAAGCGAAAAATCATTTTTGTACTCCAGCAAAAAGATTTAATGAATGAAACAGACTTAGAAACCAACCGATTAGGTGTTGTAGCGCAAGCAGAAAAACTCGGCATTGAAAATCCACACGTATTTTGTGTTTCAGCGAAACAAGAACAAGAAGAAAAATTCGATGAATCTGGTTTTTCGGCTATTCGCGATTACATCCGTTCGAATATAACTGGTGGCAAAGCAGTGCAACTTAAACTCGGCTCTACGCTCGATACAGCACAAAATATCACAGCGCGTATTGAGAAAGGTATGACTGAGCGCCAATTACAACTTCAAAGTGATAGGAATTTCAGAACCGATATTAAACAATCGCTCGATGCACAAGAAAAAAAATCGCATGGTTATGTAAAAATGTTGATCGAAAATATTGAAGCGGGTTACGATACTATCACTAAAAAAACGGAAAACGAATTAAGCGTTGAACTTTCTTTTGTGGGTCTCATTAAACGATCTTTCATGGGTATTTTTGGCTCATCGGATAATATCAGCGATCGATTGAATGCTATCAAGAAAAATTTCGAGGTTGAATTGAACAGTGCACTTAAAGATAAACTATTCACTGGCGTGACTGATTTAGCCGATAGTATTCAGAATATGGCTAAAATGGTGGATTTAAAAATTAAAACCAGTCAAACCATTCTCAAACACGACCACGATATTTTCAGTGATATCGCCGATAAACGTGCTAATATTTTAAAAGAATTGCAAGATACTTTTTCTCAGTTTTTGCAAGATAATAATAATTTTTACGACAGTAATTTATTTGAATCGCGCAGTAGCATAGCGCCCAATATTGCAGCAGGTAGTGGTATAGCGATTGTCGGAATTATTTTGGCAGCTTTAACGAATACTGCTGTGTTTGATATTACAGGCGGTCTTTTAACAGCAGTCGGTGTTCTATTTGCATCGGGCACAGCGATTGTAAAAAAACAACAAATTATATCAGCTTTTAGGAAAGAAGTGGCTGTTGGCAGAGAAAACTTAAATGGACAACTTACTGAAAGGCTGCACACTTATATCAGCACTTTGAAAAAGAAAATCGAAGTTAACTTCACGCATTTTGATGCGCAATTACAAGCTGAAACTGAAGCAATACAAACGCTTAATACCAAAACAGATAAAATTAATGCGTCGCTGATAGCGCTTCAAAATGATTTGAGATAAATTTTCCGCAGAAAATCCTATCAACGCGTCATAAAAAACTGGATGGCGAGTGCATATCCTTCCAAACCCAAACCTGCAATAGCCCCAACACATTTAGCTGCTGTAAATGAATGGTGTCTGATAGTTTCTCGCGCATGAACGTTCGAAATATGGACTTCAACAACAGGTACTTTTATGGCAGAAATACAATCGCCGAGCGCCAAACTAGTATGTGTATAAGCACCTGCATTTAGAATGATGCCTGTATAACTCGTATCAAATCCCACGCGATGGAAATTATCAATCAACACTCCTTCGATATTGCTTTGAACATACTCAATGTTAACTGCTGGAAATCGAGCGTGTAAAAGGTTGAGATAATCTTCGAAAGTTTGCGTTCCATATATATGTGGCTCGCGTTTGCCGAGCAGGTTAAGGTTGGGTCCGTTAATAATTAAAATTTTCATAATCATTAAAAATTTAAAAAAGAAT